>JBBQQL010000027.1:0-31733 GCA_038215995.1 Lysobacterales bacterium
GGCCCAGGTCACGTGAACCCGCTTGCTCTGTTTGGAGCCCATTCGGAGCGCGCGATGCGAGGGAGCGGCAAGCTGCGCGTTCCCCGTTCCCCGCTCCCCGTTCCCCGCCTTTCATTGCCAGTTACCCACGTCCTTGCTGTAGCCGTCGCCACCGGGCTTGCCGTCCTGGCCGTAGAAGACCAGGTCGAAGCTGCCGTGCTGGCCCGGATACTGATAGCCGAAGGCATGACGCCACGGATCCTTCAACTCGGATTCCTTCGCGTACGGCCCCTGCCAGTTCGGCGCATTGGCGGGCTTCACCAGCAAGTCCTGCAGTTGCGCCGGCGGGGTGCCGTTGTCGAGCGCGTAGTTCTCGATCTTCTGGCTCAGCGTCGTCAACTGCGCCTTGCCTGCACCGTACTTGCCCTTGTCCACGTTCTTGCCGACCTGGGTTACCACCACCGTACCGATGATGCCGATCAGCACGATCACGGCCAGCATTTCCAGCAGGGTGAAGCCGGCATTCAAACCGATACGTCGTGGTTGCTTGTACTGCATGGGGATCACCTCGGACTTTCGAAAATTCGTGGACTACTGGATATTGCTGGTCAGGCTGAGCAGCGGCAGCAGGATCGCGGCCATGATGATCGCCACCATCACCGTCATCACGATGGTCAGGGCCGGCACCAGCGCGGCCAGCAGACGATCGATCGCCCGTTTGGACTCAAGTTCAAACGTGTCGGCCACTTTCAGCAACATGCCATCGAGCTGACCGGCCTCCTCGCCAACCTGCACCATCTGCATCGCCAGCCGTGGAAAAAGTTTCGACTGGCCCAAAGCCAGGCTCAGCCCGGCGCCACCCTTGACCTGTTCGTGCGCGGCACTCAGCGCGGTGTCCAGCGCCAGATTGCTGGTGACCTGCCGGGCAATCGTCAGCGCACTGAGCAGGGGCACGCCGTTCTTCAGCAGCGTGCCGAGGGTGCGCGCGATGCGCGCGGTTTCCACCTTCAGCAGCAGCGGACCAACCAGACGCAGATGCAGTTGGCGGGTATGCCAGGCCAGCCGCATGGTCGGGTCGCGCAGCCGCGCGCGCCAGTAGAACAGGCCGCTACCAAGCAACAACAGGATCAGCCACCACCAGGCCTGCAGCGTATTGCCGACCAGCAGCACCGCCTGGGTGATCCACGGAATCGGCACCTGCATGTCTTCGAAGATCGGCACGAACTGCGGCACCACATAAGCCAGCAAGAGGACCAATGAACCGAGCACGCCCACCATCAGGAACGCCGGATAGATCAGCGCGTTGACGATGCTGCCGCGAAGCGCCTGTGCCCGCTCGAGGTAATCGGCCAGCCGGCGCAGGGTTTCCTCCAGCGAACCGCCGGCCTCGCCCGCGCGCACCAGGCTGACGTACAGCTTGGGGAACACGCCGTTTTCCTCGTCCAGCGCCGAGGACAAGGTGTTGCCGCCACGCACGCGGTCGCGCACGCGCTCGATCAGCTTTTTCGCGGTTTCGCCCTCGGGCAGCTCGAGCAGGATGCCGAGCGCACGATCCAGCGGCTGGCCCGCACCGAGCAAGGTGGCCAGCTGATGGGTGAACTGGGCCAACTGGTCACCCGTGAAGGCGCCGCGCTTGAACAACGCCGCCAGCCCGCTGCTGCCCGCCGCACCGTCGGCCAGGCTGGCCTCCAGCGGCGTGTGGCCCTGATCCTGCAGCCGGCCAATCACCTCATCGACACTGGCAGCCTCCATCTGGCCCTGCAGCATCTCGCCGGCCTCGTTGACGGCCTTGTACTGTAATTGAGTCATGGCTGGAGAGCGGGGAACGGGGAACGGGGAACGGGGAACGCGACGCAACCCTGCGCACATGCGCTACGCCCAGTCCATCTGGAAACGCCGCGAAAGAATCAAGGCGAGGACTGCACGTTCTCCGTTCCCCGTTCCCCGTTCCCCGCTGCTCAGCCCTCCTGCGTGACACGCAGCACCTCCTCCAGCGTGGTCACGCCAGCCACTGCCTTGGCGATGCCGTCTTCGTACATCGTGCGCATGCCTTCGGCGCGGGCCTGTTTCTCGATCTCGCCGGCGTCGGCGCGCTGCATCACCAGCCGGCGCAGCGGATCGCTCATGGTCAGAAATTCCATGATCGCGCGACGGCCGCGGTAGCCGGTGGGATTGGCCGCGCTGCTGCCCGGTTTCCATAGTTTGATCGGCCGTTCGTCGGTGTACTTCTCCAGCTCAAACTGGGCGACTACCTCGGGCAGCGCCTCGTACTGGATCGCGGTTTCCGGATCAAGCCGACGCACCAGTCGCTGCGCCAGGATGCCGTTGATGGTGGAACCGAGCAGGTAATCCTCCACGCCCATGTCGAGCAGGCGGGTGATGCCGCCGGCGGCGCTGTTGGTGTGCAGGGTGGACAGCACCAGGTGGCCGGTCAGCGCGGACTGGATCGCGATGCGGCAGGTTTCCAGATCGCGCATTTCGCCGATCATGATCACGTCAGGATCCTGACGCATGATCGAGCGCAGCGCGCCGGAGAAATCCAGCCCGATCTGCGGCTTCACCTGGATCTGGTTGATCCCTTCGAGCTGGTATTCGACCGGGTCCTCGACGGTGATGATCTTCACGTCAGGGGTGTTGATCTGCGACAGCGCGGTGTACAGCGTGGTGGTCTTGCCCGAGCCGGTCGGACCGGTGACCAGCAGGATGCCGTGCGGCTTTTCCAGCACGTCGACGAAGCGCTGCTTGAAGTTGTCGGTGAAGCCGAGTGATTCGAAATCGAACACCACCGATTCGCGATCGAGGATACGCATCACCACCGATTCGCCGAAGCTGGTCGGCACGCTGGATACGCGCAGGTCCAGCTCCTTGCCCTGCACGCGCAGCTGGATGCGGCCGTCCTGCGGCAGCCGGCGCTCGGCGATGTTGAGCTTGGCCATGATCTTCACGCGCGAGATCACCGCCGCGGTGGAACTGGACGGCGGCGCTTCCACTTCATGCAGCACGCCGTCGATGCGGTAGCGCACTTTGAGGCGGTTCTCGAACGGCTCGATATGCACGTCCGAGGCGCGCTGCTCGACCGCGCGCTGGAGGATCAGGTTGACCAGCCGGATGACCGGCGCCTCGGAGGCGAGGTCGCGCAGGTGCTCGACGTCGTCCTCTTCGGCGGCACTGCCGTCGAGGTTCTCCACGATGGTGCCCATTGCCGAGCGGCCGGTGCCGTAGTAGCGCTCGATCAGGCCGTCGATTTCCGAGCGCAGGCCCACCCGCAACGCCACCGGGCGACCGGCGGCCAGCTCGACCGCCTGCAACGGATACGGATCGGCCGGATCGGCCACGATCAGGGCCAGGCCGTGCTCGCCGTCCTGCACCGGCACCACATGCTGCTGCTTGAGGAACCGCAGCGACACATCGAGATCGGCGGGCGGCAGCTCGGGCGCGTCGCGCGCCGCCAGCAACGGCACCTGCAGCAATTCGGCCCACGCCTCGGCCAGGTCGCGCTCGGAAACCAGGCCCAGACGCGCCATCAAGGTGGTCAGGGTGCCTTCGGTGGCTTCCTCGTGCAGACGCCGCGCACGACCCAGATCACCATCCTTCAAACGACCGCGTGCCACCAGCAGCGCACAGACGTCCGCTTCGCGATCGTCCGCCACCGTGCCAGCTCCGCTCGTCGCCGGCTCAATCGCTGCCGACATCCTGCACCCCGCTGAAATTGAACCACGCCGCTCACGCCCCCTTCCAGCGAAACGGCAAAGGCCATAATTAGCACATCCCGGTGACCGCATGCGAATGCTGCAGCCCATATTCCGCACGCGACCGAGCCACATTCCGCAGGTCGCACGCCCGGTCACCTGCCCGTGTCTCCCCGGTCCGCACAAATCAGTCGCCGACCGGCACAGATGCGGGGCGAAAAACGAGTGCACGATCACGTCAGCAGCTGCCGCTTCGCGTCCCTTCAAGGTCAGCTGAGGTGGCCTGTCGATGCAACACGATGACCGTGCCCGCATGGCGCGGGGAGAGCAGCAAGCACCTGCCGCGGCCCCTGCAGCGGCGCGAACCGTGATGCGGGCACCAGGTCCCTGGCGCAAGAATATGCACGGTGGACCGGGGCTGAGGGGCCGTTCGGGGGTGCCGGAAACCTCTGTCTGGCGGACCAGACCACGCTGGTAACGCGGGCGGCCTGCAACGGCGTTGTCACGCGCGGCAGTTAGGTTCGCAAGTTCTTTCTGGGAAGGGGAGATCGATCATGTTGCATTTACGTCGCGCTATGGGGATGGCGTTTTGCCTGGCCGCTTTCACGCTTCCGGCGTTGGCGGCCGACCTCACCGTCAGCAATTTTCGCGTGCGCGGGCCCGCGGGCGGCAACGACGAGTTCGTCGAACTGCACAACGGCTCGGCCAGCCCGCTCGATGTCAGCGGCTTCCAACTGCTCGGCTCGAACGATTCCGGCAGCACCGGCATCCGCTCCACCCTGCCCACCGGCTCGACCATCGCGCCAGGCTGCTATCTGCTGCTGGTCAACGGCGCCAGCAACGGCTACTCGGGCACCGTCAGCGGCGATGTGATCTACAAGACCGGCATCACCGATACCGGTGGGCTGGCGATCCAGAACACCAGCGGCAACATCCTCGACCAGGTCGGTCTGAGCGACGGCTCGGCCTACGGCGAGGGCACAAGGCTGGCCTCGCACGGCTCGACCAATGACGACGGCTCGTATGCCCGCGTCAGCAACGCCGCTGGCAACGTGCAGGATAGCGACAACAACGCGGCCGACTTCAAGCTGCAGACACCGTCGCAGCCGCACAACCGCACCAGTACCTGCTCCAGCCTGGGCCTGAGCGTGTCGGTGGCCGATGCTGCCGTGAAGGAAGGCGACAGCGGCAGCACCGCGCTGGTGTTCACGCTGTCGCTGACTCAGGCTGCGCCCGACGGCGTGCACGTGCGCGTCGTCACCAGCGACGGCAGCGCCAGGGTGGCCGATGGCGACTACGATGCGCTCGATCAGGTGGTGGACTTCCCCGTCGGTGCCACCTCGCAGACGGTCAGCGTCACCGTGCACGGCGACACCACGGTGGAGCCGGACGAGGATTTCGCCATTCACCTCACCGAACCGTCCAGCGGTCTGGGTATTGCCACGGGCGAAGCGATCGGCGGCATCCTCAACGACGATGCGGCGCAGGCGGAAATTTTCCAGATCCAGGCCGATGGCCCCAGCTCGCCGTTCCTCGGCCAGCCGGTAATCAGCAAGGACAACATCGTCACCAGCGTGGGGCCGGCCGGTTTCACCATGCAGACCCCGGATCGCCGCGACGATCACAACCGGATGACCTCCAACGGCGTCTACGTCTACACCGGCAGCGCGCCGCAGGTCAGCGTCGGTGATGCGGTGGATGTGCGCGCCACGGTCACCGAGTACTACGGCCTCACCGAGCTGACCCAGGCCCAGGTCAGCGTGGGCAGCTCGCACCAGCGCTTGCCGACACCAGTGATCTTCGGGCGTGATATCCCGTCGACCGATCCGGCCCAACTGAGCTGCGGCAGCACCAACTTCGAGTGCTTCGAGGGCATGCGCATCCTGGTGCTCAACGGCATCGTCGACCGCGCCAACCAGCGCTACAGCAACGACCCGTTTGCCGAGGTCTTCGTCAGCGCCAGCGGCACCCGTTCGCTGCGTTCGCAGGGCGTGCCGTTCGGCACCGCGCCATCGGATGTCAACTCCGGTGTCTGGGATGGCAACCCCGAGGTGTTCGAAATGGATGCCGACGCCCTGGGCGCGCTGCCCAACGGCACGGCGATCAATGCCGGCGCGCGTTTCATCGCCGAAGGCGTGATGAGCTACAGCTACGGCGATTACGATTTCCAGCCGACATCGCTGCGTATTTTCGATGCCAACCCGATGCCGCGCCCGGTGCACGACAAACGTGGCCCGCAGGTGTTGCGGGTGGGCAGCCTGAACATGCTGCGCCTGTGCGACACCGACGGCTCCAACAGCTACTACGAGTGCGGTGACCATGGCACCCCGACCGAGGCCGAGCTGAAGCTCAAGCTGGAACGCCTGTCCGCCTATATCGGCGGCGTACTCAAGCTGCCTGATGTGTTGGCGACGGAGGAAGTGGAAAACCTCGCCGTGCTGCAGCAACTGGCGGCCCAGCTCGGCGCCGACTATCCGGTGCACTACAGCGCCCATCTGATCGAGGGCCACGATCCCAGCGGCATCGATGTCGGCTTCCTGGTGCGCACCGACCATGTGCAGGTCAATCAGGTCACCCAACTGGGTGGCGAGCAGACCTGGATCGACCCGGGCACCCAGCAGAGCAGCTTCCTGCATGACCGCCCGCCGCTGCTGCTGGAAGGCCAGCAGCTCGGCGCCGGCGGGCTCCACTTCCGGCTGATGGCGGTGCATCCGAAATCGCGCATCGGCGTGGACAGCGGCACCGACGCACCGCGCAACCGACTCAAGCGCCTCGAACAGGCAAAGAGCACGGCGCAATTCGTGCAGGCCCTGCAAACCGATCCGAAGTCGAAGCACGACCCGCTGCTAGTGCTGGGCGACTTCAATGCCTACCCGTTCACTGACGGCTGGGCCGACGTGGTCGGCGCCATCGCCGGCACCTACGACGACAGCGCCAACCTGCTCGACCTGGGCGGCAACATCGTCAAGCCGGCACTGTGGAACGCGGTGCAGTCGGTGCCGCGCAACGACCGCTACTCGTTTATCTTCACCGAGCAACTGGGCGCGATTCAGGGTTACCAGAGCACCGGTTCGTTCGACTCCGGCCGCGATGTACCGGTGGCTCAGGTGCTCGACCAGGCCCTGCTGAACGTGGTCGCACAGCGCTATTTCCGGGGCTTCGAATACGGCCGTGGTGACCTCGATGTCGCCGACCAGACCAAGCAGGATGCCGCCAGTGCCAGCGGCATCGACAAGGCCATCGGCGTGTCCGACCACGACGGTTTCGTGGTCGACCTGGCCGCACCCCGTCATCGCTTCGGTCACGGCTTTGGTCATGACTACGACGATGACCATGACTCCGCAGCACACTCGCCGCAGGGTCACTGAGGATCGCGCAAACCCAAGCCGGAACGCCCCTTGATACGAGGGGCGTTTTTTTGGCCTGCCCTGCCGCTGCGCCCGATCATCATCCGACACGGGCCGGGCTCCGTATCTGGCGACGCGCACGGCAATGAAGCGAACGGCGGGTTGGTGCAAGGCAAGTGCACGATCTCCTCTCGACCTGCGCCTTCATTGCAAGCATGCTTTCATGTCGCCGTCCTGCCAGCCAAGAAAGCCATGCCCCTGATCGATATCGGTGCCAACCTCAGCCACGAGTCATTCCATGTCGACCTGGACGCAGTGCTCCAGCGTGCGCACGCCCACGGCGTTGGCCGGATGGTGGTCACCGGCGCCTCGCGCCAGGGCAGCCTCGATGCCGTGGCACTGGCGCGGGCTCACCCCGGCACGTTGTTTGCCACGGCAGGCGTGCATCCGCACCACGCCATCGACTACGACGACGCCACCGATGCGCAGTTGCGCGAACTGGCGCTGTTCCCGCAGGTCCGCGCGATCGGCGAGACCGGGCTGGACTACAACCGCAACTACTCGCCACGCGAGGTGCAACTGCAGGTTTTCGAACGCCAGTTGCAGATGGCGGTGGACATGCAAAAGCCCTTGTTCCTGCATCAGCGTGATGCACACATGGATTTTCTGGCCCTGCTGCGGCGCTATCGTGAGCGCGTGCCGGGCGCGGTGGTGCACTGCTTTACCGATACCGGCGAGGCGCTGCGCGACTATCTGGCGCTGGATTGCCATATCGGCATCACCGGCTGGATCTGCGACGAACGCCGCGGCACGCACCTGCGCGAGCTGGTGCGCGAGATTCCCGCCAACCGCCTGATGATCGAGACTGACGCGCCCTATCTGCTGCCACGCACGGTGCGCCCGGCGCCGGCGCATCGCCGCAACGAGCCGATGTACCTGAAGCATATCTGCGAGGAAGTCGCACGCGATCGAGGCGAACCTGCCGAGCTCACCGCGGCGAACAGCAGCGCCACCGCCGAAGCATTCTTCCGCCTGCCCTCATCAGCGTAGGAGCCTGCTGGCAGGCTCCTGCGGAATGACGCGGGATTGGCCGGGGGCAAGTCCATCGAGTGCATGCTCGCCGATGCGCACGCGGATCAGGCGCAAGGTGGGATAACCGACCGCTGCCGTCATTCTCCGCACCTGGCGATTGCGTCCCTCACTCAAGCTGAGGCTGAGCCAGCTGGTCGGAATCGCCTTGCGGTAGCGTACCGGCGGGTCACGCGGCCACAACCATTCAGGCTCCACCGCAGGCTCGGCTTTCGCCGGCAAGGTCGGGCCATCGTTCAACGAGACGCCTCGGCACAGAGCGCTGATGGCGGCATCGTCAATCGCACCGTCGACCTGCACTAGATAGGTTTTCGGCTGCTTGTGGCGCGGGTCGGTCAACCGGTGCGCCAGCGCACCGTCGTCCGTCAGCAGCAGCAAACCCTCGCTGTCCTGATCCAGCCGACCGGCCGCATAGACATCCTTTTGCTCAATGAAATCCGCCAGGGTCGCGCGCCCGTTCGCATCAGTGAACTGGCACAGCACGCCATACGGCTTGTTCAACGCAATCAGCATGCGCAGCAATCAGCAGGGTTCAGCGACAACGGCTCAGTGCGAGCCGGCCGATGCCGGCGACTGCGGCTTGACGAAGCGCAGGGTCATCCGGTCCGATTCGCCGATCGCCAGGTATTTCGCCCGGTCCTTCTCACCCAGAGTCAGCGTCGGCGGCAGCGTCCACACGCCCTTCGGGTAATCCCTGGTGTCCTTCGGATTGGCATTGATCTCGCTGCTGTCATCCAGCGTAAAGCCGGCATCGCTGGCCAGCTTCACCACCTCGGCCGTGGTCAGATAGCCGCTTCGCCTGATCGCCGCCAGCGACGCACCATCGGCGGCGCGGTGGTCGACCACGCCGAGTACACCGCCGGGCCGCAATACCGTGAAAAACGCCTTGAACATCGCCGGCGCGGTATCCGCCATCACCCAGTTGTGCACATTACGGAAGGTCAGCACCATATCGGCCGAACCTGGCGCACCGAACACCGGTGCATGCGCGTCGAACTCGACGATCCGCGCGTTGCCGTAATGGGCTGCATCGGCGGCAAACTTGCGATGCAGGGCGCTGTCATCACGCCCGTCTTCGCTGTCCGTCTTGGGCGAAGCCTTTACGGCGGCCACGTAGTGACCGTTGTCCTGCAGTAGCGGGGCGAGAATTTCGCTGTACCAGCCGCCACCGGGGGTGATCTCGATCACGGTCTCGTCCGGCTGGACACCGAAGAACTGCAAGGTGGCCTTGGGGTGGCGATACATGTCGCGCGCGCGGTTGGCTTCCGAACGCCAGTTTCCGGCCAGCATGCTGTCGAGCTGCGAAGCGGTGAAGTCGCTGGCACTGGTCGGCGGCACCAAGGTGTCGGCCGGCTGATCCGGTTCGACCGAAGCAGCATGTGCCTGTTGCGCCACCGCCTGGCCCGGCAGTGCGAGGCCGCCAGCCAGCAACAACAGGCCGGCCAGCGCCATGCCAAGTCGACTGGTTTGGGTCGTCGCTGATTCTGTTCCGTGATTCATGTTTGACTCGCTGGTGGTGTGCCGTGGCGGGTGGCTCTGCACGGTGGCTGCCCTGCGCCACGCTGCCCCTCCCGGTTCAACCAGCAAGTTAATGCCCCAGCCCCTGCGGCGCAACGCTCACATGTCACTCATGACGGCCGCCAGCGCACCCAGACCGGCGTTGTGGAGTCTGCGCAGGTCCGCCTCCACCGTCGCCTCACTGCTGCCAAGCGCCTCGAAGTCGGTCGACCAGATGACAATGCACTGCTCGCCGTCTGGCTGGACCTCAAGGCGGGAGCGGCACCCGTGCAAGGGCAGCGAGCCATCCACCAGCACATACACATAGCGGCAGGCCAGGTCATTGCGGGCTTCCAGCCGCTCCACGGCGCGGCCCCCATCAGCATAGTGAAGGGTACGGATCCGGCCTTCCCAGGACAGGTCAAGCCGGCTCACTTGCGGGTGCCAGCGATGCAGTCCGCCGAAGTCGCCGATCAGTGACCATACTCGTTCGGCAGTACAAGGAAGCTGCCGGGTGACGTGAATGCTCGTCATACCAACTTTCCCGCGTGGTTGCTTGCGATCGTGCCAGGAGTGGCCACGCAAGACGCGCGCCAGCCTCAGCATGTTCGCAATTGGCGCTGTGGTGCGCCGGGATCCGGTGGCAGAACCGCAGTGTTGCCTTTGTGGCGCAGTGCAGGCGTGACAGAGCGTGTCAAATGCTGCACTGCAGTTTGCGACAGCGCGGGCATCGCGCGATGCTCGGCGAGTACCTGTTTTTGCAACGAACCGTGATGCCGCACCAGCGGTTACAAGCGGACGTCCGAGGCAACGCGGGACACTCAAGGAGCACTGCAACCATGGGCAATACGCTGGCATGCCGTTCTTCGTCCGCGGAAGTGACGCGATTGTTGCGTGCCCGTACCGGCACGGTCCGTGACGTAGCCTACCTCGCCAACTCCTGGGATCGCTGCCTGAACCGATACGGCATGGAGCCGGATGCACGCCGCAATACGATTGTGATCGATGCCCCTTCCTTGCGTGAGCGACAACAGCGATTTGGCGCTTTGCTCGATGTGGCCCGCGCGGAAATGGAAAACCTGTACGAACAGATCGCCGGTTCCGGATATGCCGTGATCCTTGGTGATGCCGATGGGGTGGTCCTCAATGCCGTCACCGACCCTGGCGTGAAGCGTGAATTTCGCGCCGCCGGGCTGTGGGTCGGGGCGATGTGGAGCGAACAGAGCGAGGGTACCAACGGCGTCGGCACTGCGATTGCCGAGGGCGCTCCGATTACCGTGCATTGCGGGGAGCATTTCCGCCGTTACAACACCGGCTTGTCGTGCTGCGGCGCGCCGATAATCGACGTCAACGGCGACGTCCTGGCGGTGCTTGATGCGTCGGTGGCCAGTTCCGCCGATACCCAACTGGTGCAGAGCCACACGATGGCACTGGTCAACATGTCGGCCAACCTGATTTCGCGCTGCCATTTCCTGAGCCGCTTCCAGGATGCATGGATACTGCGCTTTCACAGCCGCGCCGAGTTCGTCGGCCTGCTGCACGAGGCGCTGATGGCCGTCGACGGCGAAGGTTGCATCGTGGCGGTCAACGACAGCGCGCTGGCGCAGCTCGGCATGAGTACCCGCGACCAGTTGGTTGGCCGATCACTGCACGAGTTTCTTCCACTCGACTTTTCTGCGCTGGAGCAACGCGCCGCCGACGAGCCCGCCACGCTGTGGCCGATGCGCGACCTTGCCTATGGCCGGCGATTCTTTGCCAATGCACGCGCGCCGCTGACCCGCCAACGGGTGGTCAGGGTATCCGCAGCAGTCGCCGCGAATGAACCGCGGCGCCAGCACGTCGGCGTGGACCCGCGCATGCAACACAACCTGAACTGTGGACGCCAGCTCTTCGTTCGGCGGGTTCCACTGCTGCTGCGCGGCGCCACAGGTACCGGCAAGGAGGTCTTCGCCAAGGCGTTGCACAACGCCAGCAGCTGGGCCGATCGTCCGTTCGTGGCGGTCAACTGTGCAGCGATCCCCGAGGCGCTGATCGAAAGCGAACTATTCGGCTATGCACGCGGCGCCTTCACCGATGCCGCCCGCGAAGGACATGTGGGCAGGATTCGCCACTCCAGCGGAGGCACGCTGTTCCTGGACGAGATCGGCGACATGCCGCTGGCGCTGCAAACCCGTCTGCTGCGGGTACTGGAAGAACACGAGATCGTTCCGCTCGGCGGCGACACCGCGATACCGGTGGATCTGCACATCATCAGCGCCACCCACCAGGATCTGCTCGATATGGTGCGGCTCGGCAGCTTCCGCGAGGATCTCTACTATCGCCTCAATGGCATCACGCTGGAGCTTCCTTCACTGCGCGAACGCACCGACAAGCGCGAACTGATCGGCACCCTGCTGCGCGAGGAGACCCCGCAGGGTCCGCTGCCCAGCATCGATGACGACGCCATGGATCGTTTGCTGAGCCATCCCTGGCCGGGCAATATCCGTCAGCTGCGCAACGTGCTGCGCACCGCGTCAGCGCTGAGCGGCGATACAGGCTGCATCAAGCTGGTCCATCTGGACGCAGGGATGACCGGCACCGACAGCCACCCGACAGCACCAGCGCTGGCAACCGCGAGTACCAATGAGCCCGGACCGCTGCGCAGTGCCGAGCGCGATGCGCTGCTGCGCGAACTCGAGCGCATGCACTGGAACATCAGTCGGACCGCCAAGCTGCTCGATATCAGCCGCAACACGCTTTATCGGAAGATTCGCAAGCACCAGATCGTGCTGCCTGAGTGACGCATGGTCACGGCCGTGACGCTGCTGCTCACCCGTGCCCGGCGGGCTCGCCGAAGTCGTAACCGAAACCGAGCAGGACGGCACGCGGCGCACCCGGCGCAACGAACAGGGTCGACGTGCCCGGGCCGGAAACGTCGATAAGACGGTTAGGCGTATCGAAGACATTGTTGCTCAACTGACCGTTGACGAAATAGCGCCGGCCAGACACGTTGTCGATGCGCACAAAAAACGAGAGTCGGCGCGTCGCCTGGTAGTGCATGTCCAGCCCGACCACGGCATAGCCCGCGATGGCGCCGTGAGCATCCTGATTGTTCTCGTCACCGACCGCATACTGGCTGGAGTACGCCTGCACATTGGCGCCAACCGACCACTGGCTGTCGAGGTGATATTCACCGCCCAGATTGAGCAGATTCCGCGGCACCCCCGGCAAGCGATCGCCGCTGCTTGCCTGGATGACACCGTTGGCATCGGCACGGGAGTTGTCGCCGCTTTGCAGCTCGAACGCCGAGCCGTAGGTGGCGCTGACGTAACTGTAGTTGGCCTGCCACTCAAACCGGCCAAGCTGGCCGCCGAGCCCCAGGTCGATGCCTTTGCGCAGCGTACGGGGCACGTTGGCGAAATAACCCTGCGAGCTGCCGCCGGTGTAGATGGTGAGGATATCGTTGCTGACGCGGCTGTAGTACGGCGATGCATTCCAGTGCAGCCGGCTGTCGTCGAAGCTTCCACGCAGGCCTCCGCTGAGGGTTCGCACTACCACCGGCTTCAGCGGCGGGTCGCCGGTGAAGTCATTCGGCAACGCGCATGGTGCAGCGGGATCGGCGCACTCGAACTCGATCGGCGTCGGCGTGCGCATGCCCTCGTCATAGTTCACATAGGCGCCGAGCTGCGGGTTGATGGCCCAGGTCGCACCCAGGCTGGGGTTGAGGCGATGAAAGGTTTGCCGACCGTTGATGTCCGGTTCGGTGCCGGAGCGGTCGCTCACCGCCAGCGCGCTCGCGTTGTAACGTGCGCCAGCGCTCACATGCACGCGGGAAGTCAGTGCCAGCACGTCCATGAAGTACACACCGATGGCACGATTGCTGGTACCAGCATAGGTCAGCGGATCCGGACCGAACGGCAGCAAGCCGATCGTGTCACCACGCTGGGACACGTTGTACGGAAAATAGGCCGGCTGCGCATACTGGCTGAAGGTGCTGTTGCCCGCATCCAGGCTGACGCCCGCGGTGAACTGGTTGTCGCGTCCGAGCAGGGCGGCACTGTTCACCGCCTGGATCGAACTGCCGTAACCCCGTGTGCGGACGTTGCCGAGCACATTCGAGGCAGGAACGTTGTTGATCGTCGCCGCCGGATTTGCCGGATCGTAGGCCGGGCTCAATCCTGCATGGAAGTACTGTCCGATCGAGCCGGGATCGAAGGGGCCGTCAGCCGTGTAGTCAGGCGCACCGTCGTCGTCGACGCTGTTGTAGTCGTTGGTGTTGCTGTTGAAGCTGCGGCTCTGCGAGATACGCAGATAGGCATCCGCCTGCATCGCCCAATCCGGCCCAAGCTGCTGCGAACCCTGCAGGTTGAACTGGTTGGTGCTGTCGGTGAAATAGTCCGGCCAGGTAAATCCCGCCTGCGGCGTACTGGCCCACTCCAGCGGAAGCGTCTGGGTGCCGAACAGCTTGCCGCGCGAGCCGGTGTAGCTGAGCGAGACATGCGTGTCCTGGTCCGGCTGCCAGTCACCACGCACGAACGCCTGCTGCACGCGGCTGGACGAATAATCACGCCAGCCGCTCTCGTAATCGTTGCTCGCGCCGACGTAGATGCCCCATGTCTGACTGTGTGCACCGAAGTCGGCGTCGTGCTGGATGCGCCCCCACGAGCCGCCGGAAACATTCAAGGAGCCGCCCGGATCCGTGAAGCCGCTCTTGCTGGTCAGCAGTAGCGCCCCCGCCAGAGTATTCAGCCCGTAAAGCGGATTGGAACCGGGCACCAGCTCGACATTGCGGATGGCGAAGTCGGGAATCGACTCCCAGTTCATCGTTTCGGCAAACGACTCGTTCTGGCGCACGCCGTCCATGTAGACCGAGATGCCCGACGGCGAACCGAGCAGCGGCGACAGCGTGAAGCCGTGAAAATACAGGTTGCCCTGCCACGGGTTGCCCTGCGACTGGGTCACGTTGACGCCCTGGAAATTTCGCTGCAGCAGGTCGGTCAGCGACTGGCCATGGACCTGCTGGACATCGTCGGCCTGCGCGCTCTGCACGTTGAGCGGGATCTGCAGCAGCGTCACGTTGAAACCCGGCAACGGCGCCATGCCCACCACGGTGACCTCCTGCAACTGCTGCACCGGCGGATCGGCACGAGCGATGCCGACGGCGATACCGAACGCGGCCAGCACACTACTCGAACGATAGAAGAGCCACCCTTTTCGCCTGAACCCGGCCATCCATTTCACTCCTGCCATCTATGCTCCAAGGTACTCTCCCGGGCACGAATGACACCATGGGAATGGCTGCTGATCACCCGGACGGCCAAGGACCTTGGCCCGCTGCCTGATCTGGCGAAACACTGCTGTAGCGGCGGTGGTTCCTGCGCCAGCACCCTTGCCAACCTTGCTGCAACCAGCATGGGCATCTGCGTGGTGCGGCCCTGGCTGCACGGCTACGCCGGAAGTGTGGCGGACTCGACCGCAGCCCTGACGACGTCGTCGCCGTATCGGCGACGACGGTCAGTCCAGCGTCCAGCTGCAACCAGCAACGATCCCAGCAAAGGTTGCTCAACCCGCAAACAGCGTGCCCTTCGATTTTGCGACATGGGTGGCGATGGCATCCATCAGCGGCGGTGACAGGCAGTCATACGGCGACAGGCCGAGCGTGTTCAGGCGTCCACGCACCGCATCCATCTGCTTCGGGTCGTAGCCGGACTCGATGATCGAGGAAACGAAGGCGGCAAACCCCGGCGCCGACCAGCCCTCTTCGGTCGACAGTTCGGTGTGCACGAAATCGAGCCCGTGGAACGGATGGTTGGTGTCCTCGATGCGGCCGATCATGTGCGTGCCACAGACCTTGCAGGCGTGCCGCTGGATCGCCGCCTTGGCATCGACGATCGCCAGCTTGTCACCGTTCTCGCTTACTTCCACCTTGTCGCGCCCCACCACCGCGATCTGCGCGAAGGTGGCGCCTGCCGGCTTCCAGCACTTGCTGCAACCGCAGACGTGGTTGTGGGCCGTCTGTGCGCCGACCTTCACCTTGACCGGCTTGTCGCTGCATTTGCAGGTCAGCGTGCCACCGGTGAAATCCGTTCGGCCCGGTTTGACGCCGTGATCGACGGCGGGATGAATCGAAACGTTTGCCATGTCTTGTCTCCAACGAGTGAGTGACAGAGGGGTGTGGCTGGCGCCGGCTGCGACGGCTGGCGTCGGTGATCACGAGACAGATGCCTGCCACTGGTGGCATGCACTGCACTCGAATCGGATGGGGAAAGATGGCGCCGTGTCATGGCAGCATCTTCAGGTTCAGGGTGCGCTCCAGCAATTGTCCGGCGCCGGCGAGCCAGGTGGCATCGGTATCCCCTCGCAGATCGACCATGCCGCCCCTGGCCGGCCGGTCAGGATGAGCCACATCGGCCAGCATCATGTTCACCATCAGGATCAGCCGGCTTTCTTTCTGCAGCGTGGTGACCAGCACGTAGTCGGCATCGCGGCTGCGTGCCCATTCCATCAGGCAGGCCTTGCAGTCGGCATAGCGGTAGGGTGGACGATGGTCGTCCACGCCCCTGTCCAGCACACGGTAGCGGGCGGAGCGGGCAATGGCTGCGCGCAGGCGTCGAGTGAGCATGCCCGCGCGCGCGCCGTCCTCGACCTCGTCGTAGCGCTGGTCGGCCGGTGCCAGTTGAACCAGTTCGACATCGGCCACCAGCAGGGTGGGCCGGGTGGTTGCATCCTGCCGTGCCGACGACGCCTGCGGCGCAAGCAGCAGCACGGCGAGCAGGATGATGGCCACCCGGCGCATGGTTCAGAACCGGATCACGGAGCGAATCACCTTGCCTGCGTGCAACAGGTCGAAGGCACGGTTGATGTCCTCCAGCGGCATCACCTCGGTGATCATCTCGTCGATCTTGATCTCGCCCTTCATGTAGCGATCGACATAACCGGGCAGCTGCGAACGGCCCTTGACGCCACCGAAAGCGGAGCCGCGCCATACACGGCCCGTGACCAGCTGGAAGGGGCGCGTGCTGATCTCCTGCCCGGCACCGGCCACGCCGATGATGGTCGACTCACCCCAGCCCTTGTGACAGCACTCCAGCGCCGAGCGCATCACGTGGACGTTGCCGATGCACTCGAACGAATAGTCGACGCCACCGTTGGTCATGTCGACGATGACCTGCTGAATCGGCGTGTCCGGATAGTCCTTCGGGTTGACGAAGTCGGTGGCACCCAGCGCCTGGGCCATCTCCCATTTGTCGGGGTTCAAATCCACGCAGATGATGCGCGAGGCCTTGGCCATCACCGCGCCCTGCACCACCGACAGACCGATGCCGCCCATGCCGAATACCGCCACGGTGGAACCGGGCTCGACCTTGGCCGTATTGAGCACCGCGCCGATGCCGGTGGTGATGCCGCAACCGAGCAGGCAGACCTTGTCCAGCGGTGCTTTCTTGGAGATGTTGGCGAGCGAGATTTCCGGCAGCACGGTGTACTCGGAGAACGTGCTGGTGCCCATGTAGTGCAGGATCGGCTTGCCGTTGAGCGAGAAGCGCGAGGTGCCGTCCGGCATCAGGCCCTTGCCCTGGGTCACGCGGATCTTCTGGCACAGGTTGGTCTTGCCGGAGAGGCAGTATTCGCACTCGCCGCACTCGGGCGTGTACAACGGAATCACATGATCGCCCACCTTGACCGAGGTGACGCCCTCGCCGATCTCCTCGACGATGCCACCGCCCTCGTGACCCAGGATCACCGGGAAAGCGCCCTCCGGATCATCGCCTGACAGCGTGTAGGCATCGGTGTGGCAAACGCCGGAGGCGACGATGCGGACCAGCACCTCACCCTTCTTCGGGCCCTGCACATCAACCTGTTCGATGCTCAGCGGCTTGCCTGCTTCCCAGGCGACGGCGGCTCTGGATTTCATGGATACAACTCCTCAAGAATATGAAACAAAAAAACGACAGCAACATCTGACCAACCCGGCACCATCCCGCGGCTGCTGACTCAGTCCTGCGCCGAAGGCGGACGCCCCGGCGCCACCAGCTCAAGCTGGCGTGCCTTGATGTAGTCATAGACGGCACGGATATCCTTCTCCTCGAAGAATCCTGCCCAGGACGGCATGCCCTTCGCAGCGCGTCCTGCCATGGCCGTACTCAGAAATTGTTGCCAGGTCATGCCTCCAGCCAGCGATTTGCGCAAGTCAGGCGCGTATTCGCCTCCAATGGCGTCACCACCATGGCAGCGGAAGCAATACGAATTGTATTGCTCGTAGCCATGGAATACCGCCGGCGTAACCTCTTTCTGGTCGGCGCCGGCGAATACCGGGAAATCGGTGGTGACGCTTTTGCCCTCGGCGCTCTTGTAGGCATAGGTCTTGGCTGCCCCGCCATCGGCTTCACCGCTGCTGGCCGATGCCACAGTCGAACCTTTCAGTGAAAGGATCCAGGTCACCATCTCGGTGAGGTCGGCCTCGCTGAGCTCGGGGTGCGGTGTCATCGGCACATCACCCCAGTTGCCGGTACCACCCGACTTGATCTTCCTGACCAGGGTCGCCACTTCGGCATCGCCCTTGCCCGCGTAGCGCGCGGCGACCTGCTGAAAGGCCGGCCCGACCAGTTTGTGGTCTACCGCGTGGCAGGAAAAGCAGTTGCTGGCATGCGCCTTGACCTCACCCGGAGGCATGCTGTTGTCGGCGGCCCACAGCGGCGCGCACAGGGTCAGTCCGAGCAGAAGCAAGGGCGCATGGCGCGACAACTTGAACAAGTGATGCATTCGCTGGGGCTCCACAGGAAGAAATTCACGGGGCGAGGAAAACTGCCAGCTACAGGCTGGAGCCACTGTCCAGCATCGGGTCCAGGCCTTGCCCGGCCATCTCCACGCCATGCTGTTGCAGGATCGACTGCAACTGCGGCCGATGCGCCTTGATCAGCGCATCCAGGCGGGCCTTCAATGCACTGTCGTCCTTGCGCACCGCCATGGACATCGGAAACGAGTACATCTCGGGTGAACCGGTGGCGCGTGAATTGGGCAGCGCGACCACGGCAAGGTCCGGGTAGTCCTTGAGCCACGCGCCCACGGCCGGCTGCCAGGTGATCATCACGTCCACCTTGCCGTCCTCGACATCCTGCAGCAGGCTGCGCGGCGACGTGCCGCTCTTGCCGCCAACGTCGTAGGCCTTCGCGGTGGTGACCATGCCGCGCAACTGCAATCCCGCCTCTACCGGCGTGTCGGACTCGAAGCCGATCTTCAGTTTGCGCAATTCGGGCGAGTTGAGGCTGCTCAGGTCGTAGCCCTTGGACTTCTTGAATACGAACACGTACGAGGAAACGTAATACGGATCGGTGGTCAGCTCCTCCTGATCACCGTAGGGGAGATTCATCACCACGTCGCAGCGGCCGCTGTCGAGATGGCGCGACAGATACTCGGAGTAGCCTCCGTGTCCGCGCGAATCGGCCCAGACATAGTCGAGCCTGGCACCGAGTTGCCCGGCCACGTAACTGGCAATGGCGTTCTCGAAGCCCTGGCCGTCCCGATTGGAGTACGGCATGTAGGCCGGATCAGCGCAAACCTTGAGCGTTCCGTCGACCGGGCTGGCATTGGCGGCAGGCGAGGACACCACAGCAAAAGCACTCGCGGCCAGCATGATCTTGATCAGGTACTTCATCACTCTCTCCGTGTGCTGCCGCCCGTGGACAGCCGGGAAGCAGAACGAAAACGACTGGCGCGACACCCCGCGAACGAGGTATCGCGCCAGCATGGACCAGCTCAGTTGAGGGCAAATACCATCAGCACGCCGCCAAGGTTGGTGTAGTCGGCGAGGGTGGCGGTGGCACCTACCGCACCCAGGCCCTCGCTTGCCTTGGTCAGGTTGTTGGACAGACCGATCGCCGCCCAGCCACCGACACCGCTGAGGATGGCAACGTATTGCTTGCCGTCGTGGGTGTAGGTGATCGGGTTGCCGATGATTCCCGACGGGCACTTGAACTGCCACAGCACCTTGCCGGTTTTCAGGTCGACCGCGCGCAGCCAGCCAGTCAGGGTGCCGTAGAAGGCCAGCCCACCCCTGGTGGTCAGGGCGCCGCCCCAGTCCTGGAAGCGGTCGTCAATGGACCACTTGGTCTTGCCGGTCATCGGGTCGAACGCGATGAAGCGTCCGCCGACATCGCCATGGTTGTACGGGTACATGTTCACCAGCGCGCCCACGTAGGGGAACCCGGCCTTGTACTTCACGTTGAATGCCTGGTAATCCATGCAGACATGATTGGTCGGCACGATGAACAGGCCACTGACCGGATCATAGGCCGCCGGTTGCTGATCCTTGGAGCCTTGCGATGACGGACAGATGTCCTTCACGTTGACGCCTTCCCTGGTCATCTTGTCGGCGTTGACGATCGGACGGCCGGTCTTCAGATCGATGCCGCTGGCCCAGTTCACCGCAGGATCGAACTTGTGTGCCGCCAGCAGCTTGCCGTCGCGGCGGTTCCACACATAGGCGAAGCCGTTGCGATCGAAATGGGTCAGCGTGGGCACGCTCTTGCCGTCGACCATGGTGTCGGTGAGGATGTTTTCGTTGACACCGTCATAGTCCCAGCCGTCGTGCGGAGTCATCTGGAACACCCACACAGCCTCGCCGGTATCCGGATTGCGCGCCATCACCGACATCGAATACTTGTTGTCACCCGGTCGCTGCGTGGGGTTCCAGGTACCCGGATTGCCGGTGCCGTAGTACAGCAGGTTGAGCTTGGGGTCATAGGTGTACCAGCCCCAGGTGGTGCCGCCACCCAGTTTCCACTGGTCGCCCTGCCAGGTCTTGAGGCTGGAGTCCTTGCCCACCGGCTGCTGGGTGGCGCCATCAATGGTCTTGTCCGGATTGAACATGATCTGGTCATCCGGCCCGGTGCTGTACGCACGCCACAGTTGCTTGCCATCGGCGATGGCATTGGCGGTGATGTAACCGTGCACGCCGTACTCGGCACCGGACACGCCGGTAATCACCTTGTCCTTGATCACGATCGGCGCCATGGTCTGGGTCTGGCCCATTTCAGGATCGGCATTCTTTGCCTTCCATTTGACCGCGCCTGTGGCCGCGTCAAGCGCATAAAGATTGCCATCCAGTGCGTTGGCGAAAATCATGCCGTCGCCGTAGGCCACGCCGCGGTTGACCACATCACAGCAGGCTACCGACGGTGCGAACTTGTCCTGGTCCGGGGTGAAGCTCCACACGATCTTGCCCGGGTCATCCAGCGAGATCGCATAGACGTGGTTCGGATAGGAGCTTTCCACGTACATCATCTTGCCGATCACCAGCGGCTGGCCTTCATGGCCGCGTAGCGAGCCGGTCGACATGGTCCAGGCGACATGCAGATTTTTCACATTGCCGGTGTTGATCTGATCGAGGCCGCTGTGCCTCTGCGCGGTGTAGTTGCCGGTGGGCATGACCCAGTCATTCGGGTTGTTTGCCATCTGTATCAGCTGATCGTTCGCCTGCGCGCCAAGCGCACTCAGCCCCAGCCCGAGGCCAAGCATGATCAACCATTTGCGGGAACGTGCGGGTTTGCTTTGCATGTGAATCCCCTCAAACCGTGGAGCGTTTCGAAACGGTGGCCGCCCTGGCCACCGCCGCCATCTTGCGTTCCTCTCAAAGCAGTCTGCGTGCCAGCCGGCGCACGCCAGATAAAATCATGTTAAATCAATACTATGCACGGCCTCATCCGAGGCCATCTTGCGATGGTGGCGCAACCGCTGTGCACATTCCGAAGCAGTCGTTGCTGCACTTTTGGCTCACTGTGCAGGCGGTATAACGACGTAGCATCCAGGCAGGCTTCATTGGAGCCAGGATGACGCCATCCAGCACCCCTACCTGCGAGGCATGACCATGCACCTGCGAAAACTCGGCACCTCCCCTCTCGACATCGCCCCACTCACCTTTGGCGGCAACGTATTCGGCTGGAGCGCCGGCGAGAAGCGCTCATTCGAATTGCTCGACGCCTTCGTCGATGCCGGCGGCAACCTGATCGACACCGCCGACGTGTACTCGGCATGGGTACCCGGCAACCGCGGTGGCGAGTCGGAAACCATCATCGGCAAGTGGCTGCGGAAAAGCGGCAAGCGCCAGCAGGTGGTGATCGCGACCAAGGTCGCCAAGTGGGTCGAGCAGCCCGGGCTGTCGCCGGCCAATATCCGCCAGGCGGTGGACGGATCGCTGCGACGCCTGCAAGTCGACTGCATCGATCTGTATCAGGCGCACGAGGACGATGCCAGTGTGCCGCTGGCCGAGACGCTGGGTGAATTCGGGCGGCTGATGGAGGAGGGCAAGATCCGTGCGATCGGTGCCTCCAACTACAGCGCCGCACGCCTGGCCGATGCACTGGAAGTCTCCCGGCAGCACGGCCTGCCGCGCTACGAGTGCGTACAGCCGGAATACAACCTGCTCAGTCGCCCGGGCTATGAAAAGGAGCTGGAGCCGCTGGTGCTGCGGGAAAATCTCGGCGTGATCTGCTACTACGCGCTGGCCAGCGGCTTTCTCAGCGGCAAGTACCGCAGCATCGATGACCTGGCCAAGAGTCAGGCCCGTAGTGGATCAGTCAAGAAGTACCTCAACCGGAAAGGTCAGCAGGTGCTGGCTGCACTGGACTCGGTCGCCGCCACGCATCAGGCAACTCCGGCGCAGGTCGCGCTGGCCTGGCTGATGGCCCGGCCCGGACTCACCGCACCAATCGCCAGCGCCACCAGCGTGGAGCAGCTGCACGAACTGCTCGCCGCGACCGAGCTGGCCTTGAGCCACAACGAAATCGCGCAACTGGATCTGGCCAGCGATTGACTCGCTATCCGCAGGGAGACCCCGAGATTACTCGGGTGCCTCGACCTCGTAGCCGTCGGCCTTGAGTGCGGCGAGATAGCCATCCGGCTTCAGCAACTCGCTCATCGGCAGGATCGCGAAGGTCTCGCTGTTGGTTTGCAACGCCGTCCTCGCCGCCGCCAGCCAGGTTGCACGCAACTTGGCGGGCAGATCGTCCAGACCCAGGCTATGGGCGAAGCCCGCATCGGCCAATGCGGCGGTACAGGCATCACGGCGATCGCTGTCGGGCAGCGCCTGCAAGGCCTGCAGATCACCCGTCGCCCAGGCATTGGCGCGCGCCTTCATCGCCGGGAGATCCTGCTCGACGCTGTCCAGCGTGCGAATGAAACAGGTGACATCACGCGGGCCAGCCGCCTTGAATGCCTTCAGTGCCGCGCGCGGATTCTCGATCACCACCTGGTAGCTGGTCGATACCGACTTGACCCCATCTCGCTTCAGCAGCGCATCGATGGTGTTCTGCACGCCGCCGGTGCGGCTCAGACCATTGGCCTTCAACGCCTTTTGATACAGCTCCTGCCCGGCAAAGATCGGCCGCCAGCGTTCGATGCCACGATCGCGGCCGATGTATTTCTGCTTGAGCAGCTCCCAGCGGGCATACACCGGTGGTGGCAGCAGTTGCTGCAGGGTGGCGCCGTTGTCGTTCTTGCGCGCGCTGTAAGCGGACGGCAGCAGGAACAGCTTGCCGAAAAAACCCACATCGGCCTTGAACTTGAGCGAGGGCTGCAACAAGACCTGCTGCGACTCGCCGATCACCTGCTCCAGTTCCTGCGAGCGCCACTGCATGCCTTGTGGCAACGGCGACAGCGTGCCGAGCACCCACATCACGTGCTCTCCCTTGCTTACCCGCCACAAGCCGGGACCGGGCTGCACGCCGGTAACCACCACTGCAGCGAGATTGGATACGCTTCCGGGTAAGGCGACCGACGCGGAGGTCGCCGCCGTAGCTGGCTCGGTGGCGGCACTTTGCGCAAACACAGGTGCCAGGCTGGCACAGCCGAACAGCACGATGGTGGACAACAGGCGCATGGAGTCACTCCGCACTCGGAATCGATGATTGTGGCAGAGCGTTGCTGAGCGGCAGTCGGCTGGCGATCGCCGCGCGTCACATCGCTGAAACAGAAACGGGACGCCATCAGGCGCCCCGTTTCACTTGCCTCAGGATCAGCCCGATCAGCGCTACAGCAACGCCAACGCCGCATTGAAGGTCGGACTGGGGCGCATCGCCTCACTGACCCGCTTCAGGTCGGGATGGTAGTAGCCGCCGATATCGACCGGCTTGCCCTGCACGCTGTTGAGCTCCTCGACGATCTTCGCCTCGCCCTGCTCCAGCGCGCGCGCCAGCGGGGTGAAGCGGGCCTTCAGCGCCGCGTTCACGTCCTGCGCCGCCAGCGCCTGGGCCCAGTACAGTGACAGGTAGAAATGACTGCCGCGGTTGTCCAGCTCACCGGTCTTGCGCGAGGGCGACTTGTTGGTATCGAGGAACTTGCTGTTGGCCTGGTCCAGCGTGTGCGCCAGCAGGTCGACATCGACATTGCCGTAGCGGCTGCCCAGATGTTCCAGTGATGCCGCCAGCGCAAGGAACTCGCCCAGCGAATCCCAGCGCAGGTGGTTCTCCTCGATGAACTGCTGCACATGCTTGGGCGCGGAGCCGCCCGCGCCCGTTTCGAACAGACCACCACCAGCCATCAGCGGCACGATCGAAAGCATCTTGGCACTGGTGCCCAGCTCCATGATCGGAAACAGGTCGGTGAGGTAATCGCGCAGCACGTTGCCGGTGACCGAAATCGTGTCCAGGCCCTGGCGGATGCGCTCCAGCGAGAAGCGCGTGGCGGCGACCGGATCCATGATGCGGATATCGAGGCCGCCCAGATCGTGATCCTTCAGGTAACGCTCGACCTTGCTGATCATCTGCGCATCGTGCGCACGCTCCGGGTCCAGCCAGAATACGGTCGGGGTATGCCGCGCGCGGCTCACCGCCAGCTTGACCCAGTCCTGGATCGGCGCGTCCTTGGTCTGGCACATGCGCCAGATGTCACCGGCCTCGACATCGTGCTGCAGCAGCACCTTGCCGGCCTCGTCGATGACCTTGACCACGCCGTCGCCGGCGATCTGGAAGGTCTTGTCATGCGAGCCGTATTCTTCCGCCGCCTGCGCCATCAGGCCGATGTTGGGCACGCTGCCCATCGTCGCCGGGTCGAAGGCGCCATGCGCCTGGCAGTCCTCGATCGTCGCCTGGTACACGCCGGCGTAGCTGCGATCGGGGATCACCGCCTTGATGTCCTGCAGCTTGCCCTGCGCGTCCCACATCTTGCCGGAGTCGCGGATCATCGCCGGCATCGAGGCGTCGATGATCACGTCGCTGGGCACGTGCAGGTTGGTAATGCCCTTGTCCGAATTGACCATCGCCAGACCCGGGCGCTGCGCGTACTCGGCCGCCATGTCGGCATGGATCTCGGCCTGCGTCGCGGCCGGCAGCACCGACATCCGCGCATACATGTCGCCGATGCCATTGTTCGGATTGAAACCGACCTGCTTCAACGCCTCGGCATGCTTGACCAGTACGTCGCGATAGAACTCCGACACCACCACGCCAAACATGATCGGGTCGGAGACCTTCATCATCGTCGCCTTCAGGTGCAGCGAGAACAGCACGCCGCGCTGCTTCGCGTCGATGATCTGTGCGTCGATGAAACTGGCCAGCGCGCGGCGGCTCATCACCGAGGCGTCGATCAACTCGCCGGCCAGCAGCGCGGTCTTCGCCTTGAGCACGCTGTGGCTTCCGTCCTTGCCGAACCACTCGATGCTGACGTTGCCCGCCTGCTCGATCAACGCGGACTGCTCGCTGCCGTAGAAGTCGCCACTCTCCATGTGCGAGACATGGCTTTTCGAATCCGCGCTCCAGGCGCCCATCCGGTGCGGATGCTTGCGCGCATAGTTTTTCACCGACACCGGCGCACGCCGATCGGAGTTGCCCTCGCGCAGCACCGGGTTCACCGCACTGCCCTTGACCCGGTCATAGCGCGTCCGGATTTCCTTACCGGCCGCATCCGTGGGCTCATCCGGATAATCCGGCAGCGCATAACCCTGATCCTGCAGCTCCCTGATCGCTGCTTTCAGCTGCGGCATCGACGCGCTGATATTGGGCAGCTTGATGATGTTGGCTTCCGGCGTGGTCGCCAGCAGGCCCAGCTCGGCCAGGTCATCGGCGATCCGCTGACCGTCCTTGAGCACCTCGGGGAACAGCGCAATGATGCGGCCCGCCAGCGAGATATCGCGCGTCTCGACCTGGATCCCGATGCTGCCGGTGAAGGCGGAAATGATCGGCAGCAACGACTGCGTGGCCAGGTACGGGGCTTCGTCGGTCAGTGTGTAGATGATCTTGGGCGTGCTGGACATGGTCGGTATGAACCTCTCTGCTACCGCATTCTAGGGATGGGGTGTTGATGCGAGGCGCCGCCTGGGCGTCTCGTGACAACCGGCGGCTGGATCGCTCCATGCGGCCTGGTCGCGCTTGAGTCTTGGATTGCCGAAGCCCGTCATTGTCGCGTTTTAGCCAGGACGGGGGAAGCGTTCGTGCCCTCCCCCACCCCGCAGCGGGCACTGGCGCTCGCGTTCACGGCACCATACAGTCGCGGATTGTGCCCCAGCGCAAGCCTGTGACAACGCACCCCATTTATGCTGCACGACCGAACACGGCCCGAATCAACAGACTGAGGAACGCCCAATGAGCACACTGAGCCAGTCGATCGTCGATTTCATCGCCCAGTTGCATCCTCTGTACACCAGCCAGTTTGCTGATGGCCGCGAGTGCGCACTGTCGCTGCTGGATGGCACCCTGATCCTGCCGGTGGACGAGTCCTCCAGCGAAAAAGAAGAGGGCTGGGTCACGGTGTTCTGGCAGGGCGACAGCAACCGCACCTCCGAGGTGCCGGGCATGCAACTGGCCAGTGTGTCGATCTGGCGCCACCTGCAGGCCAGTGGCTACGGCCGCTCGGACGAGGAAACCGCGACCCGGCGCAAGCAGATGCTCGATCAGTTCCAGCGCAGTACCGGCGTGCCACTCATGCGCGAGATCAATGCGCTGGCCTGATCAGAGCTCGCCTATCTGACCGAGAAATCCGTGCGGTCGACCGGATTCCCGTTCAAGGATATTTTCACGGTGTAGTCACCGGCGGCGAGACCGCCCGGCTTGGCGAGGGTGAATTCGGTGGTGCGCGGCCCGGTCGCCTTGATGCTCCTGCTTTCCTGGTGCACCACGCTGCCATCCTGATAGGTCCAGTCGACCGAGAGCATGGCCTCCCCGCTACCCATCGTTTCAACGGCGGCATGGATCGTGTCCGTCGGCGCAAAATGGCCGGAGGCAGTGCGAATCCGGTGGTTGGCATCGGCCGTCAAACCGAGTTCCACCGCACTGAAGCTGAGGCCGCTGGCCGGGTTGCTCAGCGCCATCGCCAGCGGCACGGTCCCGCCCGCCAGCGGCGGCGCCGCGGTGGCGCTTGGTGGTGGCGTGGTCGGAATCGGTGAAACGGCCTCGTCATGGCTGCCGCAACCGCTCATACAAAGGCGGCCAGCATGGTGCTCAGCAGCACAAATCGGCGTGACCCGTTGTTGCACGGGACGGCGCCCGGATGGGCGGCACGCAAGGGCGAATTCAGCTTGGTGGTTGCATGGCTCATCGAGCCTCCTGCTTGGCGAAACGAGGGCCAGTGTCGGCTAGCTGCCGGTCAAGGGCCCGTGAGCAACCAGGGGCTCCGTTCAGTTTGTATTGCACAGCGCCACTTTAACCCGTCACCGCTCGACTCAGGCACGGCTTGCTTGAACTCGCGCCAACCTGAGCTGCCGTCGCCGGGCCATCCAAGTCTTGCGCCGCGCCGCCATGCGCGAGAACACCACGTACAACGCCGGCGTGCTGAGCAGGGTCAGGCTTTGAGAAATCAGCAGGCCACCGATCAGGGCAATGCCCAGCGGACGACGCAGTTCGGAGCCGGCACCGAGGCCGATGGCGATCGGCAAGGCCGCGAGAATCGCCACCATGGTCGTCATCATGATCGGACGGAAGCGGACCAGACACGCTTCGCGCACCGCCTCGAGCGGACTCTTGCCATGCTCGCGCTCGGCAACCAGGGCAAAGTCGATCATCATGATCGCGTTTTTCTTGACGATGCCGATCAGCAGCACCAGTGCGATTTGTGCCACCACCGACAGCTCGGTGTTGGTCAGCCACAACGCCAGCAGTGCGCCGACACCGGCCGCCGGCAAGGTGGAAAGGATCGTCACCGGATGAATCAGGCTCTCGTACAGCATGCCGAGCACGATATAGACGGTGATGATCGCGGCCAGCACCAGCCACAGCATGCCGCTCTGCGATTGCTGGAAGCGGCGGAAGTCGCCGCCCACGTTGAGCTTGATGTCGCCTGGCATGCGCATGCTGCTGGCGGTGGACTGAATGATCTGCAGCGCCTGGCCCATGCTCACGCCGGGCGCGAGGTTGAAGCTCAGATCCATCGTGGTGTACTGATTCTCGTGGGTGACCTCCGACGGCGCCAGGCCAGATTCCTGCCGGGTGAACGCGGTGATCGGAATCATCTGTCCGTTGCTGGCCTTCACGTAGATGCGATTGAGTGACTCCGGCGTGGCGGTTTGCGATGGCAAGGCATTGACCACCACCTTGTACTGGTTGATGTCGGAGTAGATGGTCGAGACCTGCCGCTGTCCAAACGCGCCGTACAGTGCGCCGTCGACCGCACCGACCGAGACGCCGAGCCGGGACGCCTTGTCGCGGTCGATCACGATGTTCTGGCGCAGCCCGGACTCGTCGATGTCGCTGCCGACGTCGCGCAGCATGGGGTTCTTTTTCAACTCGGTAACCAGCTTCGGCAGCCACAACTGCAGCACGGCAAGGTCGTTACCCTGCAGCGAAATCTGGTACTGCGCGCCCTGGCTGGTGCCGCCACCGCCGGCACTGGGAAGGTCCTGCACCGGGCGCAGCCGCAGGTTGAGATCAGGATACTTCGCCGCCTTCGCGCTCAGGCGTGCCAGCACGGCGAAGGTATCGTCCGTTCGGCCCTCGGCACGCGTCTTCAGGTCGATGTTGAATGAGCCGCTGGTGCCCTGCCTGCTACTGCCCAGGCGAGAGCCCACGGTGGCTACGTCGGGGTCGGCCTGCAGCATGGCGGTAAGCCGTTGCAGGCGCTGCTTGCTCTCCTCGAACGAGACCGTGGCACTGGAGTTGGCACGACCCCAGATCAAGCCTGTGTCCTGCTGCGGAAACAGGCCCGCCCTGACCACCGTGAACAGGTAGAACGTGGCCACGATCAGCACAACCGGCGTCAACGCAAACAGCCGCGCATGGCGCAGCGAAAAATCCAGCGCCTTGCGGTAGACGCGCAGCATGCCGGCATGGAAGCGATCCAGCGCGTGACTGCCCGCTTTCATCTCCTGCTTGCCTTCGTGCTCCCGATGAGCGCTGAGGAAGTGCCCGCACAGCGCCGGGGTCAGGGTCAGCGATACCGTCGCCGAGACCAGGATCGCGGCCACCAGGGTAAACGCGAACTCATGCATGAACATGCCGGTAATGCCGCCAGCAAACAGCAGCGGGATGAATACCGCGACCAGCGAGGCAGTGATCGAGACGATGGTGAAGCCGATCTCGCGCGCGCCAGCCAGGGTCGCCTGCATCCGCGTCATGCCATCGTCGATGTGGCGGATGATGTTCTCGATCACCACGATCGCGTCGTCGACCACGAAGCCGATCGCGATCACCAGCGCCAGCAGGGTCAGATTGTTCAGCGTGTAGTCGAGGATATACATCACCACGAACGCACCAGCCAGCGACAGCGGCACCGCCACCGCGGCGATCAGGGTCGGGGCCAGCCGGCGCAGGAACAGCGCCATGGTCAGGATCACCATCGCCAGCGAAATCAGCAGTGTCGCCTGCACCTCGTGCAGCGAGGCGCGGATCGTCGGCGTGCCGTCGAAGAACGGGGTCAGCTCGGTGCCCGGCTGCAGGAAGCCGCGCAACTCCGGCAACTGCGCCTTGACCAGGTCCACCGTGGCGATGATGTTGGCGTCGGATTTCTTGTAGACATACATCAACACCGCCGGCTTGTTGTGGAACCACGCCGCCTGGTAGGCGTCCTGCTGGCCGGCATAAACGTGTGCCACGTCTGACAAGCGCACCGGCGTTCCGTTGTGGCTGGCAATCACCAGCCGATCGAAGTCATCCGCACTGTGCAGCGAGGCGGTGGCGTCGACCGACATCCGGGTCTTGCCGTCGGTGAGGAAACCTTCCGGCGAGGTGACGTTGGCCGCGGTCAGCGCATTGCGCAGCTCGTCCGGCGAAATGCCCAATGCGTTGAGCGTACGCAGGTTCACGTCGACCCGGACGGCAGGAGTGGCCGCGCCGGCGATCTCGACCGACGACACGCCGGGCAACTGGCGCAGCCGCTGCGCCAGCAGCGAATCGGAGACGTTGTAGAGATCGGCCGCCGACTGCGTGTCCGAGGTCAGCGCGAACGCGATGATCGGATCGTCGTTCGGATTCGCCTTCTGGTAACTCGGTGCACCGTTCAGGCCACTGGGCAGATCCGGCACCGCCGCGTTGATCGCTGCCTGCACGTCGCGCGCGGCCGAGTCCAGATTGGTGCCGTTCTGGAACATCATGAAGACAAAGGTGCTGCCCTCGGAGCTGTGCGAGCGCATGGTCTCGATACCGGGCACCTGGCCCAGGTGCCGCTCCAGCGGCGCAGCCACCGTGGACGCCATGGTGCTGGCATCCGCGCCAGCCTGACTGGCCTGCACGAAGATCGCCGGAAACTGCATGTTGGGAAGAGCCGCGACGCCGAGCAGGAAATAGCAGATCGCACCGGCCACGAACAGGCCCATCGCCAGCAATGAGGTACCGATCGGGCGACGGATGAAGGGGCCGGAGATATTCATGGATCGGAGGTAACCGCAATGCAGGCGCGCGTTCGACGCGCGGGAGATGGCTGGATCATCCCACCCTCAACGCGCCAGCTGCAAAAAGGTTGATCGGGCCAGTGCAGAAAGCTGCTGGCCCGCTCATGAGACGCCTGCATTTACGCCGCGTGTTTGCTGGCCGCGAGCAGCGCCCGGTGCTCGCGGCGGCTGGCCAGCCAGGCGGAGAAGCGCTCCATGTACAGATAGATCACCGGCGTGGTGTACAGCGTCACCAATTGCGAAAGCAGCAGGCCACCGACGATCGACACACCCAGCGGCCGGCGCAATTCGGAGCCGATGCCGGTGCCCAACGCCAGCGGCAAGGCACCCAGCATCGCCGCGGCGGTGGTCATCATGATCGGGCGGAAGCGCAGCAGGCAGGCGCGGCGGATCGCGTCGCGTGCATTCAGGCCGGTGCGCCGTGCCTCGATCGCGAAGTCGATCATCATGATCGCGTTCTTTTTCACGATGCCGATCAGCAGCACGATGCCGACGATGCCATCCACCGACAGGCTCATGCCGCAGATGATCAGCGCCAGCAACGCGCCCACACCCGCCGGTGGCAGGGTCGAGATGATCGTCAGCGGATGGATGTAGCTCTCGTACAGCACGCCCAGCACGATGTAGATCACCACGATCGCCGCCAGCAACAGCAACACTTCGTCACCCAGTGAGGACGTGAACTCGGCGGCCTTGCCGACGAACTGGCCGCGCACCTGCGGCGGGAAGTTAAGCTCTGCCTTGATCTGGTTGATCGCCGAGACCGCGTCGGACAATGAGTAGCCCGGCGCCACGTTGAACGACAGTGTCACCGCCGGCAATTGCTGCTGGTGGCTGACCACCAGCGGTGCACTGGTCACCTCGGCACTGACCAGCGAGGACAGCGGAATCGTGCCGCCGCCGCCCAGCGAAATGCCCACGTTGCCGGTACTGCCAATACCGGTAGGTGTGGCCGAGTTGCTCGACTTCACCTGGCCGAAACTGGTGGCGTTGCTGCCGGTGAGTGCACCGGAACCGTTGCCGCGCACGGTCAGCTTGTTGAGCAGGTCATCGCTGGAGCGGAACTCCGGCGCCACCTCCAGCACCACGCGATACTGGTTGAGCTGGGTGAAAATGGTCGAAATCTGACGCTGGCCGAAGGCGTCGTAGAGCGTATCGTCGATGGTCTGCACCGGCACGCCCATGCGGCTGGCCTTCTCGCGATCAATGGTCAGCTTCAACGCGTTGCCGTTGTTGGCGAGGTTGTTGTCCACGTCAGCCAGTTCGGGCCGCTGGCGCATGGCCTGGGTCATCTGCTCGGCGTACTTCGACAACTCGACCGAGTTCACCTCGGACATGGCGTACTGG
>JBBQQL010000028.1:0-31629 GCA_038215995.1 Lysobacterales bacterium
AGTTCGGCTATCTGGATACCGTGAACTTCAACTCGGCCGATCTGAACCAGCGGCAGAGCGAGCAGACCCGCTTCGGCGTCCTGGCGCTGCAGGGCAAGGTAGGCAGCACCGACTACCAGGTGTCGGTCGGTCAGCGCTACAGCAGCCTGGACTACATGCCGGACCCGATCGGCGAGCTGATGTTCAACGGCGTGGCTTCGGCGATCAACCGCAGCAACCGGGCCAGCACCTTGCAGGCGGATTTCGCCATGCCGATGGGTCAGAGCCACACCTTGCGCTACGGCGTCTACGGCAGCTTCGAGCGCGCGGCCAGCAGCAACAATGTCTGGGTATTCCCGGCCGATGCCGCTGGCAACCAGACCAGTACCACGCCGCTCAATATTCTCGACAACAGCAATCTCACCGCCAAGACCTGGTCGGCCTACGTGCAGGACGAATGGAGTATCGGCGAGAACTGGACCCTCAACTACGGCCTGCGTGGTGACCAGTACCAGCTGGTTCGCACCGAAAGCCAGCTGAGCCCGCGCGTTGGCCTGGTGTGGCAGGCGACGGGCAGCACCGTCGTGCATGCCGGTTTTTCCCGCTATTTCACACCGCCGGCCACCGAGGCCATCACCAGCTCGAACATCGCCAAGTTCGACGGCACCACCAATGCCGTGGATGACAGCGGCAACAACACGCCGCTGGCCGAGCGTTCGGACTATTTCGACGCGGGCATCCAGCAGAACATCGGGTCGGCCTGGACGCTGGGCCTGGATGCCTATTACCGCAAGGTGCAGCGCCTGCAGGATGAAGGTCAGTTTGGTTCGGCCCTGGTCTATTCCACGTTCAACTATGCGCAGGGTCGGGTGAAGGGCCTTGAGCTCACCGCCAACTACGAGCAGGGACCATTGTCAGCGTATTTCAACGCCTCGCTGGGCAAGGCCATCGGCGAGCGCATCATCACCAGCCAGTACAACTTCGCGCCGGAAGACTTGGCCTATATCCAGGATCACTACATTTTCCTTGACCATGACCAGAAGCTGACCTCGTCCGGTGGCGTCAGCTACGCGCTGGACGACAGCACCAGGCTGGGCGCCGATTACCTCTTCGGCAGCGGCCTGCGCAAGGACGGCATCGTCCCCAACGGCGCGTCATTGCCGGCCTATTTCCAGCTCAATCTCAATGTCTCGCATGATTTCAACTTCGACACGTTCGGCAAGTTGCACACGCAACTCGCGCTGATCAATGCGCTGGATCGCACTTACGAGTTGCGTGATGGCACCGGCATCGGCGTGGGCGCGCCGCAGTTTGGTCCGCGTCGCGGCGTGTACCTGAGCGTGCAGAAGGACTTCTGACCTGAGCTGGTGCAGGAGCGCACCCTGTGCGCGATGCTTTACTCGCTGCGTGACGCAGAGCAATCGCGCACAGGGTACGCTCCTGCAGTCGATCCCGGGATATCCGGGCCACCCAGCCCACCCAGCCCATCCGTTATGCTTGCCGCGCTCTTCATTACCGGCAAGTACCATGCGATCCCGCCTACCCGAACCCAGCGCCGACGAGCGCGCGCACTCCGATCACCTGTTGCAGTTGCTGCGTGAGCTGATCGCGTCGCACGGACCCTTGCCGTTCTCGCAATACATGGAGCGTTGCCTGTACGCGCCGGGCCTGGGCTATTACAGCGCCGGCCGCACCAAATTTGGTGCGGCCGGCGATTTTGTCACTGCGCCGGAACTCGGCGACCTGTTCGCGTGCTGCGTCGTCAACGCGTTGCAGCCGACGCTGGAGTCGCTGGGCGAGCACGCCGATTTCCTCGAGTTGGGCGGTGGCAGCGGTGCCTTTGCCGAGTCCGCACTGCGCGCGCTCGATGCCAGCGGCAGCTTGCCGCGGCGCTACCTGATTCTCGAGCCTAGCGCCGACCTGCGTGAGCGTCAGCGCGACCGGCTGCAGGCCAACCTTGGTGCTGACATCAATGCACGCGTGCACTGGCTGGATCGCCCGCCCGAGCAGGACTGGCAAGGCGTGCTGTTCGCCAACGAAGTGATCGACGCCTTGCCGGCCACCCGCTTCAGCATGCTCGGCGGCGAGGTCTACGAGGAATATGTGGCCCTGGATGGCGAAGGCCGTTTGCGGCGCATGGATCGTCCCGCCGATGTCCTGGTCGGCGGCGCCGTGCGGCACGTCGAGCGCGATCTCGGCATCGACTTCGCCGATGGCTACCGCTCCGAAATCCTGCCGCAGTTGCCGTACTGGATCCAGGCTGTGGCCGGTTCGCTCACCGCGGGCGTGATGTTGTTCATCGACTACGGCTACGTGCGCCGCGAGTTCTATCTGCCCGAACGCGACGACGGCACCTTGATGGCGCACTACCGCCACCATGCGCACAACGATCCGTTCTACCTGCCCGGCTTGAACGACCTTACGGCCTCCGTCGATTTCACCGCGCTGGCCGAGGCAGGCAACAGCGCCGGCTTCGATGTGGCCGGCTATCTGCCGCAGGCGCAGTTCCTGATCGGCGCAGGTTTGCAGAACGTGTTCGCCGACGCGCAGACCCGGGTGACCGACGAACACGGCAGCTATCGTCTGGCGCAGCAGGTGAAGAAGCTGATGCTGCCCGACCAGATGGGCGAGCGCTTCCAGGCGATGTTGCTGGTGCGTGGCTTGGATACCCTGACGCTGCCGGCGGATCTGCTCGCGGCTGACCAACGCGGCCGGCTGTAAATCGATACCACACCGGCGACGCCGGCGTGTTGTTGATCAGTGCGCGCCTTGGATGATGCTTGCCGCCGGTGGCGCCGCGCTGGAGCCGGCCGGCGCGGCGGCCGAGGAGGCCGGTGCCGGCAGTGGCTCGACCTTGGTGGAGTCCTCCGGCCGATGCACCAGTTTCCCCTGCTTGAACAGCTCGCTGACCACCTGGTAGTAGGACACGGCGTCGTCGACCAGATCCTCGTTCACCGGGGTGATCGGTGTGGCGTCGCCGGTTTCATAGTCCGGCTTGACCTGCTCCAGCTTGCGTTGCGGTTCGAGGATGCTGAGCACGTCGTTCTGCAGGTAGCCAAGCTTTTCGTAGGTGCCGGGGAAGGCATGCTCGCGATCCTCTGGCAGCTGGAACAGATCGTGTCCGAAGAAGCGCGTGCGGTAGCTGAAATTGAGCATGCCCAGCAGGGTCGGCGGAATATCCAGTTGCCCCATCAGGCGATGTACGCGCTGCGGCGGGAAGTTGGCCGGCGAGTAGATCCACAACGGGATGTGATATTTGTTCATGGGCAGGCTGGTCTTGCCTGCGCTGGACGCACAATGGTCGGCGGTGATCACGAACACGGTATTGTCGAAGTACGACTTCGCGCGCGCGCGCTTGATGAAGTCCTGGATCGACCAGTCGGTATAGGCCACCGCACCGGCGCGCGAGTGATTGGCAAACTTCACGCGGTTGTCGGGAAAGGTGTACGGCCGGTGGTTGGACGTGGTCATGATGTGCAGGAAGAACGGCTTGCCCTCGGCATGGATCTGATCCATCTGATTGAGCGCCAGCGTGTACAGATCCTCATCGGCGACGCCCCACACGTTCTCGCCGTGGATGGTGGCGGTCTTGGGGATGTCGCGCCGATCCACCGCGCGATAGCCGTTGTTGGCGAAGAAATAGTTCATGTTGTCGAACTGGCCGTAACCACCGTAGACGAAGTCCGACTGGTAGCCGCGATCATTGAAGATGTCGGCGATCGAGAACAGGTTTTCGTTGTTGTGCTCGCGCACCAGCGAGTCACCCGGCGTCGGCGGTACCGACAGCGCCAGCGCTTCCAGCCCGCGCACGGTGCGCGTGCCGTTGGCGTACAGGTTGTCGAAAAACACGCTCTGGCTGGCCAGCGAATCAAGGTACGGGGTGAGGTTTTCCTTGTTGCCGAACGTGCGCAGATAGTCGCCTGACAGGCTCTCGACGCTGATCAACACCACGTTGAGGTGCTTCTCGGGACCGGTGTGGCGGATCTCGCGGGTGAGGTCGCGCGGATCGTTGCTGATGAAGGTGGAGTCGGGCGCTTTCAGCAGCTTGCGCAGGCGCGAGTAAGCCTGATCGTCGGGAAGGGTGCGATAGAACTTCGCGTAGTCGAGATGAGAGCTGCGGAACGCGGCAAAAAACTGGTAGATGCCGTTGCCGGCCAGTTCGTTGACATAGTTGTTGCTGGTGCGGTCTTTCATGCTGCCGTTGACCGCAGCCACCGAAATCACGGTCAGCACAAGCCAGAGCAGCACGACCTTGCCGCGCTGCCACAAACGGCTGCCGTCATCGCGCACACGCAGGCCACGTTTGCCGATGGCAAACACCACCAGCGCGGCGAGCACCAGCAAGGCCAGCCAGCGGCCAATGGGATAGGACTCCTGGATGTTGCCGATCACCTCGGTGGTGTAGACCAGATAGTCCACCGCGATGAAATTGAAGCGCACACTGAATTCGTTCCAGAACACCAGTTCGGATGCGGCCACGAACAACAGGCCATAGATCAGCAGCAGGCCGAAGCCGTAGAGCACCCACTGACCGGCCCGCGAGGTATAGGTGAATGCGGCCATCGGCAGCACGAACAGGAACGGCAGGATCGCCGGCCAGGTGACCTTGAGGCTGGCGTGGTACTTCAGGTGCAGCGCGCCGACACACAGCACGCAGGCCAGCGCCACGCCAAAGGCATACACCAGCCAGCGCAGCAATGGCGACAGCGCGCCCGAACGCGTCGGCACCAGCCACAACAACAACACCATCGGCCACGCTACGTAGATGAAGGTGATCAGGTCGTAGCCGAGGCCCACGCCGAATGCATACAGCAGGTTCAACGGGGTGTGATCCACCTCTTTGCCGGACATGATCAGCAGCACGATCCGGGTGACGAAAGTGATCGCCAGATAGGTCACGCCCAGCCACAGCAGCGGACGGAAGCGTTGACGCAGGGATGATGGCGGGGTGAATGCGCTCGGCACGGGCAACTCCAGCAAGACGTAGATTCAGCGTGCGCCCGGTTCGGGCGGCTTAACGTTACTTTATACCGCGGATCGGCTGGGCGATTGTTTAGTTTTCAACGCTGCGATGGCATCGGTACGCGCCTGTTCCATCGCCTTGCCGATCGCCGGTCCGGCCAATCCCTGTGCCACGAAGAGGGCGGCGTCGACGGCCGCTGCGGCACTGCGGGCCTCACGCAGATAGTCGGCTTGCGGGTAGGCATCCAGCTCGTGGCCAAGCCGGCCACGCTTGTCCGCCTCGCACGCCAGCAGGAAGGTGTCCAGTCGCACCGGGCGGCGCAGGGCATCGAGAGCGCCGAGCAGTTTCAGGACCGTCACCGGCTTCAGTTCGAACGCGCGATGGGCGTTCAGGTGCTCGCGACACACCAGTTCGGCCAGCGTCGCATGATCGCTCGGCACCTTGAGCCGCGCGCACAGCGCACGCACCGGCGCCACGCCACGATGCTCGTGGCCAATATGCCGGGGCAGTTCGCCCTCAGGCGTGAGTGCCTTGCCCAGGTCATGCAGCAGGGCGCAGAAGCCGACCAGGTCGTCGCCGGGTGCGAGTTGTGCGGCGGCATCGAGCACCATTTCCAGATGCACGCCCGTGTCGATCTCCGGGTGGAATTCGGCACGCTGCGGCACGCCGTAGAGGGCGTCGATCTCGGGGAACAGCACGGCCAGGGCGCCGCAATCGCGCAGCACGCGCAGGAACGCCGACGGCTGTGCCTCGGAGAGCGCTTTGCGCGTCTCGGCCCATACCCGCTCGGGCACCAGATGATTCACCTCGCCATCGTCCACCATCTGTCGCATCAGGGTCATCGTCTCGTCGGCCACGGTAAACCCCAGCGGCGCGAAGCGCGCGGCAAATCGCGCGACGCGCAACACCCGCACCGGGTCTTCCACGAAGGCCGATGACACGTGCCGCAGCACGCGCTGCTCGAGGTCGCGCACGCCGTGATACGGATCAGTCAGCGCGCCGCGCTCATCTTCGGCAATCGCGTTGATGGTCAGGTCACGACGGGCCAGATCCTGCTCCAGCGTCACCGTGGCATCGGCCTGGAAGACGAAGCCGTGATAGCCGTGTCCGCTCTTGCGCTCGGTACGCGCCAGCGCGTATTCCTCACCACTTGTCGGGTGCAGGAACACCGGGAAATCCTTGCCCACCGGTTTGTAGCCCAGCGCCAGCAATTCTTCGGGCAAGGCGCCGACCACCACGTGGTCGCGATCAACCAGCGGACGCCCCAGCAATTTGTCGCGGACTGCGCCGCCCACCAGATAGATACGCATGGCGTGATTCTGCCACGCTGGCCGGACCAGCTGCGCCGGGCGTTTCCCTGTGAGGGCGCTCTTTATGTGATTGTCGTGCTCACGTAAGCTGGCCGCGGGGCACCCGGAGCACCCGGGGCAGACGAAGGGCACTCCGACGATGGTAGCCATGTTGGCTCATCCACTGATGCAAAATCGTGCCGTTGGCGTATCACCGGCCGTGGCTGACATGCTCGAGCGGGCGGCTGCCGCGCTGGATGCCCAGAATCCACGCGCGGCCGAGCTGGCTCTGGCTGGCGCACTGGTATTGGCCCCGGACTGTGCCGAGGCGCTGCGCATGCAGGGGCTGGTGCTGCACCTGCGCGGCGATTACGAGCAATCGGTGAAGCTGCTGCGGCAGGCGCACGAGTCGCGTCCGGACGATGCCTTGATCCAGATGAACCTGGCCACTTCCCTGTATGCCGCCGGCGAAGTCGAGGATGCCCTGCTGAATTTGCGTCATGCCTGCGCCAAGGCACCGGATTTCGTGCCGGCCTGGTTCAACCTGGGCAAGATGTACATGCTGCAGCGGCGCCCCGCCGGGGCAGTCACGGCCTTGCACCGTACGCTCGATATCGACCCTGCACATGGCCCGGCCCGGCTGGTGCTGGCGCAGGCGCAAACGAGTCTGGGGATGGCCACCCAGGCCGCGACGAACTATCGCCACGTGCTGCGCGCCGAGCCGGGCCAGCCGACCGCCTGGATCGGCCTGAGCGATATCGACGCGGAGCGTTTCAGCAAGGAGGACATTGCGCAACTGCGAGATGCGCTGCAGCAGCCCCGGCACAACGTGACTGCACGCATATCGCTGAATTTTGCGCTGGTCCGTGCGCTGGAGGACCAGGGCGACTACGCCGCCGCCTACCGCACGCTGCACAAGGCCAACGGCCTGCAGTATCGCCAGATGAATTGGAACCCGGCGCTGGCCAGTGCCGACGTCGATGCGTTGATCGACGCATTTGACCGGCCGCTGCGCGGTGCGCCCAACAATGTGCAAGGGGAGCAGGTGATCTTCATCGCGGCGTTGCCGCAGGCCGGCTCGGTGGTGACCGAGCAGGTGCTTTCTGCGCATCCATTGGTGACCGCCACGGATGAACTGGGTGACCTGCAGCAGGTATTGAACGACGAGTCCGCGCGCCGCGGCCAGCGGTTTCCGCTGTGGACACGCCAGGCAAGTTCTGCCGACTGGGCGCGGCTGGGTCGGGACTATCTCGCCCGCACCGAACGCTGGCGACGGCGCGAGCCATGCTTCATCGATCGCAACCTGTACAACTGGCGGCTGGTGGGCGCGGCATTGGCGATGTTGCCTGGCGCGCGGGTGGTTAACAGTCGACGCGACGCATTCGAGAACTGCTTCGCCTGCTACCGCCAGCTGTTCGCCAGCGGCCATGAATTCAGCTATGACCTCGATCACATGGTCAGCTACTGGCGTGATTACGATCGGCTGAGCCGGCATTGGCGGCAACTTTTTCCGGATCGATTCATCGAGCACAGCTATGAGGCGTGGCAGGCTGATCCGCAGGCAAGTACTGGTGAATTGCTCGACTTCTGCGGGCTCGCCGCCAACCCGGCCTGTTTTGATGCAGAGCGCATCAGTGGCGCCAGCCAGCACGGCGTCGTGCCGGCCCGGTTGCTGCGCAGGGACAGCGAACGCAGCGCCCTGTACGGCGATCGCCTTGATCGTCTGCGCGGGCTTCTCGCCTACGCCAGGTCAACCAGCTGAGCCCGCCATCAACTGCGCAGCGAGCGTGCCGCATCCAGTCGTGCTTGCCGGACCGAGCCTGACAGCAAGGCCGGCAGCCATGCCGTGAAAGGCTGCGGCGTGATGCCCAGCATGGCGTAGCCATCGGTCTTGCCGACCGAGTCGGTACGCAACGAGCGAAAATTGTCGAGCGAGAACGGCTTGCCAGGCAGCCACCCGGCGACCTGCGCCTGCACGCGGCCGAGGCTGTCGGGCAACGCAATGACCGGCGTCTTCAAACCGGCAGCATCGCGAATCTTGCGCACGATGTCGCCCAGGCTCAGCACCTCGGGGCCATAGAGTTCGAAGGTCTGACGTTGGCCCAGTGAGTCGCTGGCAATGCAGCGAGCCATGGCCTCAGCCACGTCGCCGACCCAGGTCGGCGCCATCCGTGAGCCGGCACGGGCAAGTGGCAGCGCAGGCATGCCGCGCAGCAGGCTGGCGAAGCGACTGACCAGTCCATCCCCCGCACCAAAAATGACGCTGGGCTGGTAGATCGTCCAGTTCAGCGCGGAGGCCTTCACCAGTGCCTCCGCCTCGCCGCGGGTTTTCAGGTACTGCGACAGGCCCTGGCCAGCCTTCAGCGAACTCATCTGGTGCAGGCGCTCGACACCCGTCGCCGCGCAAGCGGCAAGCAAGCGCCGGGTCAGCTCCACGTGCGCGCGTTGGAAAGTATGTCGACCGGTCGCGTTGAGAATACCGACCAGGTTGATGACGGCGTCGGCGCCGGCGAGGTGCTTCTGCAAGGCTTCGTCATTGTAGACATCGGCGCTGCGCACGCTGACGCCCGGCAGCACGCCCAGTTCACGATGCTGTTCGCGGTTTCGACTGAGCAGCGCGACGCGGTGGCCGTCCTGCACCAGGCGCGGGACCAGGTGACTGCCGACGAATCCGGTGCCGCCGAGTATCACGAGTTGCTTGCTGGTCATGGGGTGCGTTCCTCCAGGAAATCCTTGGTCACGACGACGCGCTGGCAGGTGCGGAGTCGGCCGGAGCCGCGGTGACGGGACAGTTGATCGCGCGCCGCGTGGTGCTGTCGGTTGGCTGCGCATTCGGCTGATTGATCGGGCCCATGCGCACATCCAGCGGCACCACTGAACCATGCAGGCGCCAGTCGTAGATCACGCTGAACGCCATCACCCGGGCCACGTATTCGCGTGTTTCCTTGAACGGGATGGTGGCCACGAACAGGTCCGGCGCCAGCGTGCTGCGTGCGGCCAGCCATTGGTCGACCCGGTTCGGGCCGGCGTTGTAGGCCGCGCTGGCCAGCCATGGTGAACCGTTGAAACGCTGCGCCATCTGCGCCAGGTAGCGGGTGCCCAGGGCGATGTTGACGGTGGGGTCATACAAGGTGTCTCCACCGCCCCAGTTGAGGCCGTTGCGCCGGGCGACCAGCGCCGCAGTGGCCGGCACCAGTTGCATCAGTCCCCGTGCATCGGCACCGGAGTGGGCATCGCTCATCCAGGCGCTTTCCGCACGCAGGATGCCGTAGGCCCAGGCTGGTTCGATGCCGGCCTGTTCGGCCTGCGGCACCAGTCCGTCCTGGCTGGCCAGTGGAAAGCGCAGGTCATAAAGCCTCAGCGCGTCACCGCTGCTCAGGGTGAAGACGGCACGGTCGTACCAGCCGCGCTGGTTGGCCAGTTGGGCAGCGACTTGCAGCGTGGTTTGATCGGAGCCCTTGAGCGCCTGCGACCATTCGCGCCGGGCCAGTCGTGGCAGATCCACGGCGTAGAGTTCGAACGCACGCAGCAAGCCGGCGCGCATGAGCAGATCCTGTTCGCGCTGGCTGTCATCGCTGAGGGTCAGTGGGCAGATTGCATACGGCTGATTGACCTGGTCGGCGGCAAGAAAGCCGAAGAAGGTGGCTTTGCCCGCCTGGCTGGTGAACAGCTGCCGCGCCTGCTCGGCATGGCCGGTTTCTGCCAGGCCACGGGCGCGGAAATATTGCCACTCGTCATCCTGCTGCTGATCGGCGGGCATGGCGTCGATCGCGTCCAGCACGGCCGGCCAGTCCTGGCGCGCCAGCGCGACGCGCGCGCGCCACTCGCGCGTGCTGTCGCTCTGCGCCCCGGGTGGCAAGGCGATCAGTCGCGCCAGCGAGTCGTCCTCGAAATCGGTGGCGTGAAACAGCGCCAGTGCGTGCAGGATCTGGTCACGTTGCGACTGACTGAGATGGAAGCGCGACTGCAATTGCGCCCACGCGGCATCGGCACTGCTGGACTGACGCCGCGCCAAACGGGTCAACGCCAGCGTGACCGCCTGTCGGTTGCGCACCGTGTCGGGCCAGTGGGCGGCCGCCGCCAGCGTGCCGGCCGGATCGCTCAGTGCCTGCGCCAGCTGACGCGCACTTGCCTGGTCGCTGCCCGGTAGCCAGCCGGCGAGGCTGGCGATGGTGCCGGCCTGGCCGGCGTCGGCGGCGCGGTCGATGCGGGTCCACAGCCGCGCGCTGGTCAGCAAGCCCTGGTCGTGCGCCGCACTGAGCACCGGATCGCAGGCGCCGGGCAGGTTGGCCCGGGTCCACAAGGTGGCCAGATCGCTGTCGAAATCGAGGCTGCCGCCGCCCGCCAGTTTCGCCTGCAACGCATCACAGCTCAGGGCGTCGCCCAAGCCGGGCTGATACAGCGAGATGAAGCCGGCCCAGTCCTGTCGGCGCGCGAGCTCGAGCAGAAAGGCACGGCGCAGGTCGGCGGCGGGAATCCAGTCGGGGTATTGCTTGATGTATGAGGTCACCGTGGCGAGGTCGGTCTGCTGGATGTCGTGTTCCAGCGCGGCCTCTTGCAGGTACGGATACAACGGGTAGTCGCGCAGCCCGCTGGCCAGCGGGCGCCAGCCGTCACCACCTTGCTCGGCGGCGGCATAGGCCTGCTTGAATGCGGCGCGCTGGTCGGCGGATGGCGGGGCGCCCTGGGCATGGGCGACGCCAGCCAGGCAGGTCATGGCCAACAGCGCCAGCCAGCCCGAGTGGAGGCGCCGCAGTGGGGCGGAAACGGACATATGAACTCCTGCGTTCGATCTGCGCACAGTGTAGAGGATGGGTTGCTGCCGCTTGTGCAGATTCGATGAGTGCCGGCGCCGCCCTGTTAAGCTGGCACGCTGATTCCCACGCCTCCACGGTACCCACATGTCGTCAATCTCCACGCCCGTGTTCCATCGAGAGGGCTTGGCGTGGCTGGCACTTGTACTGATTGCCGCGGCCGGGGTGAGCTGGTGGTGGGCGCTTGGCCGGCCGGTGAGCATGCCGGATGCGCCGTCGGCGCGGATTGCCTGTGTGTCGTACGCCCCGTTCCGCAAAACCGGGGAGACGCCGCTGGACCCGAACGCCTTCGTCAGTCCCGAGCGCATCGATCAGGATTTGAGTGCGTTGTCGCAGCGTTTCGATTGCGTGCGCACGTACTCGCAGGGTCAGGGCCTGAGCGCGGTGCCGCAAATTGCCGCCCGCCACGGCATGAAGGTCCTGCTCGGCATCTGGCTGGGTGGTGACCGCAAGATCAATGCCGAGCAGATAAAGCTGGGCATCGCCACGGCGCAACGCTATCCGCAGGTGGTGCGCGGCGTGATCGTGGGCAACGAGGTGCTGCTGCGCGGCGATCAGTCGCCGGCGCAGTTGATCGACTACCTGCGTCAGGTTCGGGCCGCCGTCAACGAGCCGGTAACCTATGCCGATGTATGGGAGTTCTGGCTGCGTCACCCCGAGCTGGCCGACTCGGTTGACTACCTGACCATCCATATCCTGCCGTACTGGGAAGACACGCCGGTGGCGCCCGAGCGCGCCGTGCAGCATGTGGCCACGGTATACGCCAAGGTGCAGCAGGCGTTTCCAGGACGGCGGGTGATGATCGGCGAAACCGGCTGGCCCAGTGCCGGGCGGCCGCGCCAGGCCGCCAGCGCCAGCATTGTCAACGAGGCGCGCTACCTGCGCGAGTTTCTCGCTTACGCTGCCAGGGTCAACATGCCCTACAACGTGATCGAGGCGTTCGATCAGCCGTGGAAACGCGCGCAGGAAGGCACGGCAGGCGGTTACTGGGGCATTTTCGATGTGCATGCGCGACCGAAATTCCCGATGCAGGGACCGGTGGTGGAGGAGCCTCGCTGGTGGACTGGCTGGCTGGCTGGCGCGGTGGCGGGAGGTCTGTTTCTGCTGGTCGGCGGGTGGCGCCGTCGCTGGCGCGGGTGGCGTGGCTGGACCGCGCTGGGGCTGGCCGGTATCGCCAGCGGATGTGCGCTGGCCTGGCAATATCGGCAGATGCTGTTCGCCTGCCGCGACACGTGGGAGTGGACGATATCGCTGGGCGCCTGCGCGCTGGCGCTGATCACCGCGCTGCGACTGGCGCACTGGGTCGCCGCGCGCCTCGCCGGTCAAACCATGCCTGGCCCGCTGGCGGGATGGTGGCACCTGGGCTGGCTGTTCGGCTTGATGTACTACGGCTTGCTGCTCGTGTTTGACGGGCGTTACCGCGACTTTCCGCTGGGCCTGTTCTGGCTGCCCTGCGCCGGATTCGCGCTGCTGGCCTGGCTGTCCGATTCGAGCGCGCAGCTGATGCCGCGACTGGAAGAGCGCTTTCTGGCGGCGTGGTTGCCGCTGCTGGGGCTTGTCGTGTTGATGCAGGAAGCCTGGCTGACGCCGGTGGCGTGGCTATGGCTGGGCTTGAACCTGGCGCTGGCGTTGCCGGTGTTGTTCGGCTGGCGCGCGGCCCGCGTCGGCCTGCAATCGCAGCAGGCGCAGGCAACTCAGTAGCAAGGCCAGCGCACCGGGCTCGACGCAATACAACTGCAAGGCGAACGCCCCCAGGGCGGCGCCCAGCCAGGCCAGTGCCTGCCGTCGCGAAAACATCGCGGCGGCCGCTGCCAGCAGTGCCACGACGCCGTAGATTTGATGCAGAAAGCCGAACACCAGCCCGGCGCGCCACTGGCACCACCATGGTGCCAGGCGGTTGCTGCACAGCTCGCCGATCGCGCTGGATTCGATCAGTCCGAAGCGCAGCGCCAGCGTGCCCGCGCCCACCGCCAGCAGCAGCAACCACGGCAGCGCCAGTCGCCACGTACGCGTCATCGTTGCCGCTTCCCGGAAGGTTTGCCGCCGACGTGCGCGGGCAGGCGGATCTCGGCCGCCAGCGGCAGGTGGTCGGAGAACGCCTGCGGCAGCGCCCACACCTTGTCCAGCTGCACGGCAGGCGAGGTGAGAATGTGATCCAGCGCCCGCCGCGGCTTCCAACTGGGAAAGGTCAGCGTGGATTGCGCCGGCGGCTGCAGGCTGCACTTGCCGAAGAGTTGGCGCATCTCGACGCTGTCCGGCTCGGTGTTGAGGTCGCCCATCAACACCGCATGGGGGAAATCCTGCAGCAACTCGGCGATGAAACCGAGCTGGCGCGCCCGCGCCGGGGCGCTCAGCGACAGGTGCGCAACCATCACCGCCAGCGCGCTGTCGCCCTCGCCGAACTGGGCCAGCAAGGCACCACGGCCGGGGATCCGGCTGGGCAGCGGATAGTCCACCACCGAATGGGGCTCCAGCCGGCTGATCAGCCCGTTCGCCGAATGCGCCAGCTTGGCCATCGGACGGTTCGGCTGATGGCTCCAGAAAGGCATTCGCGCCGTTTCGGCGAGGTAGCGGGTCTGGTTGAGAAAGCCCGAGCGCAGGCTGCCAGCATCGGCCTCCTGCAGGCCGATCACGTCAAACTGCGGCAGCACTTCAGCCAGCCGGTCGAGGTTGTCCATCTTGCTGCGCCCGGGCAACACGGCACTGAGGCTGCGGGTGACGTACTCGCTGTAGCGCTGCACGCTGCCGCCGGCCAGGATGTTGCAGCTCAGCAGGCGCAGTCGGCGCTCGGCAGGGGCGGGTGCTGGGGAAAGGGTGGCGGCGCGGTTCATCGCAAGACACTGCAGGGGAGGGGATGGTCGGCGCCTGCTTGCTGGCGTCGGACAGGACGCCAAGCATGATCCAGCAGATGTGAATGCTGCGCCAGCCGCGACGCGAAGGCGCTGCGACTGGCGATGACTTACTTGCCGGCCAGTTCGCGCTTGGCCAGCCACAGTGCCACGGCCACCATTTCCTCGTGCGAGCGGACGGTGGCTACGCGGTACTTGCCGTCGACCACCAGGGTGGGGGTACCGTCCACCTGCCACTTGCGGATCAGGTCCAGGTCGCGCTTCATCTTGTCGGTGGTTTCCTTGGAGCTGGCGATGCTCATGAACTTGGCGCGGTCAACGCCCTCGCGAGCATAGAAATCGCCCAGTTCATCCAGTGAGCTGATGGGATAGTGGTCGCCAAACTTGGCGGCGAACAGCGCCAGGTGGGTATGATCCAGCGCGCCAAGCTGCTTGGCGGCATAGTAGGCACGGGCGAACGGCAGCCATTCCTCGCTGAACGGTGCCGGCATCAGCTTGAACTCCACGCCGGCCGGAAGCTCCTTGCGCAATTTCTCGGCCTCGGGCGCGAACTGCGCGCAGTGGATGCAGCCGTAGGAGAACACCTCGACGATTTCCACCTTGCCGCCATTGCTGTAGCGCTGGTAGGGCGCGGGCAAGGTCACGTACTGGACGCCGTCGGTGTAGGGCGCTGCGGCTGCAGCGGCGCTGGGTTGGGCCGTGCAGGCGCTGGCCAGCAGCAGGCTGCCGAGCAGGACGAGGAATGGCAGGCGGACGAATCGCTTGAGCATGGGGCTGTTCTCTTCGCAGGGCGGGCGTGGCGACACCGGAGGATCAACCGAACCGACTTACTTGCCGGCGGCTTCCTTCGCCACCAGCCACTGGGTCAGTTCGATCGTCTGCGCGTAGCCGCCGGCCGAGGTCGGGCCATAGCGATACTTGCCATTGACGATCATGGTCGGGGTGCCATCCACGCCGTAGGCCTTGACCAGGTCGTCCGCGCGCTTCATCTGGGTGTTGACCGAAAACGAGTTGGCGATGCCGACGAATTCCTTCGGGTCAGCGCCGTACTTGGCGTAGAACTTCGCCATGTCGTCGATCGTCGGCCAGGCTTCCTTCGGCTTCAGGCCGTTGCCCTTGAGGTTGTAGGTAGCCAGTTCGCCGGTTTTCCAGGTGGCGTCGAACACCGCGTCCTGGGTCTTGTCGACCAGGCCCAGCACCTGCGCGGTGTAGAACGCGCGCTGGTATACCGGCCAGTTCTCGTCGGGCCGGAACGCGGCAGGCAGATAGTTCATGACGGCGCCGGCAGGCAGGCTCTTGGCGATCTGGTCGACGGTGGCGTGGAACGCGTTGCAGGCCGGGCACCCGTAGGAGAAGACCTCGGTCACCTCGATCTTGCCCGGGTGACTGGTCGGCTGCGCCGGATCGATGATGAAGTAGTTCTTGCCGGCGACCCACTTGCCGGTGTCGACAAACGGTGCCGCAGGCGCAGCCGGTGCTGCGGCGCTCTTTGCCGGCGCGGCAGCGGTGCTGGCCGGGGCGCTGGAGGCTGCCGTGCTGGCACTGGCCGGGACCGTGCTGCTGATTGCCGGGGTGGTGGCGCTGGTCGTTGCGGCAGCGGGCGGCTGGACAGCTTCGCCACTGCTGCTGTCATGACTGCACGCGGCAAGGGCAAACAGGGCGGCACACAGGAACGGCAAACGCTTCAACATGGCAAACCTCGAATCGGTGGGACATGAAACCGACGGCGCCGACTCGGTGGTCGGCGCGCGGTTGATCAGGGGGTGACGGCGGGCTGCGGCTCGGCGCTGTGCAGGCCCTCGATATAGCTGGAAACGGCAGCGATATCGTCGGCATCAAGCTTCTTGGCGATCGACGGCATGATCTGCGAGTGCGCATCGTCACCCCAGGTGGTGCCGTCGTGCCAGGCTTTCAGGGTGGCTTCGACGTATTGCGCGTGCTGACTGGTCAGTTGCGGGTACATCGCGCCGGGGTTGCCACGGCCGTCGATGCTGTGGCAAGCCATGCAGGCCGGCACACCATGGTCAGGGTTGCCCTGGCGGAACAGCGTCTGGCCACGCTCGACCAGCGCCTGGTCGGCGACGCCCGGCAGCGGCGTCTTGCTGGCAAAGTAGGCAGCTACATCGTGCATGTCCTGGGTCGACAGTGGCGTCGCCATGCCGAGCATGATCGGATTCTGCCGCTTGCCCGATTTGAAATTGGTCAGCTGGCGGACGATATATTCTTCACTCTGGCCCGCGAGCTTGGGGTACTGGGCGTCGATGGAATTGCCGTCCATGCCGTGGCACGCACCACAAACGGCAGCCTTGGCCTGACCGGCGGTGGCATCGCCCGGCTTGATCGCCACCGCTGCGGTTGCCGTTGCTGCAGCGGGCGCCGTGCTGGCAGTGGCAGGCATGGCGCCTGCTGGCGGGTTGTTCTGGGCCATTACCGCGCCGGCAGACAGTGCAAACACGAGGGTCAAGGCGGTGCCGAAAACAGCAGGCCGAAAACCAGCGGAGCGAAAACTCATACACTTGACTCCCGAGTGACTTGCAACAACTGCCCTGATCGCAGCCACGATGCCTGCGGTGGGCAGAAACCGAAGAATTATCCCGTGCCATCCTACCTTGGTCAAACCATTCCCATGTCAAACCCATTGCAAGGCGCGCAGTTCATGCTCGCCGCCCATCGCATCAGTCAGCTTCCCGCCGACCAGGGCGCCGAAGTGGCATTTGCCGGCCGATCCAATGCCGGCAAATCCAGTGCGCTGAACGCGTTGACCAACCACAAGGGTCTGGCGCGTACCTCCAAGACCCCCGGTCGCACCCAGCAGATGGTCGCCTTCAGCCTGCCGACCGCTGCCGCCGAGGCCCAGACAGGGTCACTGCAACGGCTGATCGACCTGCCTGGTTATGGCTATGCCAAGGTGCCGCTCGAGATGCGCGAGCACTGGAAACTGGAAATTGATGCCTACCTCAATCAGCGCCGCAGCTTGCGCGGGCTGGTGTTGATTGTTGATATCCGTCATCCCTTGAAGGAATTCGATCGCCAGATGCTGGAGTTCTGCTTTGCCACGCAACTGCCTTGTCATCTGCTGCTGACCAAGGCCGACAAGTTGTCTCGTGGCCAGGCGACCCAGGCGCTGGCCACGCTGCGCAAGCAGTTCGCCGCCGAGGGGCTGCATGCCACTGCGCAGGTGTTTTCCTCGTCCGCTGGCACCGGCGTGGATGAGGGGCGCGCGGCCGTGATGACCCTGATGCAGCAGCCGCGTGAGGGCTCGCACCAAAACCGCGAGCACTGATGTCAGCAGGATCCTGCGGCACGATCCGCTGCCTCGAAGCGGGTGCTGCAGCGGTCAGCCGTTTACCGACTCCATGAACACCGCGCACAGCGCCTGCATGCCTGCGCGGTCTTCCTCGTCGAAGCGGTCGGTGACCGGGCTGTCGACATCCCATACGCCCAGCAGCGAACCGTCGGCCTTGACCAGCGGCACCACGATTTCCGATTGCGAAGCGGCGTCGCAGGCGATGTGGCCAGCGAAGGCGTGCACGTCGCGCACCAGCTGGGTCTCACGGCTTTGCGCGGCGGTACCACAGACGCCGCGACCGAGCGCGATGCGGATGCAGGCGGGCTTGCCCTGGAACGGGCCGACCACCAGCTCGGTGCCGTCGAACAAGTAAAAACCGGCCCAGTTCACTTGCGCCAGGCTGTGATAGACCAGTGCGCTGAAGTTGGCGGCGTTGGCGATCAGGTCTGGCTCGCCGGCGAGCAGACCGCGGGCCTGTTGAGCCAGGTCGGCATAATGTTCGCGTTTGCTGGCGTAGGTCTGGGGCTGAAGGTCGAACATGGATGGTCCCGGCACAAAGAATCTATTATGCGCCCAGCCTGCGCCATGGCCGTCGCGATCGCGGCGTTCCGGCGCGTTACCGAGCCCGCTGAAAAGTCATCCAACGGAATCCCGCCTTGTCTGAATCCGCCCGCGCCGTGTTCATTGCCGGTACCGATACCGGCATTGGTAAAACCCATGCGGCCTGCACCCTGCTGCATGCCTTGCGCGCGGCGGGCCATCACGCAGGCGGCATGAAGCCGGTGGCCAGTGGCTGCGTGGCGACTGCCGAGGGGCTGCGCAATGACGATGCGCTGGCGTTGCAGGCGGCCAGCAGTGCGTCGGCGCCGTATGCATGGGTCAATCCGCTGGCGTTGAGCGAACCGCTGTCTCCGCATCTGGCCGCGGCACATGCCGGGGTCAGCATAAGCCTGTCGCCGCTGCGCGCGGCCTTCGAGCAACTGGCTGGGCAATACCAGCGGATCGTGGTGGAGGGCGTGGGTGGCTGGATGGTGCCGTTGGCGCCAGGACTGCTCGCGGCGGACCTGGCCAGGCAATGGCAGTTGCCGGTGATCCTGGTGGTCGGGCTGCGATTGGGCTGCATCAACCATGCCTTGCTCAGCGCGCGGGCGATCATCGCCGATGGCTGCCCGCTGCTGGGCTGGATCGGCAACCACATCGACCCGGCGATGCTGGCCGTGGACGAGAACATCGCCACCCTGCGCGAACTGCTGCCGGCACCGTGCCTGGGGCTGTTGCCGCATGGCGAGGCGCCGATGCAGGCGGCAGCGCGGCTGGCTGCGGCAGTCACCGCGTTCGGATGAGTTTCACATCGAACGTGCTGCCATGAGCGTCCCATCCCGCCCAGGAGGCCGCATGACTCGCCATCGCTACTACCTTTCCATCGCCGATCTGGCCCATGCCCGTGGCGAGGACCCGCGCTTTGCCTGGCAAGGGATTGCCCCCGACGATTTTGCCGCGGTATTGCGGGGTGCACTTCGCGACGACGGCCTGTTTCAACGCTGGCGTGCGGCGCAGCCTGACCCTGATGCAGTCGACGATACCCTGGCCGCAGTCGATCCGGACGCGCAGGTGGTGGCAACGGTCGCCGACCTGCACACCGATGTGCAACTCACTACCAGTCTGCCGATGAGCGTGGTGCGCCACCGGTTGTATCTGCTGATTGGTGCGGCGTGGCAGCTGCGCGACATGCGCTCGGCCTGAGCGGGGGCATTCGGTATCGCTGCTGCTCGGTTCGCTGCTGTGCAACATCGGGCCAGCGTTTGGAAACTGTGCGCGGTGTCAGTACAGTCGGCGCCCAAGACTCACCGTGTCCGGCAACGGACCGCATTACCTTGGGAAACCCGAATGCTTCGTCTCCGTTTGATCGTGATCGCCACCACGGTGGCCCTTGCCGCCTGCTCGCAACAGCCGCAAGGCGACGCCACCTCCCCGGCCGGGGCTGCTTCGGTGGCCACCGCCAGCTCCGCCGCCATCGCCGCAACTCCCATGACCAGCAATCCATTCTTCCAGCCCAGCACGCTGCCATTCCAGGCGCCGCCGTTCGACAAGATCAAGGATGCGGACTATCAGCCGGCGATCGAGGAGGGCATGAAGCAGCAGATGGCGGAGATCGAGAAGATCGCCGACAGCACGGACGCGCCGACCTTCGACAACACCTATGTGGCGATGGAGAAATCCGGCGTCATGCTCAATCGCGTGATGATGGTGTTCGGTGCCATCACCGGCGCCAACACCGACGACGCGCTGCAGAAGGTGCAGGAACAAGAAGCGCCGAAACTGGCGGCGCACCGTGACGCGATCTATCTCAACAGCAAATTGTTCCAGCGCGTCGAGGCCGTCTACAACCAGCGCGACACGCTCAAGCTCGATCCGGAATCGGCACGCCTGGTCGAGGTGGTTTACAAGAACTTCGTGCATGCCGGCGCCAAGCTGTCCGATGCCGACAAGGCCAGGCTGAAGGATCTGAACCAGCAGGAATCGACCCTCAGCACCGCGTTCACCAACAAGCTGCTGGCAGCGACCAAGGACGCCGCGCCGGTGTTCGACGACAAGAGCAAGCTGGCCGGACTCAGCGACGCCGAGCTTGCCGCCGCGGCCCAGGCCGGCAAGGACCGCAAGCTCGACGGCAAGTACGTGCTGACCTTGCAGAACACCACCCAGCAGCCCGAGTTGCAGGACCTGAGCGATCGCGACACCCGCCAGAAGCTGTTCGAGGCCTCATGGAACCGCGCCGAGCTGAGTGACGCCAATGACACCCGCAAGACCATCGAGCAGCTGGCGCAAATTCGCGCCGAACAGGCCAAGCTGCTCGGCTTCCCGAACTATGCAGCGTGGAAGCTGGACGATCAGATGGCCAAGACGCCGGAAACGGCAATGAACTTCATGGACAAGCTCGCCCCGGCAGCGGTGGCGCGCGCCAAGCGCGAGGCGGCCGACATCCAGGCGCAGATCGACCAGGACCAGAAGGCGCTCAAGCAGCCCGGGTTCAAGCTGCAGCCGTGGGACTGGGACTATTACGCCGAGCAGGTACGCAAGGCGAAGTACGACCTCGATGAGAGTCAGATCAAACCGTACTTCGAGCTCGACAACGTGCTGCAGAACGGCGTGTTCTATGCCGCCAACCAGCTATACGGGCTCACCTTCAAGGAGCGCAAGGACATCCCGGTGTACCAGCCGGACGTGCGCGTGTTCGAGGTGTTCGACAAGGACGGCAAGTCACTGGCGCTGTTCTACTGCGACTACTTCAAGCGCGACAACAAGGGCGGCGGCGCCTGGATGGACAACTTCGTCGGCCAGTCCAAGCTGCTCGGTACCAAGCCGGTGATCTACAACGTCACCAATTTCGCCAAGCCCGCCGCGGGCCAGCCGGCGCTGATCTCGTATGACGACGTGATTACCATGTTCCACGAGTTCGGCCACGCGCTGCACGGCATGTTCGCCGACGAGCAGTACCCGACCCTGTCCGGCACCAACACGGCGCGCGATTTCGTCGAGTTCCCGTCACAGTTCAACGAGCACTGGGCCAGCGATCCGAAGGTGTTCGCCAACTACGCGAAGAACGCCAAGGGTGAGCCGATGCCGAAGGCCCTGGTCGAGAAGATGAAAAAGGCCGGCATGTTCAACAAGGGCTACGACATGACCGAGCTGGTCGGCGCTGCCATGCTCGACATGAACTGGCACATGCTCGGTGCCGATGCGCCGTTGCAGGACGCAGACAAGTTCGAGGCCGAGTCACTGAAAAAGGACGGCGTGGATCTGAGCTATGTGCCGCCGCGCTATCGCTCCAGCTATTTCCAGCACATCTGGGGCAACGGCTATGCGGCCGGCTATTACGCCTACCTGTGGACCGAGATGCTGGCCGATGACGCATTCGTCGACTTCACCGATCACGGCGGCCTGACCCGCGCGAACGGCGATCGCTTCCGCGCCATGATCCTGTCGCGTGGCAACACCGAAGTGCTTGCCAAGCTGTACAAGGACTGGCGCGGCAAGGATCCGAGCATCGAGCCGATGCTGGAGAATCGCGGACTGAAGGAAGCGCCGAAGAAATAACTCGTTCGGTTTGACCGTGCGATGAGGTGAAAAGAAGGCCCGCTTCGCGCGGGCCTTCTTTTGTCTGCGGCGTGGGGAATAACGGACAGAGTCGGTGCTGGCACCGCTGGCATGGAATAATCGAGGCTAGCCGACGGGAGCGCAGTGCGCGTGGACAGTCATCATTTTTTGCAGACCGCGGTGGTATTCCTGCTTGCGACGGTGATCGCGGTGCCGTTGTCCAAGCGGTTCCGCCTGGGTGCGGTGCTTGGCTACCTGCTGGCCGGGGTGGTGATCGGGCCGCAACTGCTGGGCCTGGTCAGCGATACCGAGGGGGTGGCCACGATCTCCGAATTCGGCGTGGTACTGATGCTGTTCGTGATTGGTCTTGAGCTGTCGCCGCAGCGGCTTTGGGTGATGCGCCGCTCGGTATTCGGCACCGGCTTGCTGCAGGTATTGGCCGGCACGCTGGCGATCGCGGCAGCCGCTTATTACCTGTTCGGGCTGACCGGCAAGGCGGCGGCGATCGTGGGCGGCAGCCTGGCGCTGTCCTCGACGGCGTTTGGGCTGCAGATACTGACCGAGCGCAAGGAGGCGGGCTCGGCCTATGGACGGCAGGTGTTCTCGATCCTGCTGTTCCAGGATCTGGCGGCAATCCCGCTGATTGCCGCGGTGCCGTTGCTGGCGTCGTCGGTGGCCAAGCCGTTTGACCCGTTCGGCGTGCTGCGCACGGTGGCGGTGATCCTGGCCGTGGTGGTTGGCGGTCGCTACCTGCTGCGGCCGGTCTTCCGCTTCGTGGCGAAGTCGGATTCGGCCGAGGTGTTTACCGCCACCGCGCTGCTGGTGGTGACCGGGGTGGCCTGGTTGATGGAATTGGCCGGCGTATCGGCCACCCTGGGTGCATTCCTCGCCGGCATGCTGCTGGCTGATTCGGAATACCGGCACGAGCTGGAATCGAATATCGAGCCGTTCAAGGGATTGCTGCTGGGGCTGTTCTTCATCAGCGTCGGAATGTCGATGGATATCTCGTTGTTGCTGAACCAGCCACTGCTGATTCTCGGTCTGGTGGGCGCGCTGCTGTTGCTGAAGAGCCTGCTGCTGTGGCCGTTGGGTCGGCTGCTGGGCGGACTCAATCGTTCCGATACGCTGCGGCTGCTGGTATTGCTGGCCTGCGGTGGCGAGTTCGCCTTTGTGGTGTTGCGGCTGGCGGCCGACCAGCAATTGATCAGCATGGGCCAGCGCGATGCCCTGGTGCTGGCGATTACCCTGAGCATGGCCATCACGCCACTGCTGGTGGTGTTGGCGGCCAAGGCGTTGAACGTGCATCCGCGCAAGCCAGTGCGCGAATTCGACAGCATCGAGGCTGATGCGCCGCGGGTGATCATTGCCGGCTTTGGCCGGGTCGGGCAGATCATTGCGCGTGTACTGCGCGCGCAGGGTATCCCGTTTGTGGCGCTGGAGCACTCCGCCGACCAGGTGGATTTTTCGCGCCGCTTCGGTACGGTCAACCTGTTCTTTGGCGACCCGGCACGTCCGGAACTGCTGCGTGCCGCGCAGGCCGCCACGGCCGAGGTGTTCGTGCTTGCCACCGATGATCCGGAAGCCAATCTGCGTACCGCGCGAATGGTGAAGCGGCAATATCCGCACCTGAAGATCGTCGCCCGTGCCCGCAATCGCCAGCATGTGTTCCGGCTGATGGATCTGGGTGTCGATGACCCGGTGCGCGAAACCTTTCATTCCAGCTTGAAGATGACGCGCAAGACATTGGAGGCGCTTGGCCTGTCGCATGAGCTGGCGGTCGACCGGGTGGAGCGATTCCGCCGTTACGACGAGGATCTGCTGAAAAAACAGGCGCTGGTCTACGATGACGAAACCAAGCTGATCCAGAGTACCCGCGACGCGTTGCTCGATCTGCAGCAATTGTTCGATGCCGACGCCGAGCCACGAGCCGAACGCGCGCGCAAACGTGACGCGGAAGTGCCATTGTCGGGCGCGGAATAGGTCGCGCCGGGCGAGGTGCAAGGTTCTGCGCGATGACGCGCGAGATGCCCATCAGACGGTAATCCTGGTGAAAGGAAACAGGTCTAGAAAACGAGGTTGATCACTTCCTCAGCAAGGCGTCTGTTGCCATCATGGTCTCCACGCATAACCCGGTTGTGATCCGCTTTGGCCGTGTCGGCGACACGGTGCTGTTGCAGCCCTTTCTCGAGAAACTGCATCGGCGATATGGCCGGCCCTGTGACCTGCTTGCGCTGGGGGATTGGCCACCCTTGCTGTTTTCGGCGCAGCCGGAGGTGGCGGGTTTCATCCCGCTCAAGCACCAGAATGGCCCGCTGTGGCTGCGACCTGGGCGCCTGCGCGCGGTACTGGCCCTGCGCGAGCGTCGTCAGGCGCCGTTCTATATTTGCGAGCCGGAGTACCGCACGCGCACCAAGATCCGACCCATGCTGGCGCTGGCGGGTGTACCGCTGGCGCATTGCAGCTTCATTGAGGATATCGAGGCGGTCGACGACGAACATTGGGCAGATTGGCTGGACCGCTTTGCCGAGGTCACGCCGACCGCCTTCGCCAATATTGCGCCAGCGCCATCCCTGGTTGATCGGCCGGCGCCGTGCCTGCGGGTGAGCCTGGCCGAGCAGGCGGATGCCGAGGCGTGGTTGCGCGCGCGGGGTATCGCCGACGGCCCGCTGGTGCTGCTGCAGCCGGCCAACAAGCGCACCATGCGCTGGAACGGCATACGCAAGGCGGATGATGACGACAAGTCCTGGCCTGCCGAACGCTGGGCGGCCGTGGCGCAGGCGATTGCCTCGGATTTGCCGCAGGCGCACGTATTGTTCTGTGGCGCGGCGGCGGAGGCGCGCTACCTCGACACCATTCTGGCGGCAACCGCCGGGGTGTCGCCGCGTATCGCGGCGGCCGTGATGCCGCTTGGCCGCTTGAAGGCGCTGCTGGCGCGGGCCCACAGCATGGTGTCGGTGGATACCGGCCCGGCGCATCTGGCCGCGGCGGTGGGTTGTCCGCTGGTGGTGCTGATGGGCGCCAGATCGCCGCAGGTGTGGAAGCCACGCAGCGCCAGCGGCAGTGCGGTGATCTTGCTGGGCGGCCTGCCCACGGTGCGCCGGGTCGACGAATTGGACCGCGACTCAGTGATCGACGCGTGGCGCGCCTTGCCGCCGCAGGCGATAGCGCATCACGCGGTCGCGGCCTAGCGCCTGGCGCTTATTCCGTGGGCTGAGACGGTTGGCGAAGGGTCTGCCGCACGCTGGGAATCCCGTTGCTGCGTGCGGCCAGTTCGTGCGCAATGTCGACGAAACCCAGTTGTCTTGCCACGTCGGCCGCGGTACGGCCGAAGGCATCGGCTGCGTTGCGATCGGCGCCACGTGACAACAGCACCCGCGCCGGTGGAAGCAGGGCATGCATGGCGCAGGCATGCATGGCGGTGACACCGCGCTGATCGGCATGTCCGACGTTGGCGCCGGCATCGAGCAGCAACGGCACCAGCGCGCCGATGTGGGTGGCATCGCCGCCGCTGCCTGGCGGCAGGTGCGCACCGAGCAGCAGCAGCAAGGGGGTCTTGCCTTCACGATCGGCCTGGTTGACGTTGGCGCCGCGCTTGAGCAAGCCGTCGAACTGGCGCCGTGCACGCAGGCTGTCGTTGTTTTCGAAGCCGAACTGCGCTGCGGCGTGCAGCGCGCTGCGGCCGGCGTCGTCGACCGCATTGACCTCGGCGCCGCCATCGAGCAACAGCTCGGCGATGTCCGGGTAGCCCATCGCGGCGGCCACCATCAGGGCGGTGGCGTCGTGCGGAAGGCGCTGGTCAGCCTTCACCTGGTGTTGCAGCAGCAAGGCGACCAGTACCTCGCGTCGTGCCGCCACCGCAGCGGCCAGCGGAGTCACGCCACTGCGCGCGGCCAGGGTGGCGTCGGCGCCGGCTTCCAGCAGGGCCGCGGCCACCTCGCGGTGACCGGCACCGCAGGCGTGCAGCAGGGCCGAGGCGCCTTGCTCGTCCTGGCTGTCGACGGCGAAGCCGAGTTCGAGCAGGCGCTGCACGGTGGCCAGCGCGCCAGCGGCGGCGGCGGCGGGCAGGTCGGTGGCGCGTAGCGCGCGATGCGGCCGGGACCAGTCGCGCCAGTTCAGCCAGCGCTCCACGGCCGGATGCTCCAGTGCCAGCCCCAGCGGGGTTTCGCCATTGGCGTCGGCGGCTTCGGGATTGGCGCCGTGGGCGATCAGTTCGCGCACCAGCGGCAAGGCCTCGGCGCCATGTTCCAGCGCGGCGAACAACGGCGTTCGGTTGTCACGGTCGCGCGTGTTGGGATCGCAGCCGCGCGCGAGCAACGCCTGCAGCAGACCGAGCTGCGCGTACGCCACGGCCAGGTGCAGTGGCGTACGCCCGCGCGCGTCCGGCCCGAACGGGTCGGCACCCCGCTCCAGCAGATTCAGTGGCAGCGCCGCCGTCTGTGCTGCTCCGGCCAGTGATGACAGCGCCAACGCCAGCAGGCCGCTGCCCGCGGGGCTCGCTCCGGCCTGCATTAATTCCTCCAGCGCTTCGGTGGACTCCGGCAGTTGCTCCAGCAGGGCATCGAACAGACGCCGACCCAGCGGCGGCAAGTTCGGCGCATCGACTGTCTCGGCATCGTCGACGCGAGGCGCCTCCAGTCGGGCCTCAGGCTCCAGACCCTGGTCGAGCAACCAGCGTCGGGCGGCGGCCAGTCCGGGAGTGGCGAGGTCGAGGTACAACTGCGCCAGCTCGGCCTGCGGCCAGTCGCGTACGCGCGCGCGGAAGCTGGAAACCGTGGCCCAGTGGCCCAGACGCAAGGCGTCCAGCAGATTGGCCGGGGTGTCGCTACCTTCGGACAGCACATCGTTGCTGTGGCTGGCGGGCAGCGGTGTGTCGGGATCGAGCAGGGCAACCAGGTCCCAGCGCCCGGTGGCGGCGGCATGGTCGAGCGCGCTGCGGCCATCGTTGCCGGGCGTGCGGGGGTTGGCGCCCAGTGCCAGCAGCGCCTGCACGGTTTCCGCGCGGGCATGCGGTGATTGACAGGCCAGGGTCAGCGCATCACGACCGTGCTGGTCATGCGCGTCAACTTCGGCGCGGGCGTCGGCCAGCAACTGCACGATAACGCCGGCGCCGGCGCGGGCGGCCTCCATCAGGGCGGTGCTGCCGTGCTGGTCGGCCAGGTTGATGTTGCTGCCGGCGGTGCAAAGCACGCGGGCGATCTGTTCGTGGCCTTCGGCGGCGGCGCTGAGCAGGGCGTGGCGGTGGCGCGCATCGAGCGCGTTGACCGGCGCGCGATGCTTGAGCAGCAGCTTGACTCCGGTGATGTCGTCCTCGGCGATGCCGGCAGCGGCCACCAGCGCCGGCTCGCCGCCGGCGGGTGCCGGCTTGGCGCCGTGTTCGAGCAGAAACTTCGCCAGCGGCCAGTTGGCGGCACGGCACGCACACGCCAGCGGGCTGAGTCCGGCCTGGTTCAGCGCGTTGATCGGCGCGGCGGCATCCAGCAGCATCGCGGCCACGCCGGGTTCCTCGCTGAGCACGGCACCGTGCAGCGGCGTGTTGCCCTCGTGATCCGTAGCTGTGGGGCTGGCGCCATTGGCGAGCAAGGTCATCACCGCCTCGGCGCGGCCATGCCAGCTGTCGCGGGTGGCGGCGAGCAGTGGGGTGATACCGCCACTGGCGCGGTTGACGTCGGCACCCTTGACGATCAGGGCGCGCAGCAGGCGGGTATCGGGCAACAGCGCGGCGAGCATCAGCGCCGGGCGCTGGTCGCGGTCATCGGGGTCGGGTGCGGTATCCGGGTCGGCGCCGACTTCGACCAGGGCCAGTGCGCGTTCGATGTCACCTTCACGGGTGGCGGCAAGCAGGGCGCGGGCCTGCTCGGGCGTGCCGGCGGTGCGTTCCTGCGCGGTCAGCACCGGCCGCGGCGTGGCCGCCGCCTGCGGATCGAGGTCGCTGTGTCGGCGTGGCTGATCCTGTTCGCACAGCAGGGCGCGCAGGGTGCGGTTGGCAATGATCAGGCAGCCCAGCGGCAGCAACACCACGCCATACAGGACCAGTGCCGCGATACGCAGTTCCGCTGGCAGCATGCCGACCAGGCCAGTCAGCGCGATGGCGCCAAACGCCAGCACCAGCAGCGACAGAGCTGCGGGCAGGAAATGGGTAAAGAAACGCTCCTCGCGCGACAGGTGCCGACCGAACGCGAGGCTGCGCAAGGTGGCGGTGAAAATCCACGAGCCATCGCGCTGGCAGGGATAGGCATCGTCCCACACAAAGACCAGCCCGAATGCCGGCCACAGCCGCCACAGCACGGCCAGGCCCAGCACCAGCGCCGCCGCCAGCAGCAGGGCGGCACTGAGGCTGGGGGTATGGCTCAGTTGCAGCATCGGCCAGGCCACGGCCAGAAAGACCAGCACCGTATAACCGCTGAACATCACCAGATGCGCCGCACCACGGCGCAGCGCGGTGCGGCCGAATTGTGGTTCGGGATCGAAACCGATGGCATGGCAAATCGCGGCCATGGTCAGCGCATTGGCCAGCAGCAAGGGAATCAGGGTCAGCGGATGCGTCGCCACACCGGCCAGGGCAACGGCCAGCAAGCCGGGGATGAACCAGGCAAGCGCCTGCAGGAGCGGGGGGCGACGACGTGATTTGGGTGGGCTCATGGGTTCAGTATAGAAATCGTTGGATCGGCAGGCGGTAACCAGGCGTTAACACCGGTGACATGGCGCAAGGATGATGCGTGTCAGTGGTCGCGGTTGGCCTGCGGCGAGTGCGTATAGGCAGGATGGTTGGCGCTGGCGAGGGTTTCCTGTGGCGGTAGCTGCAGATGCCAGCCCTGGCGGCTCAAATGCTCCAGTACCTGTGCGGTGTCCTCCACAGGCAGCTTGCGCGATGCATCAAGCTGCACTTCCATCACGAAGCGCAATTCACCGAGCATCAGCACCAGCGACTCGGGCAGCACATCGAAGCCATCGCGCCGCGCCAGCCAAAGATAGCTGTCGATCTTGCGCAGGCTGGCATAGACAAAACAAGGCATGGCAACACCCGCAGGGAGGACAGGGCGGGACGCCTCCCCGCAGCATTCGTGAGGGTAGCAGCAGTGGGCTGCTTCACCCAGACGATCGGCGCCCGTTGGTTCAGGTCAGTGCATTCAACCGCGTTTCAGCATCAACTCCAGCATACGTTTGAACAGCGCACCATACGGCGGGTTGAGCAGGCCGACGCCGTTGAAACGGGCTTGCCGGAATACCGGCTTCATGTGGCTGAAAGTGTGGAAACCCGCTTCGCCGTGGTAGCCGCCCATGCCGGAGGCGCCCACACCGCCGAATGGTAGATTGTGCTGCGCGATGTGATACAGCGTGTCGTTGACGCTGACCCCGCCGGCCGTGGTCTGGCCCAGCACGTGATCGATCAGGCTGCGATCCTGCTCGAACAGATACAGCGCGAGTGGGTGCGGGTGCGCTGCAACATAGGCAATCGCCTGCTCCAGCGAGTCGTACGGCACCAGCGGCAGCAGCGGACCGAAAATTTCCTCCTGCATCACGCGCATGTCGTCGTTGACCTCGCTGATCAATTGCGGGGGCAGCAGCCGGCTGCCCGTCGTTTCGACCGCATCACCGAGGCTGTGGATTTTCGCGCCGGCGGCCTGAGCGGCGTCACGCAGGCCGACCAGTCGCTGGTACTGACGATCAGAGACGATGCTCGCGTACTGGGCGCTGTGCTGCATGTCCGGATACATCTCAGCCACCTTGCGCGTGGCTGCGTCGATGAACTCCTGCACCCGGGCGCGCGGCAGCAGGACATAGTCGGGCGCGATGCAGGTTTGCCCGGCGTTGACCAGCTTGCCGAAGATGATCCGCTCCACCGCATGCTCGAAGCGCGCGCCAGGCCCGATGATCGCCGGCGACTTGCCGCCCAGCTCCAGCGTGACCGGGGTGAGGTTGGCCGCTGCCGCACGCATCACGTGATGGCCGACGGCAGTGGAGCCGGTGAACAGCAGGTGGTCGAACGGCAAGGCCGAGAACGCCTGCGCGACGTCGGCGTCGCCGTTGACTACGGCGACCTCGTCCGGCTTGAAGTGCTGGCCAACCAGCTCGGCGAAAAGTGCGGAAAAGCGCGGGGTGAACTCGCTCATCTTGACCATGGCGCGGTTGCCGGCAACGAGGGCGTCGACCAGCGGGCCGGCGGCGAGATACAGCGGGTAGTTCCAGGGCACGATGATGCCGATCACGCCCCGTGGCTGCGGGCGCAGTTCGGTACGTCCGGGCAGGAACAGCAGGTCGGCCAGTCGCCGGCGTGGCTTCATCCAGCGGCGGCCTTTCGCCAGTGCGTGGCGGATCGCCGACAGGCTGGGGAAAAACTCCAGCAGCTCGGTTTCCTGGCGCGGGCGGCAGCCAAAATCGGCGTGGATCGCTTCGATGATGCGCTCGCGATTGCTGCGCAGCATGGTCTCCAGTGCGCGCAGTCGGCTGGCGCGAGTGGCCCAGTCCGGCATCGCCTGCCGTCGCTGCGCGGTGCGCATCTGCAGCAGCAGAGGAGAGAGATCAGCGCTGGTGGGATCGTTCATGTTGGGCTTTCGCGCTCAAGCGTTGAAAGGCTGCAGCATAAACCCGCGCACACGCTTTCCGGCAGGCGCGCCTGGCGACCTGCCGGAAAGCGTGTATCTCAACGGAGCGGCATGCCGTCTGGCCGGAACGCGGGTTGCGTAGCGGCCGGGCGGACTACTCGCCGATGGTCAGCAAGGAGGCGTTGCCACCGGAGGCGGTGGTGTTGATGGTGAGCGTGTGTTCGCCGGCAAAACGCAGCAGATAGTGCGGGCCGCCCGCCTTGGGGCCGGTGCCGGAGAGACCTTCGCCGCCAAACGGCTGCACCCCGACCACCGCGCCGATCTGGTTGCGGTTGACGTAGCAGTTGCCGACGCGGGCATGCCGGCTGATGTAGTCGACCGTTGCATCGATGCGGCTGTGCACGCCCAGCGTGAGGCCGTAGCCGGTGCCGTTGATTTCGTCGACGACCTGCTTCAGCTCGCTGGCCTTGAAGCGGATCAGGTGCAGCACCGGGCCGAACACCTCGCGCTGCAGCACCGACAGCGAGGCGATCTCGTAGGCGCGCGGCGCAAAGAAGGTGCCATGAGCGGTGAGTTCGGGGTCCATCGGCACCTCGGCGATCTTCTTCGCCTCGCGGTCCATGCGCTCGGCATGGGCGACCAGGATCGCTTTCGCCTCCTCGTCGATCACCGGACCGACGTCCGTGGAAAGCAGGCCCGGATCACCCACCTTCAGCTCGGCCATGGCTCCGGCGAGCATCTCGATCACCTTGTCGGCGATGTCTTCCTGGATATACAGCACGCGGGCGGCCGAGCAGCGCTGGCCGGCGGACTGGAACGCCGAGGCAATCACGTCCTTGACGATCTGCTCGGGCAGGGCGGAGGAGTCGGCAATCATCGCGTTCTGGCCGCCGGTCTCGGCCACCAGCACCGCGATCTGCGCGTTGCGTGCCGCCAGCGCGCGGTTGATCGCCCATGCGGTCTCGGTGGCGCCGGTGAACACCACGCCGGCCACGCGCGGGTCGCGGGTGAGCGCGGCACCCACCGTCGGGCCATCGCCGGGCAGGTACTGCAGCACGTCCTTGGGGATACCCGCCTCATGCAGCAACTGGGTGGCGAGGTAGCCGATCAGGCTGGTCTGCTCGGCCGGCTTGGCCAGCACGGCGTTGCCGGCGGCCAGCGCGGCGCTGACCTGGCCGACAAAGATCGCCAGCGGGAAGTTCCACGGGCTGATGCCGACGAATACGCCGCGGCCACCGAGGAACAACTGGTTGGTCTCGCCGGTGGGGCCGGGCAACTGCTCGGGTTCGGCAAACAGGCGCCGCGCCATGGTGGCGTAGTAGCGCAGGAAATCAGCGGCCTCGCGGATCTCGGCGATTGCGTCGGGCAGGCTCTTGCCGGCTTCGCGCACACACAGGGCGATGAATTCGGCGCGACGCGCTTCCAGCCGGTCGGCGGCGAACTCCAGCATCGCGGCGCGGTTGGCCACCGGCAGGGTGTTCCAGCGCTCCTGCGCGGCTACCGCATTGGCCATGGCCAGATCGACCGTGGCCTGGTCGGCGGTGACGTAGCTGCCGATGGTGCGGCGACGGTCGGATGGGTCGGTGACCTGCACGGTCGCGCCCTTGCTGCTGGCGCCAGGCACCAGCGGACCGGCGTCCCACGGACCCTGCTGCGCATTGACGGCAGCGGCCAGTTCGTTCAGTTCATTGTCGTTGGCAAAATTGACGCCCATGGAATTCTTCCGAAGTTCACCGTAGAGATTGGCCGGCAGCGGGATGCGCGGATGCGTGATTCTGTGAAACGCGCGCACGGTCTCGCACGGATCG
>JBBQQL010000029.1:0-31368 GCA_038215995.1 Lysobacterales bacterium
CATGGGCAACCTGGCCCGGTGTGCGGTCGAAGGCGGTCATGACATGACGCAGGACGCTGGCATCGGGCTTTTTGCAAGGCAGCGAATCGCCGCCGATCACCAGCTCGAAGTAGTCGGTGAGCTGGTTCACCTCGAGCACGCGAAGGGCATGGCGCAGCTCCTTGTTGGTGACGCAGGCCAACTGCACGCCGACATCGCGCAACGATTGCAGGGCCTCGCAGCAACCTGGGTAAGGCTGCCCGAGCGTTCCGGCCGTGTCCGCATAATGCTGATCAAATCCGGCCAGCACCTGCGTCACATCAAGCGCTCCTTCGACATCGATCTGCTGCAACAGCCGACGCATCAGCTCATGCGCGCCGGCACCGATCAATTGCTCGATCGCCGCCTGCGGCTGGGCCACGCGCCCGAAGTCCACCAGCGTTCGGTTGACCGCCAGGGCAATCTCGGCGGCGGTATCCACCAGGGTGCCGTCGAGGTCGAAGCTGACTACCTCGATCGTCATGCGAGCGTCTCGCGTACCAGCGCGGCCAGCCGCACCGCAGTCAGTCCGAAGTGCTCGAACAACGCCGCCGCGGGTGCCGATTCGCCGAAGCTGTCGACGCCCAATGCCGCCGCACAACCGTATTGCCCCCACCAGCAGCTGACGCCTGCCTCCACACCGATGCGCGGCAACGAGCCCAGCACTGACTCGCGATAAGAGCGTGACTGCCGATCGAAGCGGGTCGAGCTGGGGATCGAGACGACCCGCACCGCCATACCCTCGTCGTCGAGAATTTTTTGCGCCTGCATCGCGAGGCCGACCTCGGAACCCGTCGCCAACAGGGTCACGCGTGCGCCGTCCGGCTCACCCAGCACATAGCCGCCGCAACCGATCATCGCGCGCTGCTTTTCGCTTCGCTGCTGTACCGGCAGGTTCTGCCGCGACAGCAACAAGGCGCTGGGACGATCCTGCGCCGCCAATGCCTCAATCCAGGCGACCGCCGTTTCGGCAGCATCACAGGGACGCCAGACCTCGAGGTTGGGAATCAGGCGAAGGCTGGCGGCATGCTCGACCGACTGGTGAGTCGGCCCGTCTTCACCGAGCCCGATCGAATCGTGGGTGAACACATGCACCACCCGCAGCTTCATCAGCGCGGCCATGCGGATGGCATTGCGGCTGTAGTCGCTGAACGTCAAGAACGTGCCGCCGTAGGGAATCAGCCCGCCGTGCAGGGCAATACCATTCATGACCGCTGCCATGCCGAATTCACGCACGCCGTAGCTGATGTGACGCGGCCCCGCATCAGGAAAGTCGGTGAGGTTGGAGCCGGTCAGGTCGGCACTGCCGCCCAGCAACTCGGGTACGCGCGGTGCCAGCAGCGCCAGCACCTGCTGCGATGCCTTGCGCGTGGCGATGCTTTCACCGTCCTGGTTGAACGCCGCCAGCGTGCTTGCCGCTATCGCACTCCAGTCGGCTGGCAGTTCTCCGGCCATGCGCCGAGTCAACTCGGCGGCGTCTTCGGGGAAGGCTGCGCGGTAGGCGTCGAAACGCTGCTGCCAGGCGGCCTCGAAGCGCGCACCTTCGGCACGTGCGTCCCACTCGGCGTAGATCGAGGCTGGTATCTCGAAGGGCGCATGCGGCCAGCCGATGGCCTCGCGCGTGGCCGCTATCTCGTCCTCACCCAGCGGCTCGCCGTGTGCCCTGGCGGTACCGGCACGGCCAGGCGAGCCGGCACCGATGGTGGTGCGGCAGACGATCAGGGTGGGACGCCCGGCGCCGATCCTGGCCCGTTCGATGGCTGCCGTCACGGCATCCGTGTCGTGGCCATCGAGCGGACCGATCACGTTCCAGCCACAGGCGCGAAAGCGCGCCGGGGTGTCGTCGCGGAACCAGCCTTCGACGGGACCGTCGATGCTGATGCCGTTGTCGTCGTACAGCGCGACCAGCTTGTCGAGCTGCCACACACCGGCCAGCGAGATCGCCTCGTGGCTGATCCCTTCCATCAGGCAGCCATCCCCCAGGAACACATACGTGTGGTGATCCACGATGTCGTGGCCAGGACGATTGAACTCGCGAGCGAGGATTTTTTCCGCCAGCGCCATACCCACTGCATTGGTCAGCCCCTGCCCCAGCGGCCCGGTGGTGGTCTCGACCCCGGGCGTGATGCCGCGCTCGGGATGGCCCGGCGTGCGGCTGTGCAGCTGGCGAAAATTCTTCAGTTCGTCGATCGGCAGGTCATAGCCGGTCAGGTGCAGCAGCGCATACAGCAGCATCGAGGCGTGACCGTTGCTGAGCACGAAGCGGTCGCGATTGATCCACAGCGGGTTGCCCGGATTGTGGCGCAGGTGCCGACCCCACAGGGCCACGGCCATCTCGGCCATGCCCATCGGCGCGCCGGGGTGCCCCGACCTGGCCTGCTGCACGGCATCCATCGCCAGCGCGCGCAAGGCGCTGGCACGCTGATCGTGCGAGGCTTCGCCGCGCAGCACGCGAACACTCGAGTGCGCCGCCATCACAGCGCTCCGATGGCGCGCTTGCGGCGCTCCATCATGCGCCACACAAAAGGAGTGAAGATCATCTGCATGGCCAGCTCCATTTTCCCGCCCGGCACCACGATGGTGTTGGCGCGCGACATCGACGAGTTGTGGATCATGTTCAACAGGTAGGGGAAATCGATACCCTTCGGGTCGCGAAAGCGGATCACGCAAATGCTCTCATCGGCGCTGGGTATGTCGCGCGAGATGAACGGGTTGGATGTATCCACCACCGGCACGCGCTGGAAATTGACATCCGTACGCGAGAATTGCGGGCAAATGTAATTCACGTAATCGGGCATGCGACGCAGGATGGTGTCGGTCACCGCTTCGGCGGTGTAGCCACGCATGTTCTTGTCGCGCCAGAGCTTCTGGATCCATTCCAGATTGATCACCGGTACCACACCGATCAGCAGGTCGGGATGCTGCGCGACATTGACCTGCGGCGTGGTTACCGCGCCATGCAGTCCTTCATAGAACAGCAGGTCGGTTTCCGACGGCAGATCTTCCCACGGCGTGAAGGTGCCGGGCTCCTGCTGGTAAGGCGCAGCCTCTTCGACATCATGCAGGTATTTCCTGCAGCGGCCGCCACCGGTTTCCGCGTAGCTGCGAAACATCTGTTCGAGTTCGACGAACAGGTTGTTGTCGGGTCCGAAGTGGCTGAAGTGCTTGTCGCCGTCCTGCTCGGCCTCGGCCAGTCGTTGCCGCATCTCCTTGCGGTCGAAGCGGTGGAAACTGTCGCCTTCGACGATGGCGGCGCTGACCTTCTCGCGTCGAAAAATGTTCTGGAAAGTTCGCGTGACCGACGTGGTACCGGCGCCGGACGAACCCGTGATGGCGATGATCGGGTGACTTTCGGACATGGGTTTTCCTCAGTCGCGGAACAGACCGCGCTCGGCGAACAACGGGTTGGGCGCCTCGCGCCGGGCGGTATCGTGGTGGTAGCGCTCGATACGTTCGACTTCGTTGCGGGAGCCGAACACCAGGCCGATGCGCTGATGGAGTGAACTGGGCGGCACTCCCAGTACGGGCTGCCGTCCGGTGCTGGCGCGGCCGCCGGCCTGCTCCATCACGAAGCCGATCGGATTGGCCTCGTACAACAGCCGCAGCCGTCCGGCCTTGTCCGGGTCCTTGCTGTCGCGTGGGTACAGAAACACGCCGCCGCGCATCAGGATGCGATGTGCCTCGGCGACCATGCTGGCGATCCAGCGCATGTTGAAATCCTTGCCGCGCGTACCGGTCCTGCCCGCAAGACACTCGTCCACGTAGCGCGTGACCGGCTGTTCCCAGAAGCGACTGTTGGAGCTGTTGATGGCGAACTCGTGGGCGTCCTCGGGCACCCGGATATCCGGGTGGGTCAGCTTGAACTCGCCGAGGTTCGGATCGAGGGTGAAGCCGGCCACGCCGTTGCCCACGGTCAGCACCAGCATCGTGGTCGGCCCGTACAGCGCATAGCCGGCGGCCACCTGGGTCGCGCCGGGCTGCAGGAAATCGGCCTCGAGCACATCGCGACCCGAATCGATCACGTCCTGCGGTGCACGCAGGATCGAGAAGATGCTGCCGACCGAAACGTTCACGTCGATGTTGCTGGAGCCATCCAGCGGATCGAACACCAGCAGGTACTTGCCGCGCGGATAGCTCTCGGGGATCTGGTAAGGCTGCTCCATCTCCTCCGACGCCATGCCGGCCAGATGACCGGACCATTCGGCCGTGCGCACGAACATCTCGTTGCTGACCACGTCGAGCTTCTTCTGCACCTCGCCCTGCACGTTGACCGCGCCGCCATCAGCTACCACACCCATGGTCTCGCCCAGCTCGCCGAACGCGACCGCGCGGGCAATCCCCTTGCAGGCGATGGAGACATCAAGAATCAGCGCATTCAGCTCGCCACTGGCCTGCGGAAAACGGCGGCGCTGCTCGATCAGGTACTGGGTCAGGGTCGAACGTCTGGACAGTGGCATGGCGACCTCAGGGGCTGGGGCTGTGGAACACGCGGCTGGCCAGCAGATCGGCCGGAATGAGGGTGGTGAGATCGGCTTCGGTCAGCACCCGATCACGTTCGGTGAACAGACGGCTGGCCTGGCGCAAACGCGCGCGATCCAGCGCGTTGCGCACACTGCGCGCATTGGCGAAGTGCGGCTGCGCGATGCGCAAGCCGAGATAGTCGCGAAATACCTCAGCGGCGCCTTCGCCAAAGCGGTAGTGCTGCTGCGCCAGCATGCGCTGGGCGATCTGGCTCAGCTCATCCACTGCGTAGTCGGGGAAATCGAGGTGATGGGCGATGCGCGAACTCAGGCCCGGATTGGACTTGAAGAAGGTGTCCATGCGGTCCTTGTAGCCGGCCAGGATCACCACCAGGTCATCGCGCTGGTTCTCCATCACCTGCAGCAGGATCTCGATCGCCTCCTGGCCGTAGTCGCGCTCGTTCTCGGGCCGGTACAGGTAGTACGCCTCGTCGATGAACAGCACGCCGCCCATCGCCTTCTTCAGCACCTCGCGGGTCTTCGGCGCGGTGTGGCCGATGTACTGGCCGACCAGGTCATCGCGCGTCACCGCCACCAGGTGCCCCTTTCGCACATAACCCAGGCGATGCAGGATCTCGGCCATGCGCAGCGCCACCGTGGTCTTGCCGGTGCCGGGATTGCCGGTGAAGCTCATGTGCAGGCTGGGCGCCACGGCGGCGAGACCGAGATTCAGGCGCAGCTTGTCGATCACCAGCAGCGCGGCGATGTCGCGGATGCGCTGCTTGATCGGTGCCAGGCCCACCAGATCATGCTCGAGTTCGTCCAGCACCGACTCAACCTGGCTTTGCGCCAGCACCTCGTTGACGGTGCGCGCGGAAGTCATTTCGTTTGCCGTGTCGCTCGCCGCTGGCGAGGCTGTCGTGCTGCCGGGGATGTGGTAATCGGGCGCATTCATCTCAGCCGGCTCCGGCGAGTTCGGCACGCATGGCATCGATCACGGCCCGGTAGTCCGGCTGGCCGAAGATCGCCGAACCGGCGACGAAGCAATCGGCACCGGCGTTGGCGACGCGGCGGATATTTTCCACCTTGATGCCGCCGTCGACCTCGAGCCGGATATCCCTGCCACTGGCCTCAATCAGACGGCGTGCCTGCTCGGTCTTGCGCAGCGCGCTGTCGAGAAAACTCTGCCCGCCGAAACCAGGATTGACGCTCATGATCAGCACCAGATCGACCTTGTCGATCACCCACTCCAGCACATCCAGCGGCGTGGCCGGATTGAATACCAGCCCGGCCTGACAGCCCTCGCCGTGGATCAGCTGCAGGGTGCGATCGACGTGGGCCGAGGCTTCGGGATGAAAGCTGATGAGGTTGGCGCCGGCCTTGGCGAAGGCACTCGCCAGCGCGTCCACCGGCTCCACCATCAGATGCACGTCCAGCGGTATCTCGCTGCCATCGGCACCCACGCACCAGGGCTTGATCGCCTGCGCCACCATCGGCCCCATCGTCAGGTTGGGTACGTAGTGGTTGTCCATGACATCGAAATGAATCCAGTCGGCGCCGGCAGCGATGACGCTGCGCACCTCCTCACCAAGGCGCGCGAAGTCGGCGGAAAGAATCGATGGAGCAATACGATGCATGGCGCGACCTCATGGGTGGAGTCGACGGGTACAGGCAAGCTCAGTAGCGGCTGCCTTCCGGCTTGTCGCTGGCGTAGCCATGCACGGTGTAGCGCATGCTGCGTCCCTGCACTTCCTGCCGGAGCAGGCCGAATCCGGGTTCGTTCTCGGGTCGGTTGACGATGAAGCTCATCACGATGCTTTCGATATTGCGTGTCGAATCGAACGCCATCAGGCGGATGTAATGGCTGGGAAACGTCTTGCGGCAACTGGCCAGTTCCAGCATCACGCCGGCAGCATCCTGCAGGTCGAACATCGGCATGCCGAACATTTCCCAGTAGGTGTTGCGCGGATGCGGATCGTCGGTGTACTCGATGCTCCAGGCGTAGCCCTTGCCGAGGCCGTAGTCGATCTGCAGACGGATTTCGGCATCGGTCAGCTCGGGCAGAAAGCTGAACTGGCCCTGGGTGATCTTGCCGGTGGGGTTGGTCATCATGCTGGCGCGCTCCTGTCAGGCCACGCTGGGCGTGGTGGCGAAATCGCTGGTGTCGGTGCTGGCGTAGTTGAAGGACACGTCCTTCCAGGTTTCCAGCGCCTGCTTGAGTGGGGTACAGAACTGCGCCGCCTTCTGCAGGATTTCCGGACCCTCGTTCTTGATGTCGCGGCCTTCGTTGCGCGCCTTGACGATCGTCTCCAGCGCCACGCGATTGGCCACCGCACCGGCCTGGATGCCGGCCGGATGGCCAATCGTGCCGCCGCCGAACTGCAGGATCACGTCGTCGCCGAACAGGTCGATCAGTTGATGCATCTGGCCGGCGTGGATGCCGCCCGAGGCCACCGGCATCACCTTCTTCATGTCGACCCAGTCCTGATCGAAGAACAGGCCGCGCTGCAGATCCTGCTTGGTGTAACTGTCGCGGCAGCAGTTGTAGTAACCCTGCACCGTCATCGGATCGCCTTCGAGTTTTCCGACTGCGGTGCCGGTGTGCAGGTGGTCGACACCGGCCAGGCGCAGCCACTTGGCCATCACGCGGAAGCTCACGCCGTGGTTCTTCTGCCGGGTGTAGGTGCCGTGGCCGGCGCGGTGCATGTGCACGATCATGTCGTGCTTGCGCGCCCAGTTGGCCATGCTCTGGATCGCCGACCAGCCGATCACCAGGTCGAGCATGATCACCACCGAGCCCAGCTCCCTGGCGAACTCGGCGCGCTCGTAGATGTCCTCCATGGTCGCGCCGGTGACATTGAGATAGCTGCCCTTGACCTCACCGGTGGCGGCGCTGGCCTTGTTGACCGCGTCCATCACGTAGAGGAAGCGGTCGCGCCAGTGCATGAAGGGTTGCGAGTTGATGTTCTCGTCGTCCTTCATGAAGTCCAGCCCGCCCTTGAGGCCCTCGTAGATCACCCGGCCATAATTTCGAGCGGACAGGCCCAGCTTGGGCTTGGTGGTGGCACCGAGCAGCGGACGGCCGAACTTGTCCAGCCGCTCGCGCTCGACCACCAGCCCGGTCGGTGGACCCTTGAAGGTCTTGACCAGCGCCACCGGCATGCGGATGTCTTCGAGCCGGGCGGCCTTCAGCGGCTTGAAGCTGAACACATTGCCGATCAGGCTGGCCGTGATGTTGGCGATCGAGCCTTCCTCGAACAGGATGATGTCGTAGGCGACCCAGGCGAAGTACTGGCCCGGTATGCCCGGCACCGGTTCGACCCGGTAGGCCTTGGCGCGATAGCTGTCGCAGGCAGTCAGACGGTCGGTCCAGACCACCGTCCAGGTCGCGGTGGAGGATTCACCCGCCACCGCTGCCGCTGCCTCCACCGGATCGACCCCTTCCTGCGGCGTGATCCGGAACAGACAGATGGTGTCGGTCGCCAGCGGCTCGTAGTCGGGCTGCCAGTAACCCATCTGGCGATATTTCAGGACGCCGGCCGTATAGCGTTTCCTGGCATCCCCGGTGATGTCGGTGACTTCGGTGCTGATGACGTTTTCGGACAGATTCATGAGTCTCCCTGGAACCACGTGCTGTGCGGTTGACGCGGACAGGGGTCGAATGTAAGTTGGTCTTCAATTAAGTAATAGTCAGAAATTCTTTCCTATTACGTAAGTTAATACTTAACTATGCACATCACCTTTCGCCAGCTTCAGATATTCGCCGAGGTGGCACGGCAAGGCAGCAGCCAGCGTGCGGCTACGGTGTTGCACATCACGCCACCGGCCGTATCGATGCAGCTCAGGGAGCTGGAAACCCAGGTCGGCCTGCCCCTGTTTGATCGCGAAGGCCGCCAGTTGACGCTCTCCACCGCGGGTGAATATTTCCTGGTGCATGCCAAACGCATGCTGGCGGCGCTGAAGGACGCCGAGGGGTTCATGGACAGCTTCCGGCAGCTGGATCGCGGGCTGCTGACCATCGGCATGGTCAGCACCGCCAAATACTTCGTACCGCAGTTGCTGGCGCGCTTTCAGGAGGAACATCCGGGTGTCGATGTCCGCCTGCGGGTCGCCCCCAATCGCGAGCAACTGGTCACGATGATGAAGGACGGCGAGGTTGATCTCTCGGTGATGGGGCGTCCACCCCGGGAGATTGCTACCCGTGCCGAACCGTTTGCCGCGCATCCGCTGGTGTTCGTCTGCCCGCCCGCGCACCCGCTGCTCAAGATCGGACAGCTTCCGGTCGAGGCATTGGCGCCGTATTCCTTTCTTGCCCGCGAACAGGGATCGGGTACCCGTGCCGCCATGGACAGGTTCTTCGCCGAACATCACGTCGAACCGAACATCAGCATGGAGCTGTCCAGCAACGAGACCATCAAGCAATCGGTCATGGCCGGGCTGGGTTTGAGTCTGCTTTCGCTGCACACCATCGGGCTGGAATTGCAGCATCAACTGCTGCACATGCTGGATATCGAACACACACCGCTGATGCGCAGCTGGTTTGTGGTGCGCATGCAGTCCCGGCAGCTGTCACCTGCTGCCGAGGCATTCCGCTACTTCATCATCCAGCATGGGGAATCACATCTGCTGACCCACGACGCCCCCCTGCTGGGTATCTCCCGACCAGACCCGCGCGTCTGATCGGGAACACTTGAGCACCCCGCGCATATCGCGTGCGTATCCGTCAGATAAACAGGATGCCGCCGATGGCCACACCGTTCATTCTTGACCTGTTGCCGGCAAGATCCCTGGACCGGGTACGGCTCAGCTCAAGATCCAGCGTCACGCTCCTGGACAGCGCGTAATAGCCCGGCCGTCAGTCAGTTCTTCACAAAGGCCGGCGCCGGCGCACGCTGTCACGCACGTCCACATCGAACAGCAACTCCAGCGCAACGCCGTCGACCTGCCCTTGCACGACATAGCGCAGGCCCTCGCGGGTCGGCAGGCGCGCAGCGTGCTCACGCACCGCCACCTCCGGCAGAACGATCCGCCAGGCGTCAGCCTGCCCGGAAAGGCTGGCCACCTCGTTTCCGCCAAGTCCGAGCTCCACCTGCATCGAAAACGCGTCGGCAAAGCGGCTTTCGCTGCGCAGCGCATGACCATCGAGCAGGCGGGCCAACTCGTCCTCGTCGATGCGCACGCGCAACTTCTGGGCCTCGATCTGCAGTTTCATGCAGATCCACTCGCCGAACTGACGCGAGTGTGGTCTATCGCGCCAAACCGGGGCGGTATGCCGGGTTGCAGGCTGACGATCTGGACCGGCATGCCCACATCGCAAGCGCCGGCATCCTCGGGCAATACCACCCACGCATCGGCCTGGGCAAACGGCTGGATACGGAAGGGTTGCTGCAGGCTCATCACCGTGGCGCGCAGTCGACATTCGTGATCCTGATCCAGACTGGCGCGCAGGAAGTGACGCAGACCAGGCCTGGGCCGCTGGGGTGTCGCGAGCACGGCATGCAGCAAAGGCTCCGACGCCTGCCCGGCCATCGCGCGCAACACGGGTGTCACGAAAAAGCGCAGTCCAACCGCGACCGCCATCGGTGTGCCCGGCAGCGCCAGCAGCAATGGGCCGTCGGCGAGGCGTGCACCGAGCAGCGGCCGCCCGGGCCTGATCGCGACCCGGTGGAACAGAGTCTGCGCCTGCAGACGGCGCAGGCTGTCCGGCACGAAGTCGTAGCGTCCCATCGATACCGCACCGGTACTGATCACCAGTTCGGCACCGCGGTCGAGCGCCCGCCGCAGCGCCGCCTCATAGGTGCTGGCGCTGTCATCCACGGTCTCGCAGCAGATGACATGGGCGCCGGCGGCGGTGAGCTCCGCCTCCAGATAGGGTCCGTTGGAACTGTGGATACGGCCGGGCACCAGCGCCTGACCGGGATCGCTTTGCAGTTCCTTGCCAGTGCAGATGATCGCCACGCGCGGACGCTGGACCACGGGAATGCTGGATACGCCGAGGGCTGCCAGCAGCATCACCTGTGCGGGCCCTATCGGCGTGCCGGCCGCCAGTACACAGGCACCTTGCGCCACATCGGTGCCGGCGAAGCGCACATTGAGTCCGACGGTAAGTGCATCCTGCAGGCGGATGCGTGCGGGCATGCCGTCCGGAAGCGTTTCCAGCAGCTCGGTGCGTTCCACCGCGATGACCGCATCCAGACCCTGTGGCAGGCACGCACCGGTCATGATTTCCCAGGCCCCACCGGCAGCATGGCTGGCCGCAGAGCCGGCAGCCTGGGAACCGTGCACCAGGTGTTCTGATCCGGCAGTCACCACGTCGCTGGCCGACAGCGCATAGCCGTCCATCGCGGCATGATCAAACGAAGGCAGCGCGATCGGACTGTGCACCGCGCTGGCCAGCACGCGACCCGAAGCCTGCCCCGGCGGACAGGCTTCCGCCCCGAGCGGGGCGACCTGTGCGAGGAGCTGTTGCAGGGCCTGTGCGTAGCCGATCATCAGGTGACGCCCACCGGGCGCAGTGCCTGCACGCCGCCGGCAAGCGAATACACCTCACCCAGACCCTGCCCGCGCAGCTGGCGTGCCGCATGCGCGCTGCGCCGGCCGCTGGCGCAGACCAGCAGCAAGCGACCGGCGGCCAGTTCAGCGGCACGAGCGGAGAGCTGCCCGGAAGGTATGCAGCGCAGGCACTGTGCGAGCGGCTGTGCGGCGATCTCGTCCGCTTCGCGCACGTCGATCAGCTGGTAGCCGGCAGCGATCGCGTGATCCAGACTGGAAAAAGCCACATCCACCGCCTGCGCGGACTGCGCCAGCGCGTGCCGCGCCACCGCCACGCAGCCGCCGTGCGCCGCGCAGCCTGCGACGGGATCGATCGGCAGACGCTGGACGCCGACGTCCAGCAGGTTGACCAGCAGCAGGGCGTGCCCGCCCGGGCGCGGCAGGTCGAGCAGGATCTTCAGCGCCTCGTTCGCCTGCAGCGCACCCAGCACACCCGGCACGGGACCGAGCACGCCGGACTCGACGCAGCTGCCGGCCACCCCGGGAGCGGGCTCATCCGGCCACAGGCAACGCAGGCAGGGCTCACCCGGCTTCGCGCTGACCACCTGCAGCTGGCCTTCGTGCTGGTACACGCTGGCCAGGATCAGCGGCGTGCCGGTGAGCACCGCCGCATCGTTGCTGAGGTAGCGACTGTGCATGTCGTCGGTGCATTCGATCACCAGGTCGAATTGCGCAAACACCTCCACCACGTTGCCGGCATGCAGCGGCTGCGCCCAGGTGTGCACGGCCACCGTCGGATTGAGCGCCGCAATGCGCTGCCTGGCCAGGTCGACCTTGAGCTGGCCGATGTCACGGGCGTCGTACATGATCTGTCGATGCAGGTTGCTGGCATCCAGCACATCGCCATCGACGATGCCCAGCGTGCCCACGCCGGCACCGGCCAGATAGCTCAGCACGGGACAACCCAGGCCACCCGCGCCGATCACCAGCACGCGGGCGGCGGCGAGTTTCGCCTGGCCGACGTCGCCCACCTCGCGCAAGCGCATCTGGCGCGAATAGTCGGGCATGAACGCGGGCCTTGCCACGGGCGCGCCGTGACCATGCGCATGACCGGCATGCGCATGCGGTGGCTCGTGCTCGTGGGCGCGCTCGGTGTGCGAGCAAGCCACCCAGGCGGTGTCGCCGCTGAGGTAGTGCTCCTTCTTCCAGATCGGCAGGCGGTGCTTGATCTCGTCGATGATGTAACGGCAGGCGCGAAATGCCTCGTCACGATGCGCGCCGGAGACGCCGATCCACACCGCAAGATCACCAATCCCCAGATCACCGGTGCGGTGCACGCAGCGCGCGGCAAGCACGCCATAGCGGGCGATCGCCTCGTCGATGATGCGCTCGCCCTCGACCAGCGCCAGTTCGGCATAGGCCTCGTACGCCAGGCCGCCGACTTCGCGCCCCTCGTTGCTGTTGCGCACCCAGCCCTCGAAGCTGCAGAAGCCGCCACTGCCGGGCTGTTGCAGGGCTTCGCGCAACGGCGCCAGATCGACCGCCACCGCACTGAGGCTGAAGTTGCTCATCCGCCGGCAACCGGCGGGATGAAGACCACGGTATCGCCCTCGTGCAGCGCCGTGCCCCAGTCGCTGAAGCGGGCGTTGACCGCCACCTTCAGCGCATCGGCCGGCAACGAGAAGCCATGCCGCGTGCGCAGCTCGTCGTACAGCTCACGCAAGGTGGTCGCGCCGGTGCTCAACTGCTCGCCGCCCGCACCGGCCTGCTCGCGCAGCTGAGCGTAGTACTGCAGGTTTATCGTGGTCATGACATTGGCTCGATCTGGCGTTGCATCTGTTCGAATTCCTCCGGGGTGTTGATGTTGTCCAGCGCGTCACCGGGTGCCGCCAGCACGGTGGTGCGCGCCAGCATCAGCGTCTTGCGCGGGCAATAGTTGCCAGCCTCGACCCGCTGCTTCAGCAGCACGTGACTGGATGGCTCCCACAGTGCGCACAGCGGCTCGGGCAGTCCATCGAAGCGACTGCCGTAGGCGGTGGCGTCGGCGGTCGGATCACGTGCATCGATCAACTTGCGCAGCGTGCCTTCATCCAGCAGCGGCAGATCGCAGGCAATCACCAGCCAGGCCACGCCCGGGTATGCCTGCTGCGCCGAGAGAATGCCGGCGGCGGGACCGATCGCGTCGTAGCTGTCAACGATCTGCGCCAGGCCAGCACGCAAGGGGTCCTGCCGCTGGCTGTCGCGCACCGACAGGAAGGCTCGTTCAGTCACCGCCTCGAGCTGACGCCAGGCGCGCAGCAACTGCGGCTCGCCCGCATAAACGAGCTGCGCCTTGTCGCGCTGCATGCGTCGGCTGGCACCGCCGGCAAGCAGCAGGCCGTAGATCGGTGGCGCAACGACCGGCGCGGCAGGGACCGGCGGTGTATTTTCGCTGTTCATGACGGAAGATTGGTCGGAATGGCCTCGAGAGCAACCATGTCGATGGCTGCGATATCGATGTCGGCGGCATCCGTGTGCTCGACGTGATGCCTGCCACCGCTCTTCTGCATGAGGCGGATCTCGCCGATCACGATGTCGTGCGACATCGCCTTGCACATGTCGTAGATGGTCAGCGCGGCAATGCTGGCACCGGTCAGCGCCTCCATCTCCACTCCGGTGCTGCCGCGGCAGGACACGGTGCAGTCGATCAGCGCCTCGTTGCCCTCCATGCTGATCGCGATGTCGCACTTGTCCAAGCTCAGCGGATGGCACAGCGGGATCAACTGCGCCGTAGCCTTGGCACCCATCACGCCGGCAATGTGCGCCACCGTGAGCACCGCGCCCTTGGGGGTGACGTAGCCGGCGGCATGCAGCTTCGCCGCGACCTCGGCGGGAAACGTCACCCGTGCGCGCGCCCTTGCCATACGCCGGGTTTCCGGTTTGCCGCCAACGTCCACCATGTGCGGCTGGTTGGTCGCATCGACGTGGGAGAGTTTGGGTTCAATCGGCAAGGGTCAGCCTCCTATGTAATGCATTTCGATCTTGCGGCGGGAAACCTCGCGCCGCTGTGCACGCTGCTCGCTGTAGCGGTCGCCACGATGCAACCAGACCTGACGCAGCCGTTCGAGCAGCGCCTCGTCACTGCTGCCGTCGCGCAGCGAGGTGCGCAGATCGGTGCCCTGGGTGGCGAACAGGCAGGTATAGAGCGCGCCTTCGGAAGACAGTCGCGCCCGCGAACAGCTGCCGCAGAACGGTTCGCTGATCGAGGAAATCACCCCGATCTCACCCTCGCCATCGCGGAATCGAAAGCGCGTGGCGACCTCGCCCGGGTACTTCGGCGGCAGCGCCTGCAGCGGCCAGCGCGCGTCGATGCCGGCAATCACTTCGCGTGACGGCACCACCTCATCGGGGTTCCAGTCGTTGCGGTTGCCGACATCCATGTATTCGATGAAGCGCGGCACGATGCCGCTGCCGCGAAAGCGCTCGACCAGCATGGCTACGGTGTGCTCGTTGACGCCGCGCTGCACCACCGTGTTGAGCTTGACGCCGGCGGGAAAGCCCGCCGCGTGCGCCGCGGCAATGCCGTCGAGCACCGCGGCAAGGTCGCCGCGGCCGCCGCTCATGCGATGGAACAAGGCGGGGTCAAGCGTATCCAGGCTGACGGTGACACGATCGAGTCCGGCGGCACGCAGTTCGGCCGCCTGGCGCGCCAGCAGCACGCCGTTGGTGGTCATCGCCAGATCGGTGATGCCCTCGATGCGGCGCAGCCGCGCGATCAGCTCGGCCAGCTTCGGCCGCAGCAGCGGTTCGCCGCCCGTGAGCCGCAGCTTGCTCACGCCCAGCGACGCGGCCAGTCGGCACAGCCGCTCGATCTCATCAAAGCTCAGCCGCTCGTCGTTGCGCAGGAACGCGAAGTGTTCGCCGTAGGTCGACTCAGGCATGCAGTACGGACAGCGGAAGTTGCAACGATCCATCACCGAGATGCGCAGGTCGTGCAACGGCCGGCCATGCAGATCCAGTGGTGCCATGTCGGCGGCGGGCAGGCGATGGGTCGTATCGGAGGAAGTCATGTCACCAACGATAGAACGAAGCCACTGAACCAGCGACGGCAGCCGGCCCGGGGGGCAGCTGCACGAAGCCGCGTGTGCGTGGCAGGGTGGAAAAATCGCCCGAGGTCCGCACCGGCAAGGGATGCGCAATCGTCCGTGCATGCGCATCGAGCTGGATTTGTACCGGCACGAAACAGGTCAGGGCGGAATGCGTGTCGACCGGAGCGTCCAGACAAACCTGATCCACCGGCTCTGCCTGCTCGCCCATCGCGGCCTGCAACGCCGGCAGCACGTAGCGGATGGCGCAGACCAGCGCCGATACCGGATTGCCGGGCAGCGCGAACACGGCCTGGCCCTGCGCCCCGATGCCGAACCACATCGGCTTGCCCGGGCGCTGTGCGATGCGATGGAACACGCGTTGCACGCCGAGCGCCTCCAGCGCGGCCGGCACATAGTCGCGTTGCCCCACCGAGACCCCGCCGGACAGGACCAGCACCTGGTGGGCGGACAGCAGTGCGTCCAGCGCGTCCCTGGTCGCGATCAGGTCGTCGGCCACCTGGCTCAACGCCACGCGATGGAAGCCGCGACTGCGCAAGGCAGTAGCCAATGCAAGATCGTTGGAACGACGTATCTGGCCCTCGCCGAGTGGCGCGTCGGTTGCAACGAGCTCGTCGCCGGTGGCGATGACGGCAATCGACGGCACGCTGGCCACGCTCACCTCGAAGATGCCGTTGGCCGCCAGCACGGCCATCTCGGGTGCCTGCAGCCGCCTGCCCACGTCAAGCAGCGGCGCACCCGCCGTGCAATCGGAGCCGCGGGGGTGAATGAACTGGCTGCGGATCGGCGCGTAACCGTCGACCAGGACGTAGCGATCACCCTCACGACGGGTCTGCTCCACCGGAATCACGCAATCACATCCGCGCGGCAGCACCGCTCCGGTGGTCACTTCGAAACAGGTTTCGTGATCGGCCAGCCACTGCGCCGTCATGCCTGCCAGTTGTACGCCGGCCAGGGCGAAGCGGCGGGGCAAGGATTCACCCCAGCGGATCGCGATGCCATCCATCATCACCCGGTCGAATGGCGGCTGGTCGCACTCGGCATGCACGCTCTGTCGCAACACGCGGCCGCCGGCATCCTGCAGCGCCACCCGCTCGCTGCCGAACGCCGGCATGTGCCGGGCGATCAGGGCTTCGGCCTGGGCGACGCTGATCAATTCACTCATGGATACGACGTCCTGTGCGACGGCATGACGCCATGCGGGTGCAAAACGAAAGCATGGTGGCAGGCGTGGTCTTTCACAACCACGGCGATGGTCGGAGGCATCGGCTCAACCGGCCAGCGCCACGGCCTTGATCTGGGCCCAGACCTCGCTCCCCGGCGCCAGTTCCAGTACACGCCACGAGCGGTGGGTAATGCGGGCCAGCAAGATACTCCCCCCGGCTTCCAGTTTGACCAGGCATTGCGAGGGATGTTCCGCGTCAGCCATCGCCACGATGCGGGCGCGGATCTGGTTGAGCGCGCTGCTGCCGTGCTGGCGATCGCGTGAAAGCACGACGTCGCGGGCACTGATGCGGCAGCGCAGCACCTTGCCCACGGCATCCTCCCGACGCGGCACGAACAGGCTGCCGCCGGCAAAGGCGAGTTCGGTCAACTGATCCTTGAGGTCATGACCGACCACGACGCCCTCGAGCACGGCGCCTACCGCGTCGGACAAGCTGGCCGGCAGATCCAGCCGCGCCAGCGTGGCCTGCAGCGGCCCCTGCGCCACCACGCGCCCGGCATCAAGCAGGACCAGATGGTCCGCCAGCCTGGCCACTTCGTCGATCGCATGGCTGACGTAGATCATCGGCACGGCCAGCGAGGCGTGCAGGTTCTCCAGACAACCGAGCAAATCGGCTCGCGCCGTGGCGTCCAGCGCCGACAACGGCTCATCGAACAGCAGCAGCGCGGGATCGGACAACAGGGCGCGCACGATCGCCACGCGCTGACGTTCGCCACCGGACAGTGCGTCGACCCGCCGGCCCAGCAGCGAACGCACACCGAACTGGTCGACCAGCCCCTCGCGATCCAGATGGGCCGGCTGTCCGGCTCGGCGGTAGCCATAGTCGAGGTTGCCGGCAACCGTGCGATGGGCGAACAGGCTCGCTTCCTGGAAGACGTAGCCACAGCGGCGCCGGTGCGGTGGCACGAAGATGCCTAGCGCACTGTCCTGCCATACCTCGCCTGCCAGACACACCCTGCCCTGGCTGCCGTGCTCGAGTCCGGCGATCGCACGCAGGCAACTGCTCTTGCCGGCGCCGGAAGGCCCGAACAGCGCGGTGATGCCACGTGCCGGCAGGGTGATGCCGATATCCAGCGCGAGGTCACCGCGCTGCCAGCTGAGCCTGGCGTCGAGTCCGGTGGATTCAGCCACGCGGGCGATTCCGTGGACGCAGCAACGACATCGCCAGCAGCGCGCTGAACGAAACCACCAGCAGGCATAGCGAGAGCAGGTGCGCCTGGGAGTATTCGCCGGCCTCGACGTGATCGTAGATGCGCATGGACAGCACCCGCGTCTGCCCGGGAATATTGCCGCCGATCATCAGCACCACACCGAATTCGCCGACCGTGTGGGCAAACCCCAGAACGGTCGCGGTGACGAAACCCGGTGCAGCCAGCGGCAATGCGATCGACAGAAAGCGGTCGAGCGGACCGGCGCCCAGACAAGCGGCCACTTCCAGCGGCCGTGTGCCGATCGAGTCGAAGGCGTTGTACAGCGGCTGCACCACGAACGGCAGCGAATACAGCATCGAGGCCACCACCAGGCCGGCAAAGGTGAACGGCAGCGGAGAAAGACCCACGGCAGCCATCAGCCGACCCACCATGCTGTCCGGGCCGAGCAGCAGCAGCAGGTAGAAGCCGAGCACGGTTGGCGGCAGCACCAGCGGCAACGCCACCACGGCGGCGACCGGCCGCTGCCAGCGCGAGCGGGTTTGGGCCAGCCACCAGGCCAGTGGCGTGGCCAGCAACAGCAGCAAGGCGGTCACGGTCGCCGCCAGCCGCAGGGTCAACCAGAATGCCTGCATATCCTGGGTCGTCAGCAGCGACATCGGGTTTACTTGCCTCCCGCGGCGGTCGGCAGACCGAAGCCGCTGCGCACCAGAATCTCGCGCGCCTGCGCGCCCTGCATGTAACGGGCAAAATCCTGTGCCAGTGCGTTGCCCGAACCGCGCCGGGTCAACACAAAGCTTTGCTTGAGCGGCTGGTAGATCGCAGACGGTACCTCGACATAACTGCCCTTCGCCATCACCGGTTCTGCGGCCTGCGCTCGCGAGATGATGCCGACCCGGGCATTGCCGCTCAGCGCAAACTGGGCGGCCTGCGCAATGTTCTCGCCATAGACCAGTCGCTGCTGCAGCTGATCCCAGATCCCCGCGGCGCGCAGCGCCTGCTCGGCCCGCTTGCCATAGGGCGCATGCTGCGGATTGGCGATCGCAATGCGGCCAAAACGCGGCTGAACCAGATCGCTCAACTGCACGTGATGCATGTCGATGCCCGCACTCCACAGCACGATGCTGCCCAGCGCATACGGCACCGGCGCCCCACCGGCCTTGCCGTCCGTGACCAGTTGCTGCGGATAACTGCTGTCGGCCGAAAAGAACAGCTCAAAGGGAGCACCCTGTTCGATCTGGATCAGCAGCTTGCCGGAGGAACCATAAACCACGTCGATTGCGACACCCGGATGCAGCCGTTGGTAGGAGGCAACCACGGCGTCCATGGCAAAGCGCGTATCTGCCGCGGCGGCAATGGTGATGTGCTGCCCGTTGCCCGCTTGTGCCGGCAGTGACGCAACAAGCATGTGCAAGGCGAACAGACCGCAAAAAAAAGCGCGCATGGCGTGTGTTTTCCGAAGCTGCAACTTGGTGCAGCGCATCATGAAATGGGCATCTCATTTCATGATCGCATCCTGTCTCCCGCAGTGCACCCACTGGTCGCAGTGTTCGACTATGGTCGAGTGGTATCGAGGATCACCTGCCCTAGTATCGGGCTCGCTGTCCTGTGCCGTGACCAGACATTACCCGGGGGGGAACACCATGAACGAGCTACCTGAAACATCGGCCTCACCTGCAGCGGGAAGGGCTGCGTCAGGCTTTTTTGCCAGGGAACGCAGCATCGCCGGGCCGGGCTTCAACCGATGGCTGGTGCCGCCGGCGGCGCTGGCCATCCATCTGTGCATCGGGATGGCCTACGGCTTCTCGGTGTTCTGGCTGCCCATGACCAAGCTGCTGGGAGCCACCGATCCGATGGTCTGCTCCAGTCTCGGCTTCTTCGCGGCGCTGACGAGTACCAGCTGCAACTGGACGGTGCCGCAGGTCACCCACATCTTTGAAACATTCATTGCCATGCTGGGCATTTCGGCGGCGCTCTGGGGCGGCTGGCTGGAACATGCCGGCCCACGCAAGGCCGGCTTCATCGCCGCATTGTGCTGGGGCGGTGGGCTGATCGTGGGCGGCATCGGCGTGTCGATGCACCAGCTATGGCTGGTGTACCTGGGCTGCGGCGTGCTCGGTGGCGTGGGCCAGGGTCTGGGCTACATCACGCCAGTGTCCAGCCTGATCAAGTGGTTTCCGGATCGACGCGGGATGGCTACCGGTTTCGCCATCATGGGCTATGGCGGTGGCGCGATGATCGGTGCGCCGCTGGCGGTCGTGCTGATGAAGCACTTCTCGGCCACCGCCGCGCAAGGCGTGGCCTCGACCCTGATGGTGATGGGCGCGCTCTACGTCATTGTGATGGCTGCCGGCGCCATCGGCTTTCGGGTGCCGCCATACGGCTGGCGCCCGGCGGGCTGGACGCCAGCGGAAGCGAGTCAGGCCAGCGCGATGATCACGCATCGCCACATGCATCTGAATCGGGTCTGGAAGACTCCGCAGTTCTGGCTGGTCTGGAGCGTGCTGTTTCTCAATGTGACCGCCGGCATCGCAGTGATCTCGATGGCCAGCCCGATGTTGCAGGACGTCTTCGGTGGCAAACTGGCCGGACTGACCGAAGCAGCGGCGGCGCTGACCGCCGCACAGAAAGCGGCGGTCGTCGCCGCAGCCGCGGGTCTGGTCGGACTGATCAGCTTGTTCAACAGCGTCGGCCGTCTGTTCTGGGCATCGCTGTCGGACAGGATTGGCCGCAAGAACACCTACTACGCGTTCTTCGCGATCGGCATCATCGTGTACTGCCTGCTGCCGACCTGGGGTCATCTGGGCATGGCCGGCATGTTCGTGGCCTCGATCTGCATCATTCTGAGCATGTATGGCGGTGGCTTTTCGACCGTACCAGCCTATCTGGCTGATCTGTTTGGCACGCAGATGGTCGGGGCGATCCATGGTCGGCTGCTGACGGCGTGGTCTGCCGCCGGCATCATCGGTCCGTTCCTTATCGCCGCGATCCGCCAGGCGCAGCTCGATGCAGGCGTGGCCAAGACCCTGGTTTACGACCGCACGCTCTACATCATGGCCTTCCTGCTGTTTCTTGGCCTGATCTGCAATGCATTGATCCGCCCGGTAAACGCATCGAACTTCATGACCGAGGAAGAACTGGCGCAGGAGCGTTCACTGCAGCATGAAGCGCCACACGTGGCGGCGAGTGCCCAGCTCGCTGCGCGTGGCAGCTTTGGCATCACCGGCACGCTCGCCTGGCTGGCCGTGGGTGTACCGTTTCTGATCGGGTTGTATATTGCGGTGGCGAAGGCTGCCGCGCTGTTTTGAAGGTAACCGGATGAAACGTGCCATCAACATCACCATGCTGCCGGACCTCGCGGACGAGGTCCGCTCGGCAGTGATGGAAGTGACCGCCAGACTCGGTCAGCTGCCGGGGGCCCTGCTTCCCGTGCTCCACGGTGTGCAGGAATCCCTCGGCCATATTCCCCCCGACGCCGTACCGTTGATTGCCCGCGAGCTGAACCTGTCGCGGGCCGACGTGCACGGCGTGATCAGCTTCTACCACTATTTCCGCAGCAAGCCGGCCGGCCGGCGGGTGATCTATCTGTGCCGCGCCGAGTCGTGCCAGGCGATGGGCGCGACAACGCTGGAGAAACATGTCAGGCAGCGGCTCGGCGTAGACTTCCATGAGACCACGGCCAATGGCGCGTATACGCTCGAACCGGTCTATTGCCTCGGTAACTGCGCCTGCTCGCCGGCGATGATGGTCGATGATGAATTGAAAGGGCGACTGACCCCCGCCGGGTTTGACGCCTGGCTGGCCGCGGAGGCGAAATGAGCATCACGGTTTATGTGCCGTGCGATGCCGGAGCACTGTCGCTGGGCGCCGAGGCGGTGGCCAGCGCCATCGCCAGCGAAGCAAGCCGGCGCGCTGTCGACGTGCGGATCGTACGCAATGGCTCACGTGGGCTGTACTGGCTCGAACCACTGGTTGAAGTCGTCACGCCGAGCGGCCGCATCGCCTACGGTCCGGTGCAGGCGGAAAATATCGGCGCCCTGTTCGATGCGGACTTTCTGCACGGTGGCGAACACGCGCTCGCACTCGGCGCCACCGAAGACATCCCGTACCTGAAGAGCCAGCAGCGGTTGACCTTTGCCCGTGTCGGCATCGTTGACCCGCGCAGTCTCGATGACTACCGCGCGCACGGCGGGTACCGCGGTCTCGACGCGGCGCTGGCGATGGATGCTGCCACGATCGTGCAGGCGGTCACCGACTCCGGCCTGCGCGGGAGAGGTGGCGCGGCGTTTCCGACCGGCATCAAGTGGAAAACCTGCCTGGATGCATCGGCTGACCAGAAATACATCGTGTGCAATGCGGACGAGGGGGATTCCGGTACTTACGCCGACCGCATGATCATGGAAGGTGATCCGTTCGTGCTGATCGAAGGCATGACCATTGCCGGCCTCGCTGTGGGCGCGAGCCACGGTTACATCTACCTGCGCATCGAATACCCGCATGCACAGCGGGCGCTTGAGGCCGCCATCGCCAGCGCCGAGGCGCAGGGTTACCTCGGCGCCGACGTGCGTGGCAGCGGCAGGCCGTTCCGGCTGGAAGTGCGCATGGCCGCCGGCGCCTATATCTGTGGCGAGGAAACCTCGTTGCTGGAGTCGCTCGAGGGCAAGCGTGGCCAGGTACGTTTCAAGCCGCCCCTGCCGGCCATCGAAGGGCTGTTCGGCAAACCCACGGTGATCAACAACGTGGTGACCCTGGCCTCGGTGCCGATCATTCTCGACAAGGGCGCAGCTTTCTATCGCGACTACGGCATGGGTCGATCGCGCGGGACGCTGCCGATCCAGCTGGCCGGCAACCTCAGGCGTGCCGGCCTGGTCGAGCGTGCCTTCGGCCTCACCCTGCGCGAGTTGATCGAGGACTATGGCCACGGCACGGCCAGTGGCCGGCCAGTGCGCGCCGTGCAGGTCGGTGGCCCGCTGGGTGCCTATATCCCGGTATCGCAGCTCGATACGCCGATCGACTATGAGGCATTCCTCGGGATCGGCGGCATGCTCGGTCATGGTGGCGTGGTGGTGTTCGATGACAGCGTGGACATGGCGGTCCAGGCACGCTACGCGATGGAATTCTGCGCCATCGAATCCTGCGGCAAATGCACACCCTGCCGGATCGGCTCGACCCGCGGCGTCGAGGTGATTGACCGCATCGTGGCCGGTGATCACGGCGAACGCGAACGCCATGAAGCCCTGCTGCGCGATCTTTGCCAGACCATGCTGGACGGCTCACTGTGCGCACTGGGCGGGATGGCGCCGCTGCCGGTGCTGAGCGCCCTTGACCATTTCCCCGAAGATTTTTCAGGCACGGCCCAACACGCCGCGGTCTGAGGAGGTAGCGCGTCATGTTGTCCATCGTTGAAATCGATTACGGCACGCCGAAGGTCGCTTCATCCACCACGGTAGAGCTGATGATCGACGGCCAGTCGATTCGTGTGCCGGCGGGCACCTCGGTGATGCGTGCTGCCGCCCAGGCCGGCATCAGCATTCCCAGGCTGTGCGCCAGCGAGATGCTGGATGCCTTCGGTTCGTGTCGCCTGTGTCTGGTCGAAATCGAGGGTCGCAAGGGGTATCCGGCCTCATGCACCACACCGGTAACAACCGGCATGAAGGTCAGCACGCAAACCCCGCGGTTGGCCAATCTGCGTCGCGGCGTGATGGAACTCTATATTTCCGACCATCCGCTTGACTGCCTGACCTGCCCTGCCAACGGCCACTGCGAGCTACAGGACATGGCCGGTGTGGTTGGCCTGCGCGAGGTGCGCTACGGCTATGACGGCGCCAATCATGTATACGCGAAGCAGCCCGACGGCAGCGCCAATCCACTGTTCGTTGCCAAGGATGCCTCCAACCCCTACTTCACCTTTGACCCCTCCAAGTGCATCGCCTGCTCGCGCTGCGTACGCGCCTGCGACGAGGTACAGGGCACCTTCGCCCTGACCATCCAGGGCCGCGGTTTCGAGTCCAAGGTGGCCGCCAGTCAGGACAACCGCTTCCTCGATTCCGAGTGCGTCTCATGCGGTGCCTGCGTGCAGGCCTGCCCCACCGCGACGCTGTCGGAAAACACCCTGATCGACAAGGGCCAGGCCGAACACAGCGTGGTCACCACCTGTGCCTACTGCGGCGTCGGCTGCAGCTTCCGTGCGGAAATGAAGGGCGAGGACATCGTGCGCATGGTGCCGAACAAGGACGGCCATGCCAACCACGGCCACTCCTGCGTCAAGGGCCGCTTCGCGATTGGCTATGCCAGTCATCCCGACCGCATCAACACACCGATGATCCGCGCGAAGATCTCCGACCCCTGGCAGGTGGTGAGCTGGGATGAGGCCTTTGCGCACGTTGCCAGCGAGTTCAAGCGCATCCAGTCGACTTATGGCAAGCAAGCCATCGGTGGTATCACCTCCTCGCGCTGCACCAACGAGGAGACCTATCTGGTGCAGAAGCTGGTCCGCGCCGCGTTCGGCAACAACAACGTCGACACCTGCGCCCGCGTTTGCCATTCACCGACCGGTTATGGCCTCAAGGCCACCCTCGGCGAATCGGCAGGTACCCAGGATTTCGACTCGATCGAGCAGACCGATGTGGTGCTGGTGATCGGCGCCAACCCCACTGATGCGCATCCGGTATTCGGTTCGCAGATGAAACAGCGCCTGCGCGCCGGTGCCAAATTGATCGTGATCGATCCGCGCCGGATCGATCTGGTGCGTACGCCCCATATCAAGGCCGACTATCACCTCAAGCTCAAGCCCGGCACGAATGTTGCCGTGCTCGACACGCTGGCGCACGTGATTGTCAGCGAAGGCCTGGTTGACGAGAGCTTCGTTGCCAGTCGCTGCGAACCCGAGGCGTTCGCCAAGTGGAAAGCCTTCGTCGCCCAGGAGAAGTACAGCCCCGAGGCCATGGAAGCGCAGACCGGCGTGCCCGCCTCGCTGGTGCGTGGCGCCGCCCGGCTTTATGCCACCGGCGGTAACGGTGCGATCTACTACGGCCTGGGCGTCACCGAACACGCGCAAGGCTCCACCGCGGTGATGGCCATCGCCAACCTGGCCATGGCCACCGGCAACATCGGTCGCGAAGGCGTGGGCGTGAACCCGTTGCGCGGGCAGAACAATGTGCAGGGTTCCTGCGACATGGGCTCGTTCCCGCATGAATTCCCGGGCTACCGGCACGTCGGCGACGACGCGACGCGCGCGCTGTTCGAACAGGACTGGGGTGTGCCCCTGCTGGGTGAACCTGGTCTGCGCATCCCCAACATGTTCGAGGCTGCGCTGGATGGCAGCTTCCTTGGCCTGTATGTGGAGGGCGAGGACATCGCGCAGTCCGACCCGGATACCCAGCACGTCACCGCGGCGCTCAGCGCGATGGAATGTATCGTGGTGCAGGACCTGTTCCTCAATGAGACAGCCAAATACGCCCACGTGTTTCTGCCGGGCAGCTCGTTCCTGGAAAAGGATGGCACCTTCACCAATGCCGAGCGGCGCATCTCGCGCGTGCGCAAGGTGATGGCGCCCACGGCCGGCTACGCCGACTGGGAGATCACCCAGAAACTGGCGCAGGCGATGGGCTATCCGATGGATTACGCCCACGCCTCGGAGATCATGGACGAAATCGCGCGGCTCACCCCGACTTTTCACGGCGTCAGCTTCGACCGGATCGACCAGCTCGGCTCGATCCAGTGGCCATGCAATGAGGATCATCCCGAAGGCACGCCGGTGATGCATGTGGACGAGTTCGTGCGCGGCAAGGGGCGCTTCATGCTCACCGAGTACGTGCCCACCTCGGAGAAGGTCAACGCCGAGCATCCGCTGATCCTCACCACCGGGCGCATCCTCAGCCAGTACAACGTCGGCGCGCAAACCCGCCGCACCGCCAACGTGATGTGGCATGACGAGGACCGCCTCGAGATCCATCCGCATGATGCCGAGGAACGCGGCATCAGCGACGGCGACTGGGCCGGCATCCGCAGCCGCGCCGGTGACACCGTGCTGCGGGCATTGATCTCGGAGCGCATGCAGCCGGGGGTGGTCTACACCACCTTCCATTTCCCCGGCTCCGGCGCCAACGTGATCACCACCGAGAACTCGGACTGGGCGACCAACTGCCCCGAATACAAGGTCACCGCCGTACAGGTCACCCGGGTCAGCCAGCGCTCGGACTGGCAGAAACGCTTCCACGCCTTCTCGGAGGAGCAGCAGGAACTGCTCGACCAGGCGCAGTCGGCTGACTCGCCAGGTCGGGCCTGAGCTTGCCATGACGGGACAAGGATTCGTCACACGTCCTGTCGATCGCTGGCGCCATGGCCGCTTCACGCGGGAGGACGACTGTGTCGCCGAGGAAGTGCCCGTGGCGATGGTCTACAACGGAGTGAGCTTCGCCGTGATGATGGCTACGCCGCACGACCTGGATGATTTCGCCCTGGGCTTTTCGCTCAGCGAAGGTCTGGTCGGGCAGCCCTCGCAGTTGCTCGGGGTGCAAAGTCGTTCCCTGCTGGAAGGAATCGAAGTGGCTATCCAGGTCGCCGCCAGCGCGCACGGCGCTCACCTGGATCAGCAGCCGAAACGCCTGCTGCCCGGCCGCAGTGGCTGCGGCATGTGCGGCACCCGCGAGCTGGAGCAGGCGATCCGGCAAAACCCCGCGGTAGGCCCCGGCATGCACATCACCCACGCGGCGTTGGAGCGCGCGCTCAGCGAACTTCAGACGATGCAGCCAATGAACGCAGCCACCGGCGCGGTGCACGCCGCGGCCTGGGCCGATCAGCACGGCCAGATCCTGCTGGTACGCGAAGACGTCGGTCGCCACAATGCGCTGGACAAGCTGATTGGCGCCATGCATCGCGCCGGCACCGATCCCGGCCGGGGCTTTGCGCTGGTGACCAGCCGCGCCAGTTACGAGATGGTGACCAAGGCCACCAGCACCGGCATCACCGTGCTTGCCGCGATTTCAGCGCCTACCGCATTGGCGATCGAACTGGCACGCAGCGCCGGCCTCACCCTCATCGGCTTCACCCGCCCCGGCACCCACAATATCTACACCCACCCGCATCGCCTGCTGCCCGAATCACGGCAAGAGCTGACATGAATATCGAACGACTGGTCACCATGGCCAACGACATTGCCACCTATTTTTTGACTGAACCTGATCACGCCATGGCCGTCGAGGGCGTTCGCGATCACCTGACCAAATTCTGGGACCCGGTGATGCGTCGCGAACTGAAGACCCATGTGATTCAAGGCGGCGGTGGACTGCAGCCACTGGCGCTGGAAGCAGTCGAGGCCTTGAGCATGCCGGCTGCCCCTCAGCGCTGAGCCAACACCCGACGCGTGAAACGTCGGCCGTTTCACTGCTGGGCTGCTGGCCACCAACATGCTGCCGGCGCGAGCAAATCTGTCCAGCGAGCTTTGACCGCTGGCCGCGGCCAAAACAAGAGGCTGCCACCCTTGCATCATGGCGTTGCGTTCACCCATGTACTCGGCAGCGGTCGACTCACACTTCCAGTCGATCATCCGGACGCGCCACCAGGGCATACAGCGCCGGCATCAGGAAAATGCTGATCAACAGCCGGGTAAACAGTCCGCTGACGATCACCAGGGCAAAGGGGCGCTGGGTGTCGGTACCAACGCCCGTGGCCAGCGCGGCCGGCAACAAGCCCAATGCCGCTACCAGCGCGGTCATCATGATCGGACGCAGGCGCAGAATCGCGCCTTCGCGAATGGCTTCGCCCAGCGTGGTGCCATTGCGACGCAGCTCGTTGACGTAGGAGATGTAGACCACCGCGGTCTGCACCGAGACGCCGAACAGAGCCAGGAAGCCGATCCCCGACGACACCGAGAACGGCGTACCAGTCAGCCACAAGGCCACGATGCCGCCCACCGGCGCCGACAGCACCACGCCGACCACGGTGATGAACGGGAACTTGAAGTTGCTGTACAGGGTAAACAGCAGCAGGAAAATCAGCCCCACGGTCAGCGGCACGATGAGGTTCAACTGCGCGCGCGAGGCAGTGTATTCCTTGTACTCGCCGCCCCAGTCCAGCCGGTACCCCTGCGGCAACTTCACCTTGGCATTGACCTGCCCGATCGCATCCTCGACCGCGCCGGCCAGGTCGCGGCCTTCCACCGAGAACTGCACGCCGATGTAGCGCGAGTTGTCCTGGCGGTAGATGAAAGAGGCGCCATTGGTTACCTCGATATCGGCGAACTCCTTCAGAGGCAACTGCTGGCCGCCGGGCGTGGCCACCAGGATATTGCCAATCTCCTGCGGATTGTCGCGGTATTGTCGATCCAGCCGCACGACCAGGTCGAACTGTTTCTCGCCCTGGATCACCTGGGTCGCCACGTCGCCGCCGATCGCGGTCTGGATCAAGCCGTTGATGTCGTCCACGTTCAAACCATAGCGGGCGATCGCGGCACGGTTGATCTTGATGCTGAGGCTGGGTTGGCCCAGCTCCTGCACCAGCGTCACGTTGTGAATGCCGCGCACCTTCTCCAGGATGTGCTTGATCGCCTTGCCCTTGAGCTCCAGCGTTTTCAGATCCGAGCCGAACACCTTCACCGCCAACGCGCTCTTGAGGCCCGTCTCGGCCTCGTCCACCGCGTCCTCAGCCGGCTGGGTGTAGTTGAAGGTGATGCCGGGAAAGGACTCCAGCTTCTTGTCCACCGCCGCGATCAGTGCCGCCTTGTCGCGGTACTTGCCGCTCCACTGCGAATAGGGCTTCAGTCCGACATAGAACTCGACATTGAAAAAGCCAGTGTGATCCGTGCCATCGTCGGGACGCCCCAGCTCCGAGGCGACCGTGGTGACCTCGGGGAACGAGTGAAGGATGTCGCGGATTTTTGGCGTGATCTTCGCCGACTCGTCGAACGAGATCGTGTACGGCATGGTGGCACGCACCCACAGCGCACCCTCATCCAGTTTCGGCATGAACTCAGCACCGATGCGCGGGATCAGCAGCAAGGACAGAACCAGCAGGACCGCCGAGGCAATCGTGGTCGCCCACGCACGGGCCAGACAGAAATCCAGCCCCCTGATGTAGACCGACTTGATCGCCTCGAACGCACCGCTGCGCCGCTCGCGCACGCCCTTGCGCATGAACCACGAACACAGCACCGGCAGCAGGGTCAGGGTGATGACGAGCGAGCCGATCAGGGCAAACACCATGGTGTCCGCCATCGGCTTGAACAGCGTGCCTGACGGGCCGGACAAAACATAGATCGGCAGGAAGCTGACCACGATCACGGCCACCGAGTAGAACAGCGGACGATCCACTTCCGCAGCGGCATCGCGGATCACCTCGATCACATTGAATTTGGTGCCGGCGCGGTCGGCGAGCTGGCGGTAGATGTTCTCCACCATCACCACCGCCGCATCGACCAGGATCCCGAAATCCACCGCGCCGATCGACAGCAGGTTGGCCGAGGCGCCCTGCAGATCCAGACAGATGAAGGCAACCAGCAATGACAGCGGAATGGTGACCGCCACGATCAACCCGGCACGCACGTCGTACAGAAAGAAGATCAGGACGACCACGACCAGCAACATGCCGCGTACCAGGTTCTGCTTGACCACGTCGGTGGTCAGCGCGATCAGGTCGCTGCGGTCGTAGAACGGGTGAATCCTGATGTCCTTGGGCAGGATCTGCTCGTTGAGTTCCTTCGTCTTGGCCTCGACCCGTTTCAGCACATCCTGGGTCTTCTCGCCGGTACGCAGCGAGATCACACCCTCGACCGCGTCGTCCTGCTTCTCGTAGCCGAACTCGCCCAGTCGCGGCGCGATGCCGATCACCACGCGGCCCACGTTTCTGACCAGCACCGGGCTGCCGTCATGCACGGCCAGCACCACGTTGCCGATATCCTCCAGCGTCTGCAGCCGACCGATGCCGCGCACGTAATAGAACTGGCCGCCCTGCGAGTAGAAGCCGCCACCGGCATTGCTGTTGTTGGCCGCCAGCGCCGCCTGGACCTGCTGCGCAGTAAGCCCGACCCCGGCGATCTTCGCCGGATCGAGCAACACCTGGTATTGCATGCTGCCGCCACCAAAACCGGAGTCATCGGCGACGCCGGCCACCGAGCGGTATTGCGGCTCGATCACCCAGTCCTCGAACGTCTTCAGTTCCATCGGCGAGCGGTCGGAGCTTTGCAGCACGTAGCGATAGATCAGTCCCGATGGCGAGGACAGCGGCGAGACCGACGGCTTCACGCCGTCCGGCAGGCTGAGATCGCCGAGCCGGTTGAACACTTGCTGCCGCGCAAAGTAGTTGTCGGTGCCGTTGTCGAAGGTAAGCGTGACTACCGACAGCCCGTACAACGAAATCGAGCGGGTATTGTCGGTCTTCGGAATGCCGGTCATGCCCTGCTCGGTCGGTACCGTGAGCAGGCGCTCCACTTCCTCCGCCGTGTGGCCGGGCCACTGGGTGACGATCTCGACGCTGGGCGGCGACAGATCCGGATAGGCATCCACCGGCAGGTGATGCAGCGCGCGCAAACCAGCGCCGACCAGGATCAGCATCAGCAGCGCTACCAAGAAGCGTTGCGCCAGCGATGCGCCTACGATCCGGTTCATCAACGACGCCGAGCGCGTCGGCATGGGCGGCAGATGGTCGCTCATTGGTTTTGCATGAACTGGACGAAGATGCCGCCATCGACCACGACCTGGTCGCCGGGATGGAGGCCTTCGCTGACCGGGTAGTCATCGCCACTGCGTGGGCCCAGCGTCACGTGGCGCCGGGCAAAGCTGCCGTCATGCCGGGCGACATACACGAACGGCAAATTTTCGTCGTCACGCAGCATCGCTGAAACCGGAATCAGCAGGCCCTGGCTCGGCTGTCGCGACTGGATCCGCACACGTACGTACATCTGCTTGCGCAACAGCCCCTGCGGGTTGTGCACCAGCACCCTTGCGGCCACCGCACGCGTGTCCGGGTTGACCACGGCCGCAATGTTGTCAACCGTACCCGGCAGATCAGCAGCCCCCAGGCCGGTATCCACCTGCGCCGGATCACCCACCCGGATTTCCGCCAACTCGGCGGAGGACAACTGCGCCAGCACCCACACCCGTGACAGATCGGCCACGGTGAAACACGGTGTGCTGCCCGCCTGCAACAGTTGACCCGGCGTGATCAGCTTTTCCACCACGGTACCCGCGATCGGCGCGCGGATGACACCCTGCGCACTGGTCACCGGGCGGCCGGCCTGAATTGCCTTGATCGTGCCGGCGTCCACATCCAGCGCAACCAGCGCCTGCAATGCAGCATCGCGATCGGCTTCGGCGCTGACCGCATCGGTCTGCGCCTGCTCGGCCTCACGCTGGGAGACGCCTTCGTGCTGCACCAGATCCTTGTCCGCATCGGCCAGTCGACGCGCGTTGCGGGCGGTGATCAGCGCCTTGCGGTAGCCATTGATGGCGACCGAGAAGTCCGGCGAATCCACCAGCGCCAGCGGCTGTCCCTTGCGCACCTTGTCGCCCGGCGACACCAGCAGCCGCGACACCGGACCGGAGAACGGCGCCAACACGCTGGTCGCCTGATCGTTGTCGAAATCGACCACGCCGGTCGCCTCGATCACGCGATGAAAGCTGAACGATGCCACCGTATGCAGATGGATGTGCTGACGCTGTTCCGTCGTCATGGTGACGTCGTGCGGCGTGTCGGTCGCGGCCTGCGCCGGCGGCGGGTCGGACTTCGACGAGCAACCGGAAAGGGCCACCAGCGTGGTCAACGCGGCGACGGCGAAGACACTCGCCACGGCCTGCCCGCGCAGCGCAAGCGGCATCGCGAAAGCTGATCTACTTTTCATCGTTGTCCCGGGTTGAAGCAGCGTGGCTGGCGTCGGCGTGGTTTGCATCGGTCGGTGTACTGGAAGCAGGCGAGGCATCAGGCTTGCCCGCTTCGGCGTCATGCCA
>JBBQQL010000030.1:0-31016 GCA_038215995.1 Lysobacterales bacterium
GGAGCATTGCCGTGCGAAACATTTCCGTTATACTAGCGCGCCTCACAGCATAACGCTCCCTTCGTCTAGTGGCCTAGGACACTGCCCTCTCAAGGCGGGAACACGAGTTCGAGTCTCGTAGGGAGCACCATTACTTTTGCAGTCTTCCATGATTGCAGCTATCTGGAAGGGTCTCAGCAACCCGCGGCCCTCGGCCACTGGTTGAACCAGAAGCGGCCATCCATGGCCGCACTCTTCACAAGAGCGCCCTGTCCTCACCTATACGGTTGAATTGCCTCCATGACCTTTGTCGTCATCGATAACTGCATCAAGTGCAAATACACCGATTGCGTTGAGGTTTGCCCGGTCGATGCCTTCCACGAAGGCCCTAATTTTCTGGTGATCGATCCGGACGAGTGCATTGACTGCACGCTTTGTGAGCCGGAGTGTCCGATCAACGCGATCTACCCCGAGGACGACGTTCCTGCAGGGCAGGAGGCGTTCGTGGCACTCAACGCAGACCTAGCAAAAGGCTGGCCAGTCATCACCGAGCGCAAAGATGCCCCGTCTGACGCCAAGGAGTGGGAAGGCAAGCCAGACAAGCTGTCGCTGCTGCAGCGCTGATTCAGCCAAACCGTTACACACCCGCACATGACGAAAAACGCCGCCCTTGGGCGGCGTTTTTCGTTCGCGACGGGGTCCGGCTCTTGCGGGCCGGCCGAGACACTTGCTGACCTGGACTTACTTCTTGCCCAGACGCGAACGCAGGGTGTCGACCACCTTGGCCACAGCCGCCACGGAATCGCTTTGCGCGCGGATCTCGCTATCCATCACGCCACTGCTGCCGATCGTGATCTGGACCTGGTGGGCCACTCCATCCGAAGGTGCGGCCTTGCCACCAAACATGCGCCCGAAGAAACCCTTTTTCTTCTGAACTTCTGCAGAGCTCAGGCTGACCACATAGCTGTGCAGGGCGTCGTCATGACTGACCACCTGACCCAGTTCGCCGCCGGCAAGCAACTCTCCGACGCGACTGTAAACGCTGTCGACGCTACCCTTGTGCACGAATCCGTCAGAGACCTGACCCATCTGGCCCGGCGCGCCACCCAGGTTAGCTGTCGCACCGTTCGAGGTCGGGCGATTGGCACCCGGCGGCGGAATGACCAGCGCGTCGCTGGTGGAAGGCCGATCAAGCGTCGGCGGAATCTCCAACGGCGACTCCTGCCGGGCGGTCTCCCATGCCTTGTGCGAGCGGAACATGCCGCAGCCGGAAAGCAGCAAGCCGCTGAGGGCTACTGCAGGCAGGACGACGAGGAGCGAGGTTTTCTTCATTTAATCAGATTCCGTGAGTAAGTCAGGCAACCGTCAACCGGCCACAGTCGCCAAGGATGCCAGACTGGACAGCGCTTGGTGCAATCGTGCGCGATCCGGACCGTCGTTCAATTCCACCAGCGGCAACCTGGGCAGTGCCAAACCCAGCCCCAGAACAGGCAGCCCAGCCTTGACCGCAATCGGGTTGGGCGCGCAGTCAATCGCCCTGACCAACGGCTCGAGCGCCGCATGACAGCGCCCGGTCGCGGCATGATCGCCTGCCGTTGCTGCGTCACACAACGCACGGAATGCCTGCGGCACCAGATTGGCTACCACCGAGATGGTGCCGGCCGCACCGGCCAGCATCGCCTCACCGGCGCTGCCGTCGTCACCGGACAGGTAGACGAAATCCGGGCCAACAAGTTCCGCCAGCGCCGCAATTCGTTCGCGGTCGCCGCGCGCCTCCTTGATACCGATGATCGCCGGATGCTCGCGCAGCACCGCCACCGTCTCGGGCAACAGATCGCAACCGGTACGGCTTGGCACATTGTAGAGCACGACTGGCAGGCCGCCGTGGTCGGCAACTTCAAGATAGTGGCGACGCAAACCCTCCTGGGTAGGTCGTACATAATAAGGCACCACCACCAAGGCGGCATCCGCGCCCAGCGCCTGCGCCCGCCGCGTCAGCGCCACCGTCTTGGCCGTACCCGCCTCACCGGTACCGGCAAGTACCGGGACCCGCCCGGCCACATGCTTGACGGCGTAGATCAACAGGCGCTCGAACTCGTCGTGTTCGAGCATGTGCGCCTCGCCGGTAGAGCCGGCCACGACCAGCGCCTGCGTACCACCAGCGATCTGGTATTCGAGCAGGCGCCCGAAGGCGTCCAGATCGATTGAACCGTCAGCCGCAAAAGGGGTGACCAGCGCACAGATGCTTCCACGAATGTTCAAGTACCGATCCCGCCAGGAGCCAAGCCGTGCATGTTACTTGCCGGCTCGCGAGGCGGGCAAGTAAGCTTGATGGGAGTAGGCTCAAGGCTTCCGCCGCGCGGGCCAACGACACAGGCATGTTCTTTTGAAACCTACCCCCAGTTCCTCTCCCGCTGCGGCGCGTTCGGGCAGCGACAACCAACTGCTGATCCAGGCGCTGACGACGGCGAGCAAATCGCCGCTGCTGGCCCTGGCCAAGCGGATTGCCGATGCCGGCTGCAACCTGTCCGAGTCGCGCGTATCGACCATCGGCACCGAAGTCTCGTTGATGCTGCTGGCCAGCGGCGCCTGGGACGCGCTGGCCAAGCTGGAAACGGCACTGACCAAGCTGGCCCGCGACGAAAGCCTGCACCTCACCCACTATCGTACCGGCCCGCGCGAGAACAGCTCCCACCTGCTGCCGTACCTGGTCGAGGTGGTGGCTGCCGATCGGCCCGGCATCGTGGTGCGCATCGTGGACTTCTTCAGCCAGCACGGCATCAGCGTGGAGCAGCTCAACTCCACCCGCTATCACGCCATGCAGACGGGCGCAGAGATGTTCCAGGCCCAGTTCACCATCGGTATTCCGGCGGAGATCCACATTGCCGCCTTGCGCGACGACTTTCTCGAGCTTTGCGATGGCCTGAATCTTGACGCCATCATGGATCCGGTCAAATTCTGAGACCGCCGGATCGCTGAACGGCCCACGAGGATCGCGCGATCGCGATCTTCTTACAAGGACTGTCAACACCTGCCACCCACGCGCTAGTCTGTACCCGTGACCTCGCCGGGAAGGACATTCGCATTGCAGTCAGCATGTCGATCAAAGCCGATCGCCCGGCGCCAGACGGCGCCCTGCAGGCTCAGCCGTCGTATCACGCGTCACTCCATTCACTCAAATCAGAACCACGGCAGACCAGCCGTGCAGGATCAGTCATGCCCGAAATTGGCAAAAAACTCCCCTCTCTCAAAGGCCTCGACCAGAGCGGCGGCGAACTTTTGCTGGCCAGCCTCAAGGGCCAATGGGTCGTCGTGTATTTCTATCCGAAAGACAGCACGCCAGGCTGCACCACCGAGGCCAAGGATTTCCGCGACCTCCATCCGGAGTTCAGCAAGCGCCACGCGCAAGTCATCGGCGTGTCACGTGATTCGGTGAAATCGCATGCCAACTTCGCCAGCAAGCAGGAACTGCCTTTCTCCCTCATCTCCGACCCCGAGGAAACATGGTGCCAGGCATTCGATGTCATCCACGAAAAAATGCTTTACGGCAAGCGACACCTGGGCATCGTACGCAGCACGTTCCTGATCGATCCCGACGGCAAGCTGGCGCACGAATGGCGCGGCGTCAAAGTACCCGGCCACGCGCAAGCCGTCCTCGACACCATTCCTTCCCGCTGAACATCGTGTCGATGCTTTCATCCGCCAGCCGAATCTGCTGGCGGCCCTCCACTTCATCCACCAGCGAGGACACTTCCGCATGACCGGAAGCAAGCGCATCTACGCACTCGACACCAACGTCCTGCTGCATGACCCGACGTCGTTGTTCCGCTTCGAGGAGCACGACGTCTTCATCCCGATGACCGTGCTGGAGGAACTGGACGAAAAGAAGAAAGGCGCCTCGGAAGTCTCGCGTAATGGCCGCCAGGTCAGCCGATTCCTCAACGAGCTCATTGAAGCAGGCAAGCATCACGACCTCGGCGAAGGACTCGAACTTACCAATCCGCAAGGCATCAAGCTCAAGCGCGGCGGCTCGGTGGGTCGGCTGTACTTCCAGCACCGCACGAGCAGCAACGGACACACCAAGGCGGATAACCAGATCCTGTCCGCGGTGATCGAATTGCGCGACCAGCACCCGGATCGGGCGGTGATCCTGGTCACCAAGGACATCAACCTGCGGATCAAGGCCAGCATCAGTGGCATCGTCGCAGAGGACTACGAAAACGATCGCGCACTGGACGACTTCTCCCTGCTCTACACCGGCTCTTCCGAGCTGCCGGAAGACTTCTGGGACCTGCACCCCGAAGTCCGATCGTGGACCGAACGCGGGCGCACATACTACGAGGTGAATCGCCGCGAAGATGAGGGTTGGCACCCGAATGAGTGCCTGTTCCTTCCCGGCGAAAATGAACTGGAAATGCGCGTACTGAAGCTCGACGAGGCCAGCGCCACCCTGGTCCTGCTCGACGACCACTCGCATGCCAACCACCATGTCTGGGGCATTGGTGCGCGCAATCGCGAACAGAACTTTGCCCTCAACGCACTGATGGACCCGGACATCGACTTCGTCACCCTGCTCGGCAATGCCGGCACCGGCAAGACCCTGCTGGCACTCGCCGCAGGCCTCGCCCAGGTCATGGATCAGCAACGCTATCGCGAAATCATCATGACCCGTGCCACGGTCTCGGTCGGTGAGGACATCGGCTTCCTGCCTGGCACCGAAGAGGAAAAAATGACGCCGTGGATGGGGGCCTTGACCGACAATCTCGAAGTACTCGCCAACCCCCAGGACGGTGGCAGCTGGGGCCGCCAGGCGACCAACGACCTGCTCGCCTCGCGCATCAAGATCCGCTCGCTCAACTTCATGCGCGGACGCACCTTCCTGTCGCGCTACCTGATTATCGACGAGGCGCAGAACCTCACCCCGAAACAGATGAAAACCCTGGTCACCCGCGCCGGTCCGGGCACCAAGATCATCTGCCTGGGCAACGTCGAACAGATCGACACGCCCTACCTCACCGAGACCACCTCCGGCCTCACTTACGCCGTCGACCGCTTCAAGAGCTGGGAGCACTCGGCCCACATCACCCTGCGTCGGGGTGAACGCTCACGGCTGGCAGATTTCGCGGCTGAAACGCTGTAACAGGCTCTCGGCGCTTGCGTGATGGTGCAAGCGCCGAGATCCCGGACATCGCTGCATGTTTTCTTCGACTCCCCCGTCCGCCATCATGCTCTTGATGCAGATCTTGCAAATACTGCTGGTGCTGCTGCTCGGCACGGGGCTGGCCTTTTCTGCGATACGGCTGATGTGGATTGCCGGAAGCTATCTCAAGCGAAGAACGCATCATCTGCAGTAGGGCGAGAGCGGGTCACCGTGGCGGAAGTTGACGGCTGCTGACGTGGAGCAGCGATTCCGCGAGTAGAATTGGCTGATCCGCTACCCTCCGGTTTCACTGCGCCATGGTTTTCACCCCCCGACTCGTCCTGCTCGCCCTGTTCGCCCTCTTCGCGCTATGCGTATTGCTGGTGCATCTGCGTGGCCGCGTTCGGCTGCGCTTCGACCGGCAACTGGTCGACCATTCGGCGATATTCGCCCCGTACAACCTCATGATGTACGCGTTCTCGGCCGTGCCGGCCCGGCCGATCCTCGATCGCCGCGGGTTTCCCCAACTGGACCTGCTGCAGGCGAACTGGCAGACGATTCGCGACGAGGCTGCACGCCTTTTCGACGAAGGCCACATCCGTGCCGCGGCCAAAAGCAACGACGCCAGTTTCAACAGCTTCTTCAAACAGGGCTGGAAACGCTTTTATCTGAAATGGTACGGCGAGCCACTGGCTTCGGCCGAGGCACTGTGTCCGCAGACGGTGGCCTTGCTCAAGGCGATTCCCAGCGTGAAGGCGGCGATGTTCGCCCTGCTCCCGCCAGGCAGCAAACTCAATCCGCATCGCGACCCATTCGCCGGCTCGCTGCGCTACCACCTGGGCCTGATCACGCCCAACTCACGCAATTGCCGCATCTTCGTCGATGGCGAGGAACACGCCTGGGGCGACGGCAAGGACGTGGTATTCGACGAAACCTATGTGCACTGGGCCGAGAACAACAGCGAGCAGACGCGGGTGATTCTTTTCGCCGATGTGGAGCGCCCGCTACGCACCCGCTGGATGAGCGCGATCAATCACCGGGTCGGCGCATTCATGGGCCGGATCACCGCTTCGCCGAACGACGATGCCGGAGCCGAGCAAACCGGCTTCGTGAACCGGCTTTTTGCACTGAGCCAGCGCAAGGGAGCAGCACATAGGTGGAAAGTCGAATTCAAGCGCCGACACAAGAAACTGTACAAGGCGGGCAAGTACGTCGGCATCCTGCTGCTGATGTGGCTGATTTTCCTGGCGCCGTGGCCGTTTTTCCGCTGATCAGTCACATCGCATGACGCCCATGCGTCCTTGATGCGTACCTCGCCGGAGAACGCCATGGATCCGCAAACCGTCCTGTTCCAGCAGCACCGTCCACGCCTTTTCGGGCTCGCCTATCGCATGCTGGGTACACCCGGTGATGCTGAAGACGTCTTGCACGATGCCTGGCTTCGCTGGCACGCCCAGGACCCGCATGCGCTGGACGACGCCGAAGCCTGGCTGGTCACCGTCACCACCCGGATTGCGCTGGATCGCCTGCGCCGCGCCAAGACCGAGCGCGCGCACTATCCCGGCCCCTGGCTTCCCGAGCCGCTGATGGCCGAATCCGAGCAGCCTGATGCACGGGTGGAACGCGCCGAAAGCCTGACCCTGAGCTTTCTGTTGCTGCTGGAGCGCCTTAGCGCCGATGAGCGCGCCGCCTTCCTGCTGCGCGAAGTATTCGATTACAGCCATGCCGAAACCGCAGCGATGCTCGGCGTCAGCGAGGATGCCTGTCGCCAGCGGGTGCATCGCGCCAAACAGCGTCTGCACGCGGATCGCTCTCGTCAATACACGCTCGACACCGGCAAGCAGCAACGTTTGCTGGAGCGCTTCGCGCAAGCCCTGCAGCAACCGGATATGGACGCTCTACGCGCGCTGTTCGCCGAGGACGCCGTGCATATTTCCGACGGCGGTGGCCTGGCCACGGCCACGCTGCACCCCTTGCATGGTGTCGAGCGCCTGGCCCGGCTCTACATGCAAATCGCCCAGCACCAACGAGGGCACGACGTCCGTCACGAAATCCGGCTACTGAATGGCACGCCAGCGCTACTCAGTTGGCAGGGCAACTGCCTGGTGACGGCCAGCTGGATCGACGACGACGGCAAACAGATCAGCGCCATCCACGCCCTGCGTCACCCGGAAAAGCTGGCGCGGCTGGCGGCAGCTGTCACGAAATCGGCGCCGACTACGTCCTTGCATTGAACGGCCCCTGCGGCCGTATAACCCAAGGAGTTTCCATGTCATCCCGTCTATCCTCCGCGCCCGCACCCGAAGCCATCAAGCCGCTTTTTGCGCTGCACAGGTATGTGCATTCGGGCAGCCTCGAACCCGCCCTGATCGAACTGGTGCTGATGCGCGCGTCCCAGCTCAACGGTTGCGCCTACTGCATGGACATGCACAGCAAGGACGCGCGCGCCGCCGGTGAAACCGAGCAGCGACTGCATGTGTTGCCGGCGTGGCGCGAAGCGCCGTTCTACAGCGACCGCGAGCGCGCCGCACTGGCCTGGTGCGAGGCGGTGACACGGCTCGATCCACACGGCGTCAGCGACGAGGTGTACGACATGGCACGCACCCAGTTCAGCGAGAAGGAACTGGGTGACCTCAATATGGCGGTGATCCTGATCAACGCCTGGAACCGCATCGCGATTCCATTTCAGAGCGTGCCGGGAACGTATCAGCCGTCAACGCGCTGAGTATCGAAGTCAAAAAAAAGCCGCGGCTGGCAGCCGCGGCCTTTCGATCAACGAGGCCAGTACTCAGCCCTTGATGCGCTTCACGATTGCATCGGCGAAACTGCCGGTACTGCCCTTGCCGCCAATATCCGGAGTCACGCTGTCGCGATCGTCGGTCATGACCGCACGAATCGCCTGGCGCAACTGGTCGCCCTTGGCCACCATGTCCAGATAGTCGAGCATGTCGGCCGCGGCCAGCAGCAGTGCGCACGGATTGGCGATGCCCTTGCCGGCGATGTCCGGCGCCGAGCCGTGCACGGCCTCGAAGATCGCCGCGTGCTCACCGATATTGTCGCCCGGCGCCAGACCCAGGCCACCGACCAGACCCGCGCACAGGTCGGACAGGATGTCGCCAAACAGGTTGGTGGTGACGATCACGTCGAATTGCTCGGGCTTCATCACCAACTGCATGCAGGTGTTGTCCACGATCATTTCGTTGAACTCGATCTGCGGATATTCCTTGGCGATCTCGCGCGCCACGTTGAGGAACAGGCCGGAGCTGGTCTTGAGAATATTGGCCTTGTGTACGGCGGTGACCTTCTTGCGGCCTTTCTTTATGGCCAGCTCGAACGCATACCGCACGATGCGGGTGCTGCCCTTGCGCGTATTGCGGGTGACCGACTCGGCCACCTCACCGTCGTCGGAGAGCGTCTGACCCTCGGAACGGTAAGCGCCTTCGGTATTCTCGCGCACCGTGATGATGTCGATGTTCTCGTAGCGCGACTTGGTGCCTGGAAAACTGATGGCCGGACGCACGTTCGCGTACAGGTCGAAATGGCGGCGCAAGGTCACGTTCACCGACGTGAATCCGCCGCCGATCGGCGTGGTCAACGGCCCTTTCAGGGCCACCTGGTGCTCGGCAATCTTGTCCAGTGTCGCCTGCGGCAACAGATCGCCATGCTTTTCCAGCGCGACCATGCCGGCGTCGACAACTTCATAATTAAGGCCACAGTCCAGCGCGTCGAGCACGCGCAGGGTAGCGGTCATGATCTCCGGGCCGATGCCATCGCCTGGGATCACCGCAATCGTCTTGCTCATGGAAAAACTCCTTGGAACGAAACCGCCAGCAGCGAACGTCCTTGGGAAAAGACGCAAGCCGAAACCCGACGATTATCGCCGATGCGACGCTGAACGAACAGGGAAAGAACCGCGCAAGACGTTGAAAATACTTGCATGCAGCATCACAAAAAACCGCACGCGTCTGAGCAGGAGCAGCTCGGCAACCGCGATTGGCTGCTGCCGTCAGACGTGGTCAGCGCAAGCTGCAGCCTCACCTTCGGCGCCCGATTCGAGCTGATCGAGCAGATCCACGGCGCGGCGCAGATGCGGGATCACGATCGACCCGCCCACCACCAGACCCACACTGAAGACCTCGAAGAATTCCTCGCGCTCGACGCCAGCCTGCTTGCACTGGGCCACGTGATAGCTGATGCAATCGTCACAGCGCAGCACCATCGAGGCGACCAGACCCAGCATTTCCTTGGTCTTCACATCCAGAGCGCCGGCCTTGTAGGTCTGCGTATCGAGAGCGAAGAAACGCCGAACGACCTGATTGTCTTCGGACAGGATGCGATCGTTCATGCGCTGACGGAAGGCGCTGAACTCGCCCAGACGATCGCTCACGCCGTGCGCTCCAGCAACTCGCTCAATTTGCCGCTGCGGTCCGCCGCCAGCAGATCATCGTAGCCGCCCACATGCTGGTCGTTGACAAAGATCTGCGGCACCGACCGACGACCGCCGCTGCGTGCCAGCATGGCGTCGCGCTGGACCGGGTCGCTATCTACCCGAACCTCGACCCACTCCAGCCCCTTGGACTTGAGCAGGTTCTTGGCCGCAACGCAGTAAGGGCAAACCGCCGTGGAATAGATCTCGATCTTGGGCATCACATCAACTCCGGAAAACATGAAAAGGTTCGCGCCAACATGGGGTTCGCGCACAGCCAACTCAAGCATCGAACCGACCCTGCCAGTCACGGTCACAGTGCTATTGTCGCCTACCTATGACCATGCCACCACGACGACTGGCACTGCGCCTGCTGACCGCGCTGATCAGCGCCACCCTCGCCTGCTCTGCGGGGGCGCAAGAGGATGTGCGTCTGCCCGACCTGGGCAGTTCAGCCAATGCCCTGATTTCGCCGCAGGAGGCACAGGACTATGGCGCCGCCATGCTGCGCCAGATGCGTGCGCTGGACATGGTGGTGGACGACCCGCTGCTGGACGACTACGTCAACGACCTCGGCCACCGGCTGTCCTCCAATTCCGACAAGCCCAAGGACCACTTCGCGTTTTTCATCGTGAGGGATCCGGAAATCAACGCGTTTGCTGCGCCGGGCGGCTATATCGCCGTCAATTCCGGCCTGATCGAGATTACCCAGTCCGAAAGCGAACTGGCTGGGGTGATCGCCCATGAAATAGGCCATATCACGCAAAACCACCTCCAGCGTGCATTCGAGGATTCCAAGAAGGATGCTCCGCTGATGGCACTGGTGCTGCTGGGGGCGATCGCTGCTGGCGCTGGCAGCCATAGTGGCGATGCGCCGATGGCCATCCTCGCCGGCGGCCAGGGCCTGATAGCCCAGAAGTCGATCAACTTTACCCGCAAGGATGAAATCGAGGCGGATCGGGTTGGTATCCAGACACTGGCCCGAGCCGGTTTTGACCCCAACGCCATGGCCGGGTTCTTCCAGCGCATGCAGGATGTGCTGAGCGCCGGTGCGGGCGGCCAAGACGTACCGGCGCTGCTGCAAAGCCACCCGGTGACCACCTTGCGCATCAGCGACGCCAAGGCACGCGCCAGCGCGCTGATCGCCGCGCAGAAGTCGCTCCCCGCAGCCAGTATTGACCCGCAGCAGTGGGCCCGGACGACCGCTCCCATCGCTTTCGTGAAAGACCCGTCGCGGCTGATGGCCACGCCCGGGCCGGATGACCTCGGCAGTTACGTCTTGATGCGCGAACGCGTGCGTGTACTGGCAGGCGACGCCACCCGCGAATCCACCTACTACAAATCGAACCTGGCGACACGGCGCGCCTTCGACACACCGGAAAATCACTACGGATATGCGCTGGCACTGACCCGCAGCGGCCGCGGCGCACAGGCCATCGCGCAACTGCAGCCTCTGCTGCAGCGCTGGCCTGACAACCTGATCCTCAAGCTGGCCATGGCCGATGCCAAACTTCAGGCGGATCAGCGCGCGGCAGCGCTGAGCATCTACCATCAACTCAACGAACAATCACCGAACAATCGGGCAGTCGCCCTTGCCTATGCCAAGGCACTCACGGTGGCTGGCGACAAGGACCAGGCCCGCCTCGCTGCCGACCTGCTCCGCCCGCTGCTGGACAACGCCAGCGAACCGGAAATCTACAGCGCCTATGCCCGCGCCAGTGAACAGGCCGGCGACAGCGTGCGTGCCGGTGAGGCATTCGCGGATGCCAGCTATTACTCGGGCCGACCATTCGACGCGATGGAACAGCTCAAGCGGCTGCTCCAGCGCAACGATCTGGATTACTACGCTCGCGTGCGCATTCAGGCCCGTATCGCCGAACTGACCCCGCTGGTGCTCGAGTTGAAGAAGCGCAAGATCCAGACCGAAGACAATCCAGACGGCCGCCACCCCTGACGAACCACCACAGGGTAGTACTCGACTCAAGCAGCGTTGGCTGCGAGCCTGTCGTTCCGGCCCGATCTGCAAGCGGGAGCGATAAAGTCATCGACGTGTAACATACATAAGCTGCAATATCCCCGTCACAACCACCGGCAGACCACGGCGTGCAGAAACGAATCCTGATCGTTGAAGACGAGACCTCGATTCGCGAAATGATCGCCTTTGCCTTGCGCAAAGCCGGCATGGAAGCGATGCAGGCAGCGGATGCGCGGGCCGCTCAGCTCGCCTTGGCCGAGCAGGTGCCCGACCTTATCCTGCTCGACTGGATGCTGCCCGGCACCAGTGGCCTGGATCTGGCCCGGCGCCTGCGCAAAGAGGAATTGAGCCGCGAAATCCCGATCATCATGCTCACCGCACGCGGGGAGGAAATGGATCGCGTCAACGGCCTGGAGGCCGGTGTCGACGACTATGTGGTGAAGCCGTTTTCCACCCGCGAATTGATCGCCCGCATCAAGGCGGTATTGCGCCGCAGCCAGGGCGACGACGGCTCCGGCATGGTCGAACTGGGCGGTTTGCGCATCGACGGGCCAGCGCACCGGGTATTTGCCGGCGATGATGCTGTGCCGATCGGGCCCACCGAATATCGTCTGTTGTATTTTTTCATGACCCATACCGAACGGGTCTACTCCCGCACCCAGTTGCTGGATCATGTCTGGGGTGGCAGCGTCTATGTGGAAGAGCGCACCGTCGATGTGCATATCCGACGACTGCGCAAAACGCTGGAGCCCTGGAAACTCGACGACCTTGTGCAGACCGTGCGCGGCAGCGGCTATCGTTTTTCCACCAGCCCCTGAGCCGCTGCGAGGGCTTGCGACAACTGGGCATTTTGCCGATGCTGGGCGCCTCTCGTCCCACGCGTTTCGGCAGCACTCCTGAATGAATCGACCTGCGACTTATCGATGGAAACTTCCGACCGCGCTGGCTGCCGCCCTGCTATTGGGCGCCTTCGCTGGTTGGCTGGCCGGCGGCCATGTGGCCAGCGGAATCGCCGTGATCGCCCTCGCCGAAATCGTCTTGCTGCTGACTCCTTTCGGTCACACAGCACGGCCCATGATGGGAACACCAGCACTCATCAGCCCCCTCCAGCATGACCGTTTCATGACGCGAACCCGCCGCCTTGCCTCCAATTTGCGCGACCTGCGCAACGCCGCCAGCCAATTGCCGGATGCCGTTGTGTTGATTGACCAGAAGCAGAACATCCGCTGGTTCAATCACGCCGCAGAAAGCCTCCTTGGACTGCAACGCCCGCAGGATCGGGGCACGCCGCTGCAACAGCGCCTGGCTGGCTCCGCATTGTCAGACTGGTTGCGCGAGGGTGCGGCCGAGCCCCTGAACGATGCCGCCGCGCCCGGGCAACCAAGCAGCCACCTCAACGTGAGCCTGCTGCCCTTCGGCGCACATGAACAACTGCTGCTGGCACGCGACATCAGCCACCTCAGCCGCCTGGAACAGGTTCGACGGGATTTCGTTGCCAATGTCTCGCATGAGCTGCGCACTCCGCTGACCGTGATCCACGGCTATCTCGAGCTGATCGACCCCGAGGACGTGCCCGAACTGGCTGCCGTGATCGGCGAGATGCGCTCGCAGTCAAAGCGCATGGGCCAGATCGTGGAGGATCTGCTGACCCTGTCGCGGCTGGAAACGCAGCACGCCGTCGCCGACGAACGGGTGCTCATGGCGGCCTTGCTCGCGACCATTCGCAAGGAGGCCGAAGCGCTCAGCCAGGGCCGCCACACGATCAAACTCGAGGCCTCGACGGACGTCGACCTGCTTGGCTCGTCGAAGGATCTGCACAGCGCGCTGTCCAATCTGGTCAGTAATGCAGTGCGCTATACACCCGCCGGTGGCAGCATCACGATCCGCTGGCAACGCACGCCAGATGGCGCGCTCTACTCGGTCAGCGATACCGGCTTCGGCATTCCGGCCAACCACTTGTCCAGACTCACCGAGCGCTTCTACCGGATTTCATCCAGCCGATCGCGCGACAGCGGGGGTACCGGCCTGGGGCTCTCCATCGTGAAGCATGTGTTGAACCTGCATCAGGCTCAACTGCAGATCGAAAGCACGCCAGGTACCGGCTCCACCTTCAGCTGCCATTTCGGGTCCGCTCGCGTGCTGGCACCGGCAACCAGCGACGAGAGCTGAGTCGCGCGCGCCGCGCCATGTACGCTGACGCACCTCATGGGCCAGAATGAGGCATGCCTCGACCCTCGCGCAGCAAACCCGGCAGCACTGACCTGACCTCTCCCCAGCTCTATCTGAGCCGGGAGCTGGCTGCACTGGAATTCAATTTCCGCGTACTCGCCATGGCACGCGATGCGACCGTGCCCCTGCTTGAGCGCCTGCGCTACCTCAGCATCGTGGCCAACAACCTCGACGAATTCTTCGAGGTGCGGGTGGCCATGCTCAAGCACCACCATGCGTATGGCTCGGCCGCGCCTGGGCCCGATGGCGTCGCTTCCGGAGAGCTGCTGGCACAGATACGCACCCGCGTGCTGGATCTGGTCAACGAGCAATATGGTGCCTGGCACGAGCAAATCAGCCCGCAACTGGAGGCCGAGGACATCCACATCCTCACGCGCCAGCAATGGAGTCCGCGTCAGCATCGCTGGCTGCAGGGTTACTTCGAGCAAGAGGTGCTGCCGGTACTCTCTCCACTGGGGCTGGATCCCTCGCATCCATTTCCGCGCATCCTCAACAAGACGCTGAACATCGCTGTCGTATTGAAGGGTCGCGATGCCTTCGGTCACGAGGGTCATATGGCATTGGTACGCGCACCGCGCTCGCTGCCGAGGATCATCCGTGTACCGGCCGAAGTCGGCGGCGACGGCGACCATTTCGTGTTTCTGGCCGAACTGCTGCAGGCCTTCGTCGACCTGATGTTTCCCGGCTTCAAGGTGGTGGGCTCGTACCAGTTCCGGGTCACCCGCAACAGCGAGTTGATTGTCGAGGAGGCCGAGGTGGAAAACCTCGCGCTGGCGCTCAGCGAGGAATTGCTCGGTCGCGGCTACGCCCGCCCGGTGCGACTGGAGATCGCCGCCGATTGCCCGAAGTCGATCACCTCGATGCTGATGCAGAACTTCGATCTCGACGAGAGCGACATCTACCGCTGCAATGGACCGGTCAACATCATTCGCGCGGGCCTGATCTATGACTGGCTTGATCGCCCTGAATTGAAATTTCCCCGCTTCAATCCGCAACTGCCAGCGGCACTTGATAGCGCTCGCAACAAGTTCGAGTTGATCGGCCAGCGCGATGTGTTGTTGCACCACCCCTACCAGAGCTTCGCCGCGGTGATCGATCTGCTGCGCCAGGCCACGGCCGATCCGCAAGTGCTGGCGATCAAGCAAACCCTTTACCGCGCCGGCGAAGATACCCCGCTGGTCGACCTGCTGGTGGAAGCGGCACGCCACGGCAAGGATGTCACCGTGGTGATCGAGCTGCGCGCGCGATTCGACGAGGAGGCCAACATCCGCCTTGCCACGCGCCTGCAGGAAGCCGGTGTGCAGGTGGTTTACGGTGTGGTGGGATACAAGACACACGCCAAGATCATGCTGATCGTGCGCCGGGAAAACGGCACCCTGCGCCGTTACGCGCACCTGTCGACCGGAAACTATCACCAGGTCAACAGCCGCATGTATACGGACATCGGCCTGATGACCGCCAATCCCGAGATCGGCGAAGACCTGCACAAGGTGTTCCAGCAGCTTTCCGGACTGGGGCCGATGATCGAGCTGAAACGCCTGCTGCATTCGCCCTTCACCCTCTATACCAGTGTGCTGGCCAAGATCGAGCGGGAAACAGAGCACGCCAGGGCTGGCCGCCCCGCGCGCATCGTGGCCAAGCTCAATGCGCTGAATGAAGCGCGGGTGATCGAGGCCTTGTACCGTGCGTCCCAGGCCGGTGTGGAAATCGACCTCATCGTGCGCGGTGCCTGCACGCTGCGACCGGGCTTGCCCGGCATTTCCGAACGCATACGGGTGCGCTCGATCATTGGTCGCTTCCTGGAACACAGTCGCGTTTACTGGTTCGCCAACGACGGTGACCCCGAGCTCTATTGCGCCAGTGCGGACTGGATGGAGCGCAACCTGACCCGCCGCATCGAGGTGGCTTTTCCCATACTCGATCCGGAACTGGCCGCACGCGTGTTCGAAGAAACCCTCGCCAACAGCCTAGCCGACAATACCCAGGCGTGGCTGCTCGCCAGCAACGGCCGCTATACGCGGGTCGAGGCCGCTGACCACCCACCCTTCAGTGCACAGCAAGGCCTGCTCGACCGGTTCAGCAAGTGAAGCTGCCGACGCTACGGCATGATTTCGCCCCAATGACACAGGCATGCGAGAATTCGCACTCCATCGTTGCCGGAGTCCAGGCGTGAGCCAAGCCGATCAGACACCCATCCGCGACGACGAACTGATCGCCGCCGTGGACATGGGTTCGAACAGCTTCCACATGGTGGTGGCCCGCATGGAACATGGCGAGCCGCGGGTGATCGACCGACTCCGTGACACCGTGCGCATGGCCGCCGGCTTGCGCGCCGACGGCACGCTCGATGCCGATCGACGCGCCCGCGCGCTCAACTGCCTGGCGCGCTTTGGTCAGCGCATCGCCGGCCTGCCCTCGATCCGCGTGCGCGCGGTGGCCACCAATACGGTGCGTCGACTGGCTTCGCCGCAAACCTTCCTGACCGCAGCCGAAGCGGCGCTGGGACACCCGATCGAAGTGGTTTCCGGGCGCGAAGAAGGCCGACTGATCTTTCTCGGCGCCGCGCACGACCTGCCTGCCTCACGCGAGCCGCGATTGGTCATTGACGTGGGTGGTGGCAGCACCGAGTTCATCATCGGCCGCGGACTGGCACCGCTGCATACCGAAAGCATCCAGGCCGGCTGCATCGCTTCCACTCTGCGCTTCTTTCCGGGCGGAAAGATCACGCGCAAGCGCTGGAGCAAGGCCAGTGGCGAGATCGGCGTACTGTTGCAGCAGTTTGCCGAGGATTATCTCGAATCCGGCTGGCAGGAGGCCTATGGCTCGTCCGGCACGGCACGATCGATCGGCTCGGTGGTGCAGGCGATGAAATTTTCCGATGACGGCATCACGCCGGCGTCACTGGCCTCGCTGCGCGACGCCATCATCGAACAAGGCCAGATCAACACGCTGAAGCTGCCCGGCCTGAGCGATGATCGCGCACCGGTAATCGCCGGTGGCGTGGTGATCTTCGAGGCCGCCTTTGCCGCCCTGGGCATCGAACGCCTGCGCGTGTGCTCCAGCTCCATGCGCGAAGGCCTGCTGTGGGATCTTCTCGGCCGCGCGGGCGGCAGCGATCCGCGTACCGCAAGCATCGACGCCCTGGCCGCCCGCTACGGTGTCGACCGCGCCCAGGCGCGCCGTGTGGAATCCACGGCGCTGATGCTGTTCGATCAGGTCGCCGCCGCTTGGAAACTGGATATCGATGCACGCGAGTGGCTTTCCTGGGCCTCGCGCGTCCACGAAATCGGGCTCGCGATTGCGCACAGTCAGCATCACCATCATGGCGCCTACATCCTGCGCCATGCCGACCTTGCCGGCTTCTCGCGGCAGGAACAGCAACTGCTTGCCGCCGTGGTCGAGATGCACCGACGCAAACCGGACAAATCGATCGTGATGGCGTTGCCACAGCGCTATCGCGCGCTTTCACGACAGATCACTGCCGTGCTGCGACTGGCGGTGCTGTTCCGGCGCGCGCGCCGGGCCGAATCGCTCCCGCAAATGCGGCTGGTCGCCAGCAGCAAGTCGCTGCGCCTGAAGCTGCCACTGGCATGGCTGCAGCAGCATCCCCTCACCGAAGCCGACCTGCAGCAAGAGCAGGCGCCGATGATGGAACTCGGTGTGAAGCTGGACATCTCAAGCAGCTGATCCACGACAACTGCCAGGCCGAGGCTTGCAGCCGCGTATCATCTACCCACGCCACGACTTTCAGATACCCATGCTCAAATCCCTGCTCGCCACCCTGTTCCTTGTCCTGCCACTTACCACGGTGGCACAAACCTCGAAACCCGCTGCAAGCCCGGCTGCGGCAGTGACAGCGCCTGCACCCCAGGTTCTTCTGCATACATCGCAAGGCGATATCACGGTGGAGCTCTATCCCGACAAAGCACCCAAGAGCGTGGCCAATTTTCTGCAGTACGTGCGCGACGGCTTCTACGACGGCACGCTGATCCACCGAGCCATCCCGGGCTACCTCGTGCAGGGCGGCCTGTATACGCGTGACCTGCAACCGAAGCGCACGCGACCGGCGATCGCCAGTGAGGCGGACAACGGCCTCTCCAATGTTCGCGGCACGCTTGCCGTGGCCCGTGGCGCCGACCCCAGCTCGGGCACCGCCCAGTTTTTCTTCAACCTGGTCGACAACCGTCGACTGGATTTCGTCGGCAACCAGAGCGGGCTCACCTGGGGTTACACGGTGTTCGGCAAGGTGATCCAGGGCATGGACGTGGTGGACAAGATCGCAGCGCTGCCAACCCGGCCGCTGGGCCCGTTTGCCAATGATGTGCCCAATCCGCTGGTGGTGATCGAGAGCGCGCATGTCATCGGCGAGCAAGCCCCTGCGCCGGCGAGCACCGCGGCCAGCCCTGCAAAGCCCGATTCGCTGACCGCCAAACCGGCAGAAAAGCCGACCCGGAAGACCCACAAACCGACAAGTACGAGCTGAACGAGATGAGCAGCCTGTTCATCTCTGACCTGCATCTGGACCCGAGCCGGCCGCAGATCACCGATCTCTTCGAGCGCTACCTGACCAGCGACGAGGTTCGCCAGGCAGGCGCAGTCTACATTCTCGGTGATCTTGTCGAAGCCTGGATCGGCGACGATGATGATGCCGAACTACCGCGGCGCATCGCCACCGCCACTCGCGCCGTTCGCGATGCCGGCGTACCGGTGTATTTCATGGCCGGCAACCGGGATTTCCTGCTCGGCGAAGCCTTCGCCAGACGCGCCGGCATGACCCTGCTGGACGATGGCACGGTACACGACATCCAGGGTACGCCCACCCTGCTGATGCATGGCGACGTGCTGTGCACGGACGATCTCGCCTATCAGGCCGTGCGCCGGCAAGTTCGCAATCCCGCATGGCAGGCACAGATTCTCTCCATGCCGCTCGATGCGCGCCGCGCCTTTGCCGCCAAGGCGCGCGAAGACAGCCGCGTGCATACCGGCAGCACCAAGGAAAGCATCATGGACGTCAATGCCGACGCCGTGGCTGCCGCCATGTGCAATGCCGGCGTCACACGCCTGATTCATGGGCATACGCATCGTCCAGCCGTTCATCGCTTCGAACTGGACGGCCGGCAGGCAGAGCGGATCGTGCTGGGTGACTGGTACGAGCAAGGCTCGGTGCTGCGGGTGATGCCGGACGGTGTGGAGTTGCAGGGGTTGGCGATTGGCTGAGGTTGGCTGCAGCTGCGGCAAATAGGCAAGACGCATCTTCCGATGGGGTGCACGGAGTTGCGGAGGGATTGTTCGGCCCATACATGGGCGCCATGCGTTCCGGGGAACGGCATGCGGCTGCGTCCATCGTGTTCCAGACAATTCTGTCGACTGCGGACGCAGAATGCCGGAGCGAACATCGGCGAAGCCGACGGCCCGGAGGGCGAGGCACTGGAAGTGCCGAGTAACCGAGATCGTTCGTCCACCACCTCTCTCATATACGCAAAACGCCCCACGAGGGGGCGTTTTGCGTATATGGCGGAGAGAGAGGGATACGATTGCCTTCGCGCGCTCAAACCGTTGGCAGGACACAAACCGGCGCTCCTTGTGTGCTGGTCTGTGTCCCGATTGTCGAAGGGTAGCCCCGGCCGGTCAAGCGTTCGTGCGTCTACGACACCACGGCCAGCAACTCGGCGGCCTCCTTGGCGGTTTTCACGCCCCTCATTGACTGTTGGATGGCGCGAGCCGTCAGCGTCACACCCTTAGCCTGAAAGCGCTTTTTCACGCTTCGGGCTTTGTCGGCCAGGCTGATGACCTCTTTCAGGCTGCCCTGTCCCGTGATCCGTTTCATGTCTGACAGGTGGAGCCATGCGGCACGGCCACCCCACCCAATATCAGCCGCGTCGATGACAGGCGAGGACTTGCCCAATAGGACGTGATAGAGCGCCGCATACTTGAACGAGCGGAACATGATCCGGCGGAAGAAACTTTCCGGAATGTCGTCCTTACACAGCAGCCGGAAACTTTCCCGGAACGCGGTCTCCGCCCCATCTTCCACCTCGAATACTTCGGGCAGGGGGACAGCCTCGATCTGCGCAAACGCTTTTTGCGCCGCCTCGCCGAGCCGTTCAAGGTTGTAGAGCGGATAGTCCACCATGGGGCGGGCTGGATCCCGATCCGCCAGCACGAACGCGAAGCGTTGGGCGAAGCCATCGACCATACTTTCCGGGCTAAGCGCTTTCATGAAACTCTCGGGCGTGTTGAGCCCCAAGATGCCAATGCACGGCTCATCAATCGTGATGGTCTCCTTCTTCGTGCTGCGCTCAATCTTGTCGTAACCGTAGGCGCGCAACAGATACTCCTTGACGTCCGCCAGTGGCGAACCGGGGTTCTCGATCTGTTTCAGTTTCTGCGCGATTTCGTCCTGGAACCACAAGCCAAAATTGTGCGTTTTCAGCGCTTCGATGAAGCGGGCACCGCTGGCCACCTCGGGAAACTCGCTTTTCACGGGCGACGCTTTTGCCAACACGTTATGCGCTAAGGTTTTGCCCGCCCCGCTGGGGGCCAGCACGATCGTCCAGAGATCGGCGTAGCACTCCACTGATCGACCCTTGATCTTGACGCGTCGTTCCAGCAGACGCCCGGATACCAAATGGAGCAGCGCGAAGAATGGGATTTCCAGCGGTATGTCGGTCTCGGCGTGAAACGCTCCTAAGACGGTGTCCATGGGAGAGCCGGGGGGAACGGCCAGCAAACCACGCCAGGGCGAGGGGCTGTCATTGACCGCGAGCATGGCGCGGATGGTGTCGCGCGCATCTTCTCGGGTGCTGATGAATTCGAGAAGACCGGAGCGTCGCTGATTTGTTACTTGCTTTTTAGGGGTAGACATAGATGCCTTAGCATAAGTGGTAGACACTTTCAACCTAACGTCTACGCGCTCGCCGTCAAGCCCCATAAAACGAGACGGTCATCACACTATTTCTTTTTCACCCCCCCCACCCCCGTCTACGCGTCTACAAGCGATGAAAATGCCCCGCAACCCGCACCGTTATGCGGATCTTGTTGTAGACAGCAGCGTCTACAACGCGTCTACAACTTCGCCTCAACGGCCCATTTCGTGCCCCTTGGGCTTCAAGGTCGGCGTGTTGGTTCTTGTTCTGCCTGGGCTCTGGTGTTTCTGCTCGGCGTTCTTGGTGATCTGCGCGACCTGCCTAGCCACTTCCAAGCGCCTCCGCTCTTGTGCGGCGGTCTGTCGCTCCTGCGCATAAGTCACGGCGCCGCGCTCAATGGCAAACCAGCGCTTCTCTGCCGCTTGTGCATCTGCCTCGGCCCGTTGTGCTGCTTGCCGGCGGCCCGCAAGCGCCTCCGCCCCTGCCGCCACTTCATTGCTTTGCTTTGCGGCTCGTTCCCATGCGTCTCCCCCTTGCTCTGCGGCTTCGTTTGCGCGGGCCAGTGCTTCCCTCAACCGTTCGCCTTGTCCAAAACTCCACCCGGCACGGGTTGGGTGGTCATGCTTGAACGTATCCAGCGCCTTGACGGCTTCCCTGCGCGCGCCATCTGCTTCATCCCAAGTCTTATAGGCATGGCGTTGCCTGGCTTGGGCTTGCGTCAGTTCCTTCTTCGCCCTTTGGTCAAGCGGTTGCCCATCGTCGGGGTCGATCAGTGCCAGCGCGGCTCTATTGGCCGCCTGCCGCGCTTGTGCCGCTTCCGCGGCTGCCCGTTCCCGCCATGTCCGTTCTTCCCGTGCCTCTGCCGCCCGCTGGGCGGCTCCTGGTGGCTGTCGCAGGCGCAGCGGCCGGCCTTGGGCCTGCCGCGCTGCCAAGGCCCGTTCCAAGGCCTTGCCCGGTGGCTCCCGCTCTGCGGCCTTGTGCTTCACCACTTGGGCTTGATCCACCGCCAGATCGACAGCGTTGATCTTGTGCCGCCATTGATCCAGCCCGGCCGCCAAGTCGGCGCGCCCGTCCTGTGTCGTGTAAGCATGAAGTTGCTGCTTCTGGCGGGTGTAGGCCACCAACCCCATGTGTCGGTCCATGCTTTTGCCCTGGGCGAGCCAATAGACAGCTTCCCGGCCTTGGCCTTGGGCCTTGTGCACGGTGCCGGCGTAGCCGTAATCCAGCGCGCCATATTGCGCGGTTTGAACCTCCACCCGCTTCCCATCCTTGCCCGGCTGATCGCTTTCCAGCCGCATCGTGATGCAATGGCCGTTGCCGTCTTTGCCTGCCGTGATTTTCTCGACTGTGGCGATGTTGCCATTGACCACGCCCAACCGCCGATCGCGCACGCCGAACCGCAGACGATCGCCCGGCGCAATCTCCATCTCGCGGGTTTCTCCTTGGAGTTTGCCCCGCACCTCCACCGCCTGCCCGTCCGCCAAGTGGCCCTGCGCTTTCAGCCCCGCGCGGATTTGGCCGGTGAGCGCGGCGGCTTGTTGGTTCGTTGGGGCAATGACCAGCTTTTCCCGTGCCGGTCGGGCGTCTTTTAGATAGTCCGTCACCAGTGCGTGCCTTGCGCGGCCTTGGTCGGTGGACGTGCGCAACTGGCCGCGTTGCTCCAACCCATCGACCAAGTCTTTACCTGTTGCGCCACCGTAGAACAACCGGGCCATCTCGCGATCCTGCTCCTGCTGCTGGCGGCGGATTTCGGTTTGCCGTGCTTCGCCCGTCGCGCGCATGGCAAGCGTGAAACCTGCGCCGGCTTCGACGGGTTGAAGTTGAAGGGGGTCGCCAATGAGGACCAGTTTCGCGCCGCTGGCGTCGGTATGGGCTTGGAGCCTGGCGATGGTTTTGGCCCCCACCATGCCCGCTTCATCCACCAAAATGACGCTCTTGGCGTCCAGCGTTTCCCGCCCTGAATCTAATCGGTTCAACAGGCTGGCGGTGCTGTGCGTTTCCAAGCCCGTTTCACTGCGAAGTTTCTCCGTGGCGTCCCATGCCGCGCAGGTGCCCACCACACGCCGCCCGTCCATTTCCCACGCTTTGATGTAAGCCCCTGCGGTGGCCGTCTTGCCTGTTCCGGCCCAGCCGGACAGACAGGCCACGCCGCCCGTGTCAGACGCCAGCCAGCGCACGGCTTGGCGCTGCTCGTCGGTGAGCGTGAACCCCTTTTCCTGCTCGTGCTGTTCAATAGCTTGCGCCACGGTGGCCACGTCCACCCGAGCGGCCCGATCATCGGCGCGCAAGCGCGCCCGTTCGCCGATCTGCTGTTCCAGGTCAAACTGTGCGCGGCTGGCCCAGCGTTCGCGTCCGTGTTCGTCCGGTTGTAGGGGAACCAGTTGCGCACGGCCTAGAAAGGCTTCCGCTTCGGCCAGCACTCCTTCCGCCCCCAGCGTTGCGCCTCGATCTTTCGCCAAGCGGTCAATGAGTTGCGCCTTGGTCCAGAAACTCTCCGTCCGGTGGAGCCGTCCGAGCGTTTCCGCGTCGGTGCTTTGTTCTAGGCTCTGCCCCTCCCTGCCCCGCAGGTCGTCAGCGGTTCGCCAGTCCATTTTCCCGGCGGCGCGCAGTTCGTCTATCTGCCATTGCGCGGCGGCAATCGTCTGCTCTGGATCTGGCTCGCCGCTCTTGCCTTGCCGCGTGCGTAAACAAGCCTCCTGGGCGCTGGTGCCATGCTCGGCCATGTAGGTTTCGATCTGCGCCCGGCGCTTAGAAAAGTGCTTCCGCTCCGTCTCGCCAACGCCCGCCACGCGGTGCCAGACTTGGCCGGTCTCTCGCCCGTCCGCGTCCATCTCCCGCACGCTATCCAAGCCAAACCCCAGGTCGCGCACCCGCGCGGCCAGTTCCGCCCGGTAAAGCGCGCCGGCGGCGTGCTTGAATGCTTCCAGCGGCTCCGCGTCGAACCCCCGCCACTTGCCATCTTCCCCCAGCGCAGCATTGACCAGCACATAATGCGAATGGAGATCCGGGTCCAACTCGCGGGTAGAGAAATGGTCAAACCGGGCAATAGCAAGGCCGGCCACCGGCTCACGCTTCACCCCGCCGCGACCGCGCCGGATTTCCAGTTGGTCTTGAAGAAACCCCAACGCCTTTTCCGCTGCGCCGTGATGGGCGGCCATCAGCGCGTCGCGCGTTTCTCCATCAGCGCCCACGAACAAGAGCGAGAGCGTTTTATCGGCGGAGAAGGTCAGGTCAAAACCCAACCGCCGCTCCGACTTGCCGGCGTTCTGCGCCAGTTTCTGACCCTCTGGGCCGAAGCCGTCCAGCATGGCCCCGAAAAGGTTCTCATCGACTGCGCCGGTTAAACCCAGTGCGGCGGCTCCTTTCCCGACCCACTGATTTTGCGAGCGGGCTTCGCCGTCCTTACCGACGTAATATTCGGTTTCAAAAAGATACTTACTGACCCCAGCAGCCCCCTTGCCCTTTGCTCCTCCCGGATTTTTTAGGTCGCATTTGGTGAGCATGGTTATGCCCCTGGGCCGGTCTCAATCGCGGCGGTAATGACTTTCACCAGCGCCGCTTCGCGTTCGCTTCCTTCGCGTGCCATGGTGGCGGCTTGCGTTTTGATTTCCCCAACGATCCGCCGCCCGATTTCATCGACGTGCTCTGTAACCTCGATCCGTGTGATTTTCTCCCGCACAGCAGCGCGGATAAAATTGGAGACAGTCCACCCGCCGCGCTTCATCTCTGCGGTTAAACGCGCTGCTTCTCGTGGATTAAATCGGGCGGTGAGGGGGACGCTATTCATAGGGTCTCGGATTTTTTACCTACCTCTATCCCGCGCAGGTTTTTGCCACTCGTCAACCCCCACCCACTGTATACACGGCAATCCGCGCCGCTATGCGGTTTGCGCCGGTGATGTGTATACGAAAGGCAAGCCACTAAAATCGCATAGCCATGCGGGTTTTCGGCCTTTTTCACACACCAGTGGCTACCCGCCAGGGTGCGACTGGTGTGTATGTTCCTAGGGCTCTTGATCTGGCGACAACGCAACCGGGGTTTATGTTTTCAAAACCACGCGAGATATTGACAGCAAGCGACACCGGGCTATGAATAGAGATAATCCAACAGCGGAACCTCTCCCATGCCTCGCCCTACACTCGAAAACGAAATCAACACCCTGGCTCAAAAACTCCGCGACAAAAAGGCCCGGTTGCGTGCCTGTCAACGTGTCGCTCGTGCTGATCGCCTCACCCAGCTCGGCGGTTTGTTTGAGAAGGCAGGCCTAGCGCAGATTGAACCGGATGAAGCCTTGGGGGCCTTGTGCCTTTACGCCGCCGGACTGACGAAACCGGACGCCGAAAGCCTAAGGCAGGCCGCGAAGAAGAAGGGTGCAGAACTAAGCCCGGAGCAACGCACCACTACACGCCTTGGATCCAGTCCGCCGGGTTGATCTCTTTGCCTGGCACCAATTGATAGTGCCGCTCACGTCGGATCACGATCCGGTCATCCTCAACTTTGAGGAGAAACATGGCAATGCGCTCCTCTGACATAAACTGCACAGAGACAGGAAACGCAACCAGCGCCGGATACTTCAACTCACACCAATCAAGATCCTGCTTGGTCTGAACGACGCTAAGTTGATCTTTTCCGCCCTTGGCCTGAACCGGGATCAGGTAATGCCGCCCCTCCTGGTCGATGCCCACATACAATTCATCAACCTCGATCTGAACACCTTTTCGCACAGTGGTCCGCAGGTGGTTTTGGAGTGAATAAGTCGTAAGCCCAAGAAAAATATCAATCAACCGGTTGTAGCGAACTTTTGCCAGCAACGCCTGCTCATCTCCCTGGGCATATTGCGTGATGATTTCTGGCGTGGCGTCGGGGATCTTGATCGCTTCATAGTGCGGGTTGGGATTGATACGGTTCATTGGAACCAATCGAAAAGCGTAGCCTGCGCGGCTGTGCGCCTCAATCACCCATTCTGTTCCCTCGGCCGCCGTTGCCAAAATGGTTTGCGGCAGTTCGTAACGGAACCGGAACGAGTAGAGGACATCTCCTTGGTTCTTCGGCAAGGCGATGCCAAGCGTCTCCGCCGCCGTCTCGATTTCGTGGCGTTCAAACTCAACGACGGTAGCCCCATCCTCCCAGTGCGCAAAGAAGATGTGCTCGATCAACTTGCCATAGCGATTTAATACGGGCCTTTTAACCATCAGTCTTCCCCTTTGTTCTCACCTTCGATGTCGGTTGCTTTTCCTTCGCCACGACTTTGCGGAGGCGCTGCGCAATGACCTTATGCGAGACGCCGAAGCGCGAGGCTGCGCCTGACATATCAAGGGTGAGCAGTCCATCGTCTTCAAGACACACCTGTTTAGCCGGCTTCTTCGGCTTATAACTCATAGCCTGTGCGATCTGCGCAGCCACGGCCCGCCCCAACATGGGAGGGACAGAGTTCCCAATTTGCCGGAATCCATGCCACTTCGTAGCGTGAAATCGGAACCAGTCAGGATAGGAGTGGAGCCTGGCGGCCTCGCGAACTGTGATCACCCTCGGCAGGCTTGGGTGAATTGGTCGCGGTGAGGTAAACGCCCCCCTCGCGCTGTCTGTGCCGGCTCGCAACGTATTACACAACCCATCAGGGGGCAGTTTGCGGAACCTGCTGACTGGCTCGGTCTTGCCATGGGGCGTTTCAAGGAACCGGGATCTCGACAACGCCGTATGTTCGGTGCGCGCACTGGACGTTAGCAACTCCGGGTCATACGCACGGGCATAGCCAAAATCGGTAGGATCCTTAGCCAGTGCGCGAAGCCGTTGTGCATACAACGATCCCTTCTTGAACTTTGCCTTGACGCTATCACCCGTCAACAGCTGCTTATATCGGTCCGCATCGGGAATATCTCCAATGGCTTCGGCCACCGTAGTGCGTGAGGTTGGCAGGGGATACGCCGGGAGCGGCAACCCCTTTCTCGCGCCCATCAGAAACAAGCGCCGCCGATCCTGTGGCACGCCGTAATCTGCGGCGTTCAACACGCGGTAGTCTTCAACCACGTTGTATCCACAATCTTTCAATGCTTGGATAATTTCCAGCAGAAATTGTCGATGCGGCCCGAGGGTCAAACCCTTGACGTTCTCAAACACGAAAAACTGGGGTTTCAACTCGGAAACCAACCGCACGAAATGGAAAACCAAGCGGTTGCGCGGATCATCCAGCGCCCGTTTGCCGATAAGCGAAAATCCTTGGCAAGGCGCACCCCCAACCACCACCGCAATATCACTATCGCCTATGCCCGCCTTCCTCCTGATTTGTTCGCCGGTCAAATCAACGACGCTTGCACAAATGGTCTTGGCGTTGGGAAAATTGAACTCATGGGTCGCACAGTGGATCGGGTCTATCTCCACCGCTGCGGCGACATCAAAGCCGGCTTGCTCGAACCCGAGAGACAAGCCGCCAGCACCGGCAAAGAGGTCAATCACGAGGGGGCGAAGGCGCTGCTTCTCTGCTTTCAGGGCGGTCATACGTTCTACAAGTAAGGGCGAAGGGACATCACGCCCAAGTATCGCAAACCCTGCCCTCCTTACCTAGGGGTCATCGGTCTGACCAAAGCACCGCGCGGATGCTGGTCAGGTTCAACCCCCACTTCAAGCCATGCGCTACGGCGTCAAGCATGGCGAGCGGTCCATACGCCCCGCTGTAAGTTTCGACGTGCTGTTCGTCGAGATCATGCCCTACATAGGCGCAACGCCATTCAAGGGGCACCTTGGCGGCCTTCATCGCCTGAACCGCTGTCTTGCGGAGTGAATGAAACCCATACCTTCCCTTTGCCAACTCCGGAAATTTTGCTCTCCCGATATGCCTGGCGTAAGCTTTGCTCAACCAGTTGCCCGCACCGTTGACGCCATCCACCTTTACGCCTGGGAAAAGGCGCTGCTCACCGGCTCGCCGTAACCCCTCGACGCGCTCCATCAAGCCCAGCGCCAGCAAGTCATGATGGATAGGGATGGTCCTCATGCTTGCGTCATTCTTGACGCTCTGCCCGGCTCCCTCGTTTGTGATCGTGAGACAGGGCACACCCTCGACAGTCGTGAAATCTACCAGCGCCAGTTGGCCCACCTCCGAAACCCTCGCGCCAGTGTATAGACCAATCACCGCTCCCCACCGCGCTCCTTCGCTCAACCAGGCCAACATGGAAGGGGCATAGAGGGTCTGAATTTGGTCCTCCGTGAAAGCCTTGAAACCATGCGCGCGCCGGTTCTTTTTTTCCGACTTTGAATTGATAACGTGGCCTTTCGTCGGGCTATCTTCTTTCTTGAAGGCCGGGTAGTGGTCGCGTGCTGCGGCCCACGCAAGGAAGCCGCCGAGATACGAGAGTTTATTGTTGATGGTTGACGTCACTAACCCCGACGCCCGCAATGCATCAACCCACATTGCGATTTGATACCTACCAACGCCATCCAATGGCTTACGCTCGCCATAGTGGGAGACAAAACCATTCACCGCTGCCGCTTTCTGCGTATAGGTTTTCCGCAGCTCGCCGGTCGCATGGCCCTGCTTGTCAACACTCGGCGCGATGCTTTTCAAGAAGGCCTCAGCGGCGGCATTCGCTTTGATCGGCACTTTCACCAGCACCGACATCGGCACGACAACAGGCCTCACGACAGGCACCACAGGCGCTTCTAGGGCTAGGTTCTGCGCCACGCTCTTGAACATTTCTTTCGCTGCTTCCAGCGCCCCCTCGTGGTCTTCGCGTGTGCCGCTGGTGGTCTCGACAGACAACCCGCCCGGCCCGTTGACTCGCCACGTCGAAACCCCGCCCGGCGCGTTCGCGTTGATGTCGCGAAGCATCGCCGCCACTGCGTCGTCATCCCATCGCTTGCCGCTCATGTCCCTGCGCCTCCGCATCTCCTCAAAGATCAGAGCATAGCGGGACGCAAGAGCGAGCGCGGTTAGTTGGGCCGCTCGAAGATCGCAAGTGCGAAGGGACCGCTTGATCGCTTGCCGGCCTACTGCTGCGGCGAGGTCGCTAGGTAGGCGTTGGCGGTAGTGCCACACACCGGACGGTGCGCATTGGAGATAGTGCGGGATCTTCATCGGGTGTGTCCCGATTTGTGTCCCGACCGCTTTTTCTCCGCCCAACAAAAACCCCTGTAAAAACAGGGGTTTGTGTCATCTGGCGGAGAGAGAGGGATTCGAACCCTCGATAAGGCTTTTGACCCTATACTCCCTTAGCAGGGGAGCCCCTTCAGCCGCTCGGGCATCTCTCCGGGTTTGTTTCCGCATTGCTGCGGAGCCGGCAAGGATACCGACCGGCGCGATCTAGGTAAAGACTTTTTCGCTATTCGTGATCAGTGGACTCGATATCGGCGCCACCTGCCTCGTGTTCGCCCTTGATCCGCTGATAAATTTCTTCGCGATGCACGGCTACGGTTTTCGGTGCGTTGATGCCAATACGCACTTGATTACCCTTGACGCCAAGAACGGTGACGGTCACCTCGTCTCCGATCATCAGGGTCTCACCGACCCGGCGGGTCAGAATCAACATGTCTACTACTCCAAATGCTGTTGGTCACAGGCCTGCAGTTTGACGACGCCTCACCCCTGAGCAGCCGCTTCTTGCAGTTCGACGATTGATCCATCGAAGGCCCTTACCGCCTTCCAGGCTCACAGCCAAAACACTCCTGAGCGTCCTGACTGGCGACCCCATCCCTGCGGACAAGGTCGACACGCTGCCGATAGTAGCCGAGCCGGATTCACCGGCGCAATGCGCATGGCACTTGGAAACCGGGCGGTTCAGCTTTACTTGGGGGACCGCTCAATGACTTGAAATCCAATGCGGAAATGCGGCAAGAATTTCGGGCAGGCTCGGCGCATCGCTGCCACCACCTTGAGCCATGTCTGCACGACCGCCGCCCTTGCCATCGATTTGCGCAGCAACATGAGCCACGACATCGCCGGCCTTGACCCGCTGCAGACCCTTGCCGTGCACGCCAGCGATCAACGAAACGCGCCCCCCCACCGCACCGGCGAGCAGGATCACGCAATCGCCCAGTTGCTGCTTGAGTTGATCGACGCTGTCGCGCAACGACTTCGCATCGAGACCTTCCAGCCGTGCAGCAACCACCTTGATGCCATCGACTTCAATGGCCGTGCCCGCGAGATCGGCCGTAGCGGAACCGGCGGCCTTGCTGCGCAGTGATTCCAGCTCACGTTCCAGTTTTTTCTGCCGCTCAAACAACTGGCGAAGCTTTTCGATAGCGTCGTCACCCGTGCTGGAAAGCAGCTGCGAGAACTCCGCCAGGCGACGCTCTTCATCGGCGACATAAGCCAGCGCACCGGCGCCCGTCACCGCCTCGATGCGGCGCACGCCCGACGCCACGCCCGCTTCGCTGACGATCTTGAACAGGCCAATATCGCCGGTGCGGTCAACATGGGTACCACCGCACAGCTCGGTCGAGAATTCACCCATCTTCAGCACACGCACTTCATCGCCGTACTTCTCGCCGAACAGCGCCATCGCGCCAAACTCGATCGCCTGGTCGTAGCCCATGTTGTGCACTTCGGCCGCGGCATTGCGGCGCACTTCGGCATTGACCATCGCCTCGACCTGATCCAGCTCATCCCGACTCATCGGCTTGAAGTGCGAGAAGTCGAACCGCAAGCGCTCCGGCGCCACCAACGAACCCTTCTGGGCCACGTGCTCGCCCAGCACCTTGCGCAATGCGGCGTGCAGCAAGTGGGTCGCCGAGTGATTGAGCACAATCGCCTGCCGCCGTGACACCTCCACCTGGGCGACGACAAGATCCCCGCTACGCAGCGGCTGACTGCCATGCCAGGTGCCGGCATGCCCGAAAAACACGCCGCCCATTTTCAGCGTATCGCCAACCTCGAACCGGCCCGTCGCCGTGCTCAGCTCGCCCATGTCGCCGACCTGGCCACCGGATTCCGCATAGAACGGCGTGCGATCGAGAATGACCAGGCCCAGCTCGCCTTCACCCAACTGCTCCACCTGGCGGCCATCGCGCACGATGCCAAGCACCTTGCAGGCTTCGCTGCGCAGCGCGTCGTAACCCAGGAAAACGGTGGGCGGCAGCTGACTGGCCAGCTCGGCCGGCATCTGCCCCTTGGCCTCGAATCGACCCGCGGCACGCGCGCGTTCACGCTGCTCATTCATCGCCCGCTCGAAGCCCGCCATGTCCACCGCCATACCGCGTTCGCGCGCAATGTCGGCGGTGAGATCGGCCGGGAAGCCGTAGGTGTCGTACAAACGGAACGCGTCCTCGCCGGCAATGGTCTCGCCGGAGCGGGCTGCTACCTCGTCGAACAGGCGCATGCCGTGCTCCAGCGTCTCGCCGAAGCGCTGCTCTTCGTTGCGAAGCACCTCCTCGACAAAGGCCTGCTTCGCCGCCAGCTCCGGGTATGCCTCA
>JBBQQL010000031.1:0-31010 GCA_038215995.1 Lysobacterales bacterium
CACGGGCGACCTTGCCGTCGCCCGTGCTTGAACAGCCAGAGGATCGTCACCGCATGCCACGGCGTCCATCCGGATGACTGGCCGCCCATGCCACCAGAAGCTGGCAATACCTACACATCGAGAGAACAGCCGCTCACCTAGAGTGCGCCATCCCCACGCCAGCCAGCTCGATGGCAGGCGTCACCCCCCCAAGGAGATTTCATGAACGCTCAAGCCGACGTTGCGCCGGATGTAGAAGTGTTGTTCCAACCGATCCAGGTCGGTGATCTGAGCCTGCCCAATCGCGTGGTGATGGCGCCGCTGACCCGCAACCGCGCCAGTGCCGGCAATGTGCCCACGGCGCTCAACGCCACCTATTACGCGCAGCGCGCCAGTGCCGGATTGATCATCAGCGAAGCCACCCAGATCAGCCCAGAAGGCCAGGGCTATATCGCCACGCCGGGCATCCACTCGCCCGAACAGATGGCCGGCTGGAAGCTGGCCACCGCTGCCGTGCATGCCAAGGGCGGTCGCATCGTGATGCAGTTGTGGCATGTGGGACGCATCTCGCATACGTCACTGCAGCCCGGCGGCAAGGCGCCGGTGGCGCCATCGGCGATCCGCGCCGAGGCAAAGACCTTCGTGGCCGACGGCTTCGTCGATGTATCGATGCCGCGCGCGCTTGAACTCGATGAAATCCCCGCACTGGTCGAGACTTATCGCCAGGCCGCGGCGAATGCCATTGAGGCCGGTTTCGACGGCGTCGAAGTGCATGCTGCCAATGGCTATCTGATCGATCAGTTCCTGCGCGACAAGAGCAACCACCGCACCGACGCCTATGGCGGCGGCATCGAGAATCGCACGCGTCTGCTGTTCGAAGTATGCGAAGCCGTGTCCAAGCAAGTGGGCGCCGGCCGCACCGGCGTGCGCCTGTCGCCGCTGACGACCTTTGGCGACGTCTCCGACAGCGATCCACAGGCCCTGTTCAACCGCGCGGTGGAACGGCTGGCCACTCTCAAGCTGGCCTACATCCATGTGATCGAAGGTGAAACCGGCGGCGATCGCCAGCCGCAACCGTTCGACTACGCCGCCATGCGCAAACCGTTCAAGGGCGCGTGGATCACCAACAACGGTTTCGACCGCGCGATGGCCATCGACGAAGTCGCCAGTGGCCGCGCCGACCTGGTGGCGTTTGGACGGCTGTTTCTGGCCAACCCCGACCTGCCCCGCCGGCTGCGCGAAGACGCCAGCTTCAACCCACCCGACCAGAACACGTTCTATGGCGGCGATGGCCATGGCTACACCGACTACCCTGCGCTGGATTGATGCAGCAACTGAAGGAGACGACCTGCTTTCACGCCCGGTCGTCTCCCTCACCTTCACCTTCACCTGCACCGCTTCAGGCCGCGCCGATGCTGTCCAATTCGGTCATCACGTCCTCGCCGAGCTCCAGCTCCACCGCCGCCAGGTTCTCGCGCAGGTGGCCCAGCGACGACGTGCCGGGGATCAACAGCACGTTGGGCGCGCGCGCCAGCAGCCATGCCAGGGCCACCTGCATCGGTGAAACGCCGAAGCGAGTAGACACGCCGGAAAGCGTCTGCGATTGCAGTGGCGTGAATCCGCCCAGCGGGAAGAACGGCACGTAGGCAATACTCCGGGAAGCCAGCGTATCAACCAGAGCATCATCCTCGCGGTGGGCCAGGTTGAAGTGATTCTGCACGCACACCACCGGCGCAATCCGCTGTGCTTCTGCGATCTGGCTGGCGGTGACGTTGCTCAGCCCAAGATGCCGGATCAGTCCCTGCTGCTGCAACTCGGCCAGCGCACTGAACTGCGGCTCGATCGACCCTTCGGACGGCGCGTGAACGTCACCCATGGTGCGCAGATTGACCACGTCCAGCACCTCCAGACCGAGGTGGCGTAGATTGTCGTGCACCGCCTGCACCAGTTCAGTGGGACTTTGCGCCGAATTCCACGAAGCGTCCGTCCCACGCAACGCCCCCACCTTGGTGACGATCACCAGTTCGTCGGCATACGGGTGCAGCGCCTCACGAATGATCTGGTTGGTGACATACGGACCATAAAAGTCGCTGGTGTCGATGTGATTGACGCCGGCCTCCACCGCCTCTCGCAACACCGCCAGCGCGGTGGCACGATCCTGCGGTGGGCCGAACACGCCGGGGCCGGCCAGTTGCATGGCGCCATAGCCCATCCGGTTGACGCTGCGCGCGCCGAGCGAAAAAGTACCTGCTTGTTTGAGTTGACTCATGATGACTTTCCTTGGCGCTGTCGATGATCGGGATGAACCCAATATAGGCGTGCGCGTCATGCCTGATAATCCGCCACAATCCGCACGGGCCGTACGGAGCGCCGAACAGTGGCAGCAGACACAAAAGACCTGATCGCCTTTCTGGCCGTGGTCCAGGCTGGCGGCTTCCGCGAAGCGGCGCGCACCGGCCATGGTTCTGCATCGCAATTGAGCGAGGCGGTGAAACGTCTGGAGTCACAACTGGGCGTGCGCCTGCTCCATCGCAGCACACGCAGCGTGTCGGCCACCGAGGCGGGCCAGCGTCTGGCCGAACGACTGACCCCTGCACTGGCCGAAGTGCAGGCCTCGCTGGACGTGCTCGATCACTACCGCGACAACCCCGCCGGCACGTTGCGACTCAACGTGCCGGCCAACGTGGCGCGCACCGTGCTGCCGCCGATCATCACCCCCTTCCTCAAGCGCTACCCCGAGATCCGGCTCGAAGTGACCGTCGAAGACAGCTTCGTCGACCTGCTGGCCGCCGGTGGCGATGCCGGCATCCGCTACGACGAACGCCTTGCGCAAGACATGATCGCGGTGCCGATCGGCCCGCGCACCCAGCGACTGGTGACCGCCGCATCCCCCGCGTATCTGCAAGCGCACGGACGTCCCGAACACCCGCGCGACCTGCTGCAGCACGCCTGCCTGCGTGGCCAGTTTTCCGGCGGCGCGATACCCACTTGGGAGTTCGAACGCGACGGAGACATCGTGCGCGTCGACCCGCAGGGACCGCTGCAGGTTCGCCAGGGCGCCGCCCTCGATCTCGCCGTGCAAGCCGCCATCGACGGCCTCGGCATCATCCACCTGTTCGAAGACTGGCTGCGCCCGCATCTCGACAGCGGTGCGCTGCTACCCGTGCTCGAGCCATGGTGGCAAAGTTTCAGCGGCCCGTACCTGTATTACTCCGGCCGCCACCAGCTGCCCTCGCCGCTGCGGGTATTCGTCGACTTCATTCGCGAAGACTGAGTGACGGAGGTCACCAACTGCTCCGAGCCCGTGCCGAAAGTCTCTTGGTCGCCATGCGCAAGCCGTTCAGGAGCGCCTGGATCAGCAACAACGGCTATGACCGCGCGATGGCCATCGACGAAGTCGCCAGTGGACGCGCCGACCTGGTGGCCTTTGGACGGCTGTTTCTGGCCAACCCCGACCTGCCCTGCCGGCTGCGCGAAGACGCCAGCTTCAACCCACCCGACCAGAACGCTTTTTATGGCGGCGACGGCCATGGCTATACCGACTACCCCGCGCTGGATTGATGCAGCAACTACCCGACAGCACCTGCTGTCGGGTAACCACGCCTCAGCCAATACGCGGCATCCGGGCCGAGGTGCCTCTTCGTCGCGGCAAGCGGAGACCCCACAGCCCGGCTATATCCTCGCGGCGGGATACAACCACCGGGCGTGGGTTCGAGTGAGCAGTTCCGGAACACCCGAGCTTTCATTCCACAGCGCTGCGCACTGCTTGCAGCGCATCAGGAAGCTCGGCACCTCAGGATTCGTCGCCAGCCGCTCGAAGCGGTCGTACGGCGCGTGGTAACCGGATTGGCAATCTGAGCACAGCATGCAGTTCGGACAGTCGGCAGAAGATCGGTGAGTGCAAACAGCGCGACACTGCTGCAGGCGAAAGGCTGCATAGCTTACGGCACTCGCGGCCCGGCTCGGGACGGACGTCAGGGATGGATCGCATTCTTCACCTACGGCCTTGGCTAGCGTGCCAGCCAAGACGGGGAAGAACCCGGCCGACATTTCAATTGACCATGTCGGCCCGTCGATCCTCTACACGAAGCCTCCATCCACGGCACGCCTCCATGCCTCTTGAAGCTTAGTGAGGCGAAACCCCTTGAAGCCGAAGCTTGAAACAACTGTCGCCCGTTCTACGAGGTCACTCTCGTCAGGAGTGAGGATTTCAGAAGACTTGTTCCATTCGTGAAGACGCGCCCAAGCTCCATTTTTCCAGAGCTCCGCAGCTTTGTCGCTCCAGCGTACAGTCACCTTCCTCTGGCTTGCTGCTGTCGTGAGGGTTTCAAGGAACTCGGGGGAAAGCTGTATGTTGCTGCTCTGTACACGAAGCCAGCACGCTTCGCGTTTTGCCCATTCGGTTACAAGGCGGTTTTTCGTCTGTTCCGATGGAATTTCCTGAAGCAGAGGAAGAATTTTCTTCGCTATCCTCATGGCTTCCGCGACGAAGCTGCGCGGAGCGTGTTGAGCCCGCCAGATGACATCAAAATCAGGCTGCAGTTGCGCGCCCAGCATTCGATCACTCATGAGTGACAGCGTGTAAGTGGAAAGTTGCCTGAGAATTGATCCTGGATACCAGACTTGGGCCGGAATTTCCGCGTCCACCGCTTTGGTAACGATTGCCTTGACCACGATTCGCTTGAAATAGGCTACATCGAAGGTTTCAGGATTGTCGTCCCATGCGTCCTTGATGATCTTGGCGAAAGCAGCAATGTTCTTCTGTGCACCGGAACAGACACTTTGCGGAATACTTTCCCAAGTAGCCTCATAGCGGGAAACATCAGTTTTCGTCAGCCTCTGTCGCTTGGGGTGCAGAAGCTCCCAAGCTTTTGCCGCAGTCCCTTTTCTTCGTTTGAGTTCGACGTTATAGCTTCCCTGCGTGCGTTCAAAGAACCAGAAGCCGCCGATGTCTCCCGGTTTGGCCGATGGTGCGAGCGTTTGTCGTGAAAGGGTCTCTAGGCGTTTGAAATAGGGATGTCCTGCGAACAGATCCGAAGCAGACACGGCGTTTTGTGCGTTCGCATAACGGGCGATGTCATGAACGGCATCCTCGAAACCTTCTTCAGGGAGTTTGGAGAGCTTCATCTGGACAAAGACCTTGGACAGGTCATAGCTGGCTTTCTTCGCCCAATACAAGGATGCCGTCGTCTGACCGCCATTCACGACCTGAAAATCCGTCACAGCAGTGATCACAGGTGGGCCGTCATCCCGTTGTTCAAGTGAGAGGTTGGACACGGTCGCCGTAAGACCATTGTTGAATGCAAAAAACATGGCAGGGTCGTTGCGCAGGGTGTCGCGTATTCCCTTGTTGACCTTTCGTGTTTCGCCCAAAAAAGCGCGGACGTTCTGCTCCAGAATGCGCCCACCAAACCTGTCGTACAGACTCGCGAGTATCTCTCCCGGCATCACGCACATGTAGGACTGGTACCTGCTGTCATCGCCCAAGCCCGCCGAAAGGGCGGGTATGCCTCGGCCATATTCTTCCGCGAAGTTGACCTGTATTTCCTCTCGCCCGCTGGTAGACATGTCTACCCTAGCCAGCCGTGAAATGTCCCAGAGTTGAACCTCCACTTTCTGCGTGCCGAGTGAAAAATCTGAAATTTCTCCCAGCTTCGACCCGAGCATCCGGTCGGACACGAGATAAATGCAGGTCTTGGTCATTTCCCCGGTAGCAAACGTGAACACTTCCTTCGACAAAGCATGGGCTTCGTGACTCTCATCCCAGCAGCTGGCAATGTCCTCATGAACGCTTGCCTCTAGGAAGCGGTAGGCCGCCTGCACAAGTCTTCGTACTTCATCTGTCGTCAGTGCGTCAGGCTCATCGGCGCCTGAGTAGTCCATGACCACGAGGCTGAGAATTCCATCTGACTGGGAGAAGCTGAACGCATCGACCTGCGCGGTTGTCCCTCTCTTCCATGGTGTATGTGCCCTGCACAGCGTGTATTCCGTGAATTCTTCACCGGTTTCTAATACCTGGCATGCGCGGTCGATGAATCGCGATCGCTCATAGTCGCCACCCATGTGCGCATCTGCCCTGATCTCGCTCAGAAGGTTCTGGCGATAGCGGCTGACCTCTTCATCCATTCAGTGTTGCTCCCTTAGTAATGCCGCCGCAGGATATGGTCAGCACATCCCCAAGATCTTTCTGGTACTCCCCAAGTGTCGTGAGCGCCAGAGAGTAGTTGGCCTCCGTTACCCTGGCATCCGTCGACCCACGAAGAATTCGGGGAAAGTCAGGCCTGACTTGAAAGGCCACTGCGCCAGCAATTGAATAGCTCAGGGCGTCGTATCTTGGAGATGCCACATATCCACGGTTTGCCAATGCCGCATGGGCCAGGTCGCGTGTGTCTTGGTTGTGCTGTCCTGCAGCAATCAGAAGGCTCTCAGCCAAGTCATTCAACGACAGCGCAGACTGGTCGTGGTCCGACGGTGTCAGTTCCACGACCACGAGATGGAGAGGAAGATGGATGCACTCCAACTGCTCCAACGACGAAATATGTACTTCGGGTCGTGATCCGGTCAGTCGGGCCTTGATCTCCAGAATGCCGCCAGGTAGAGCAAAGTCCTGTGGGTGGCGATCAGGGGCAACCCACGCTCGCAGGGCGTTGGCTATACCGATTTTTGGTGTGAGAACGTGGAGCAACATCCAAAATTCTGCCAGAAGCCCGCGGACCTCGCGATCCGACATTTCCCTGCCACGCGCCAGACCAAGAAGCGACTGCCACCGCCGGAGGCGAATGAATATCTGGATGCCCGCATCGGCGGTACCCTTTGCTGTTGCGGAGCAAGAAACGATGTCTTCGCACAGGCGTTGAAAGACATCACGATCTTCTGGCGTCTGCAAGAACATCATCAACGTGGCATCCCCAGCTTCCGACACCTCTGTAGCCATGACGATACCGCGGGGAAGCGGCAGATCCTTCGGAATGGCCGAGCTTGGAATTCCGCCTATGACCAACCCCGGCGCGCCGTTTGGGTGAATGGCCCAAAACGGAGAAAGAGGATGGTCGCCCTCGAAACGCCGGCCGACCCAGCGTTCTTTGTTCTGCTTGATCGAGCTCCAGACATCGTCATTCATCGGCGTCATCATCATCCCCTTCTGCGTCAAGCTGGCCAAAAAGCTCGCGGTACGCCACCACGTTTGCTGTGTAAGCAACCCGTTTTTCCTGCTCTCCAGGTCGAAGGGTTGGGAAGCTGATGCCGTAGGCCGCATGCCGCTCTCTGGGATCGTTTCCATCGACGCGCACATCGAGGAGATGGAGCATCAGCAGGGGGCGCGACCTTTGTTCTCTATAAAAGTGGTCGGCGATATTCCCGCCCTTGGCTCCCTCTCTGCTTTTCCATGCCGTCTTGGCGGCTTCACGCTGTTCAGTGGACAGTCCAGCGGCTTCCAATCCACGTGACGCCACACGCCTCTTGTCTCCAGAAATCACAATCGCTTTTCGCCCTTCGCGGCCAAGCAGCTTTGCGGATCGCTGCTGCAGTCCGACTGTGATTCCATCGATAGGAAACGAGGCCACATCCGGGTTTGACGTTTGGGATTTGGATGCGACAACGACGTCCCATGTATCGAATCCACGGCGCTTGGCGTATTCAACAAGCGGTGATGTGGACATCTCGGTATTGCCGGGGTGCAATGCGAAGCCACTAATGAAATCAAGAACCACATCCTGTGGTACGCCTTGGAATAGCCGGGAGCCCCGCTCACGCGAACTATCCTCAGGATATGGCGTAGGCGGGTAACCCTCGGTCTGTAGACGTCTGATGAATGCGACGGTTCGCTCCCAATTGATTTGAACCGCGGTATCAGAGGCATGCACCACCGCAGACTCCACGAGCTTTCCGGCTAGCCCCACTTCACGCACAATTTGCTCGGCAGTACGCATCTTGTTGCGAGCAGTAACAATCAGCGCCCCTGGGTGTGACCGAACAGCAAGGCCGAAGTCCATAGGTGTCAACCCAACCGACTCCATTTTCCTAATTTCATCGCGCAACTCTTCGGTCGCTTCAGCGATGTAGGCGTACCAATCAAGTGCATCTGACTTGATGAATAGCCGGCACAGATCCCTGAACCCGTCGCGATATCCAAACCAACGACCCATCTGGAGCAATGTGTCGTACATCTGGGTATTTCGAAGAAAGTAGCTGATGGTCAGCCCCTCAAGAGTGAAACCGCGGGACAGTGAATTGCCACCGACGGCAATCACATTCAGGCCGGTACTTGCATGGCTTCGGTAGTCCAGTACGCCAGGGCCCGAACGGGCGTTGACCTCTACTACAAGCATGCCCGCCGCAGCCTGGTGCAGGGTTCCCTGGATGTCTTCCCACGATTCCGGCGACGAGGGGTTGTAGTGCTCTTCCCAAGACGCATGGATCGAGCGCATGAATGGATCACGCAGCGCCGATGCAGTCGGTAGAGCATAGCGATTCTGGATCGCGTCACGCACCCGGGACATGTGCTCCGATATACATCTGGCGACACGGCCTTGCACACCAGTAAAGCGTGAAACATTTACCAGCATGGAATGGTGGCGGGTACCTTGTCCGCGCAGAACCCTGATTGCCTTGGACAGAATGAAGCAATTAATGGCATCCAACAGACTGGTATGCAGATCTTCAACCGGCGTATCGATCTTGTGCGACACCGGAAGCCAATCATCCGTATCGGCCAACGGTACCGTAAGTACGGGATCCTCATCGTCGGTGAGGAAGAACTCCCTTGCACCAACGTAGTTGGATGGAGCATCGAGTCCGACGATGAAGTCACGTGGAAATAGGTCATCACCGCTGAAATCATCCGTGGTTTCGGGGTCGATGAATATGTTTGCAAACGGTGTGGCTGTGTAGCCTATATAAGTGTTCCGGGTCGAAATGTTGAGCAATGTACGGATCAGTCTATTGATCGTATTGGGCCGGTTCGGATCCGCCGAAGTATTCACAGATGCATTGTCAGCCTCGTCATCAATTACAAGCATTGGCATCGTCAGCTTGTCGCCACTGGCGCTGGTTCCCTGCAACCATTCGATCAGATTGGTGAGGATCGACTTGTTCTTCTTGATGACGAAAATGGCAGGCTGTGCGAGGTTTTTGATGGAGATGCCGAGGCCGTCGGCCCTCGTTTTCAGGAAGTCATGGGCGCGGCTTGTGTAGGCCACGGCGCTGAATGATCGATCGAGGTTCCCAACACCTAGGAAGTTGGCGTTTGTGCGACCGCCGAGCAATTGGTCGCTGTCGCGCCCAACAAATCCTTCATCAATGCGATCTTGCGTCTGTGACCTCAGATTGCTGTGGATTCCCGCGATCAGAATGATCAATTTATAGCCTGCATCCGCAGCTTTGTTGATCAGGCCGACGTAATTCGCTGTCTTGCCACTCTGGACGTGTCCGACAACCAGCCCACGACGCTTCCACGTGCCGGGCACAGTAGGGTCGCCTGCAAGATCAAGAATATCGTCGGTGACTTCGTCCAGCCGGTTGACGACACGTGGCCCAAAACCCGATTGCCCCAAGTGATCCCTGTAACGGCGCCAGTAATGGAAATCGATCTCGTGGCGTTTGGCGCGCAACCAAGGCTTGTGCCCCTCCGCGGTCAGGATATGCGCCGGACCAAGATCGACCATGAATTCACGTTCTAGTTGCTGGGCAACTTGCTCCCTATCTTCGTCAGTCAGCGGCGACGCAAACAGTGGAGAATCCGCGAGCCTGCCCACCAGATCTCGGATCTCTTGTTGGCTGGGCGCCTTGTTCATCGAAATCCCGGTACGGGCATACGCGAGTAGTGCTTCCCTGCTCATTCCTTTTCTCCAGTATGCGGACTGATGTGCCGAAGGCGCGCCAGAATCTCTGCGGCTCGGTGGTCTCCAGCGAATGGATGCGTCTGGAGAATTGAATTTGCTGCTGCTCCGGAAAGCACATCCGAATTCGGCGCCATGGCATCAACAAAAACTGCCAGCAACGCCTCAAGCTGTGCCATTTCCATCTGGGACTGGCGCACACTGTGCGGGTCGCTTCCGACATCCGAGAACATGGCCTCAAGGGGAAGTGTCGCTTCCACACCAGAAAGAAGTGTGTCCAGATCGGATCCGGATCCATTCAAACTGTCCCGGAGGCAGACGATCACCGGATGATCCCGGTTGATCTCGTACCGGACTTGGCCACGTTCTGCGACTCGTAACCAGAACGGAAGGCCTCGCCCAGACGATTGTCTCGCGCCACGATAGGTATATGGACGCTTTGCACTTTCCGTCATCCTCTCGACAAGAGGTTTGAGTCTGGCGCGTATCGCAGCCGGTGGCCGGATGCGCGATTTGCGAACGTCCACACCCCATTCCGAATCTAGTGTGGTCGGGACGTCTACCCTGACGCGAAGAAGCTTTGTGAGCTCGGAGCGCTTCGCAAGGCCCAACCATGTGCCACCAGCAATCAGACGTTTTGCCCGGTAGATGTAGAGACCTTGTGTTTCATTGAGGCTGGAACCCAAGGCAAGTGATTCCGACTGCGCGGATGTAAGGCGTTGATGGTGTGGGAGCGTGAATGCCTGCGCTATCACTTGGCCTTCTGGCACCGTCAATACTTCCACTTCATGGGCGTCTGACCGGGGTGTCATATGACGTGCGAATGGATCTGGTGCCTCGAGTGGCATGCCGTTGATACGAAGGGACAGCGGCGAAATGCCATCTCCAAGCTCGGGGCAGATGAAGCGATGAAATGTGAGCGCGAGATGTTTGCGCGCTTCGCCAAAGAGAAGGTTCATGGCTTCGTGAACCTGATCCGTGCTTTCGTCAATGGAGTCAAGCCGATCGAGATCCTGCCACAGCACAAGGGTGCCGGTTTCTGGAAGATGTTCGATTCCGGAAAGCTGGGAAATGGTCTTGTGACTCAATATCAGAAGAACCCACTCATCGCGTTCCACTACGCGGTTCAGATCCCAGCACCGGGCCGAGGTCGCGCCATGGCGCCGGCTCACAACGGTGACCCGCCGGCATTGCGAGAAAGAGGCGGTTTTCATGCCAAGACCGAAACGCCCAAGGTCCCCTTCCTTTCGGGTGTCGCTGGGACTCCGACTCCCATGTTGCATGGCTGCCGTGAGCTCATCAGGCGTCATGCCCGTTCATTTGTCCGCGATCGCGACGTATGGACGAGCAGCATGATCAACATCATTGAGGATGCTTATCTCAGTCGCGTCAGCGGAAATACTGTTGTCGACAATGTCGGCCAAGGCGCTATGAAATGAGTACCCAATGTCCCGCATCGACTCGAGCAGTTTCGCTGCGCTTGGGCGCAGCGTGATTTCTTCTTGGATATCTTCCGTCATACGCCCCCCAGTGTGCGTTGCGGTAGTAGTTGACGTTGCTAACTGCCGAGGATCGACCAGACCACGGAAGCGATCTGGCCGGCAATCAATGGAGGTACGGCATTGCCGACTTGCACGAACTGCTGTGTCCGATTCCCAAGAAAAATATAGTCGTCAGGGAATGTCTGGATTCTGGCGGCCTCGCGTACTGTAAGGCTTCTGCATTGACGTGGGTCCCAGTGAATGAAGGCGTGACCATCCTTGGAGAGATGGCTCGTCACTGTATTGGCTGGACTTTTTTTGATCTGCACACGGAAGCGGTCGGCGAAGTCTCCGCTACTCCAGTTCGCGTGATTGGGCGCAAGCGCCCGCGGGAATTCGGAGCTTGAGGGCGATCGCTGATTCTTCGCGCCGAAAGCTGCGACGAAGAGATAGCGGCCTAGGTCTGATCTCATATGGCCGCGGGTTTCGTGGCTGGTGACAAGATCTTGTTCCTTAATTTGCAGCTTGAGGCTGAAAGCGGTTTTCTTGCCGTTGTACTTGGTCTCTTTGCGGGAGAGCGATGGGTTGAAGCTGACCTGTTCAAGCAGTTCGCGTACCTCGGGGCGAGTCTTGCCCAAGCTGTGAATCACTTGCCTTCTTTGTTCCTCAGCTTCTCTTGCCCATTGCTTTCCATCGTCTGGGGCACGACTCACCCCACTCCTCAGATTTGGCAATCCCGCGAGGGCATCAGCAATGCTGATTTCAGGAGTCGGTACAAGCGTCGGCGCGCGTTGTGCTTTTGAGAGAAGGCCGGAGCGAACGCCCATAACGATGATCCGATGCCTTGCCTGCGGTATCCCGTGCTGCTCGCAACGGATCAGAAATCCTGACGGATCGTGTTCGACGTCACTTGGATCGCGCTCTTTGCCAGCAGGAACATGGATGGGTAAGAGCACGTATTCCTGTGAAGAGCCATCTTTGGAGGGTATACCCGTTGCGCGGCCCGGGTGCGCCAGATCGTGCCGGATACGGTCGAACATGTTCCGGCCACCCACCGAGGACGTGAGTATTCCTTTGACGTTCTCCATGATAAAAACATCCGGAGAAAACCTAGCAAGGATCTGCAGATACTCCAGATATAGGAAGTGCTTTTTGTCACCCTTGGTATGAAAACCTGGCACGTTGGTCTGACGGGCGCGGCCGACGAGCGAGTATGCCTGACACGGCGGACCACCTATCAGTACAAGGGCTCCGTATTTCCTTTTTGCGTTGGCGATACGTTTGTACAGAAGATCGTTGTCTCCTGTGACGCCAAGGGTCAGGTTGAGTGCTTCCTCAGCGGCCTTTCCCCACAGTGAGCCAAGCGGGCCCTTTCCAAAGTGCTCGTCCGGCGGAAGAGCTTGGCCTTGGGCAACGGCAGTCAGGTATTCGCCATATGCCTTTGGCATTGGGTCTCCATGCTCTCGTAGCAGACGGAGGAAAGCACGAAGGCGCAACGTTGCGTGTGCAGTCCGCTCCATCTCTGCAGAGACCCCGATCTGGAAGGGGCGATATCCAGGCTTCGCCTCAAAACTGCTGAAACCTTCACCAAGTCCGCCAGGGCCTGCGAATACGTCGATGATCCCTATCTGATTGCTCTTCTGCATTGTGGAAACGGTCAATATCCGGATACTGCCAAAATGGCTGATGTGATGAGTACCGAGCAACGCTCGGCGACGATGTCAAAGATACGTGGCAAGAACACTGGACCTGAACTTCGTGTCAGGCAAGCGCTCTGGCATGCGGGACTGCGTTTTCGTTTGCATGCCGGAGACCTTCCCGGAAGGCCTGATATTGTCTTGCCAAAGTGGCGCGCTGCCATCTTCGTCCACGGATGCTTTTGGCACGCCCACAAAGGATGCCCGTTATTTCGGCTCCCCGCCACCCGAACGGAATTCTGGGATGCCAAGCTCCTCGCAAACAGCAAGCGCGACGCCATAGCGATCCGCAATCTCTCAAAAGCTGCATGGCGCGTACTCGTTGTATGGGAGTGCGCGCTGAACTTTGACTCGAATGCAACAGGTGCCATGGTGGTAGCTTGGGTACGCAATGGAGACCAAGGTGCTGAGCTGCTGCGCGACGGGTCAACAGTCCAACAAAAGGCCAGTCGGAGGTAGTCAAGTCGTCGTCGCTGGCACAGCACACCCCGAGTGCGGGCCAGGATGGCCCGCCGCTCTACCCGGGCCCCTGTGCGGCGGTGAGTCGGGGTCGACAGGCCGCGTAGCGGGAATCGGCAGGAGGCCGATTCCTTTTCGCCAGCACACGGATGTGCTGTCGAAAAGCCCGGCGCCGGCTCACGGACTTGCCGGGCATGGATGCCCGGCAAGCGCCACGTGGGGTGTCGTTTTCTCTGGGTTACTTCTCTTTTGGACAAGCAAAAGAGAAGTGACTCGGGCCGCGTAGCGGCACGAAAGCTCTTGATTTGTGAAGAACCGGAACACGCTGACCGGCACAATGCAGCGAGAGCATCGCGCACAGGGTGCGCTCCTACAGGGTGCTGCCGGGCCGTCGCCGAGCAACCCGTCCATCCAGCGGGAAGCCTATTTGGAGGCGGCTGAAAAAAAGCCCGCTGGAACGCGGGCTCTTTTTTTGCGACATGCCTGGTGGCGATTACCCCAGCAACACCCGATTCATCCGCTGCACGAACGCCGCCGGATCCGGCAACTGCGCACCGGCGGAAATCTCTGCCTGCTCCAGCAGCAAGGTGGCCAGATCGCGCGCCTTGCCCTCGTCGGCCTCGGCCTCGACCCGCTTGACCAGCGGATGCTGCGGATTGATCTCCAGCGTCGGCTTCGAGTCGGGCATCTCCTGCCCGGCTTCGCGCAGCAAACGGGCCAGATGCGGCGCCATCTCGTAGTCGCTCAGTGCCAGGCACGACGGTGATTCGGTCAGACGTGCCGACACCTTCACCTCGCCCACGCGATCGCCCAGCAACTCCTTGATCTTTTTCAGCAGCGGCTCGGCCTCCTTGTTGGCCTCCTCCTGCTTGGCCTTGTCGGCTTCGTCCAGCGGCACGTCGCCCTTGGCGACGCTCTTGAGCTTCTTGCCTTCGTACTCGCTCAGGCTGCCGATCATCCACTCGTCGATGCGGTCGAACATCAGCAGCACTTCGATGCCCTTGGCCTTGAACGCTTCCAGCTGCGGGCTGCCGGCGGCGGCGGCGTAGCTGTCGGCGGTGATGTACCAGATCGCGTCCTGACCGACGGCCATGCGGCCGATGTAGTCGTCCAGCGAGACGTTCTGTGCGGCGGCCTCACCCTTGGTGCTGGCGAAGCGCAGCAGCTTGGCGATGCGCTCGCGGTTGTTGGCGTCTTCGCTGATGCCTTCCTTGAGCGTATTGCCGAAGGCCTTGTAGAAGGTCATGAACTTTTCCGGCTCGTCGCGGGCCAGCTTCTCGATCAGGTCGAGCACGCGTTTCACGCAGGCGCCCTTGATACGGTCGAGCTGGCGATTCTGCTGCAGGATCTCGCGACTGACATTGAGCGGCAGGTCGTCGGCATCAACCACGCCGCGCACGAAGCGCAGGTAGTTCGGCAGCAGTTCCTCGGCGGCGTCCATGATGAAGACGCGCTTGATGTAGAGCTTCAGCCCCTTGCGCTCGTCGCGCCCGCCCATCATCAGATCGAACGGCGGCTGCGAGGGCAGGTACAGCAAGGTGGTGAAGCTCTGGCTGCCCTCGACGCGGTTGTGCGTCCACGCGAGCGCATCATTGAAATCATGGCCGAGCGACTTGTAGAAGCCCTGGTAGTCTTCATCGGAGATCTCCGATTTGGGCTTGGTCCACAGCGCCGAGGCGGCGTTGGTGCTCTCGAACTCGTCGGTGGGCTTGCCCTCCTTCTCGACCGGCATGCGGATCGGGAACGCCACGTGGTCGGAGTACTTGCGGATCAGCGACTTCAACTGCCAGCCCTTAAGGAACTCGTCCTCGTCGGCCTTCAGGTGCAGGATCACCGCCGTGCCGCGCAGCGGCTCATCGACCTGCTCCAGCGAATACTCGCCCTTGCCGTCGCTCTCCCACTTCACACCCTCGCCTTCGGGCGCATCGGCGCGACGGGTGATCACGGTAACCTTGTCGGCCACCACAAAGGCGGAATAGAAGCCCACGCCGAACTGGCCGATCAGCCGCGCATCGGCCTTCTGCTCGCCGGACATGGCTTCAAGGAAGCGCTTGGTGCCGGAACTGGCGATGGTGCCGATATTGGCCACCACTTCGTCGCGGGTCATGCCGATGCCGTTGTCGCGCACGGTAACCGTGCGTGCCGCCTCGTCCCAGCTGACGTCGATATGCAGCTCGCTGTCGCCGGCGGAAAGCTCGGGGTTGGCGATCGACTCGAAGCGCAACTTGTCACACGCATCGGAGGCGTTGGAGATCAGTTCGCGCAGGAAAATCTCCTTGTGCGAATAGAGCGAATGCGTGACCAGATGCAGGACCTGGGCGACTTCGGCTTCGAACTTGCGGGTTTCGGCGGGTGCGTTCATGGGATCCACTTGATGGTTTGTATGACGTTGTGACTGATGCGATGGGCAAATGAGCCACAGCAGGGAATCGAATTCGGCAACCTCGCGCGAATCCGATGCATCACCGTTGCTCTGCCCCGGGTGGCCGTCATGAAGCATCAGGCCGATGGGGCGCGAGGGATTATTCGGGGCGGTGGCCGGCATTTTCAAGGGTGTGACGGGCAGCACATCTTCGTTGTCGCATGTTGGCGAGACCGCCTCTGTGGTCAATTGGTCGCAGCCGTCAGCCCACGAATCCCCCTAAAATGTGCCGATGACCTACCGCGGCCGGTTTGCTCCCTCACCCACTGGACCATTGCATTTCGGCTCGCTGGTGGCCGCCGTCGGAAGCTGGCTGTGCGCGCGTCACGCCGGCGGCCAGTGGCTGGTGCGGATGGAGGATATCGACCCGCCGCGCGAGGTCGCCGGCGCGGCGGCAAGCATCCTCGCCACCCTGCCCGCGTTCGGTCTGATCGCGGATGAGCCGGCACTGTTCCAGTCGCAGCGGATGGCGGCCTATGACACCGCCTTCCAGCAACTGCTTGCCCACGACATGATTTTCCCCTGTACCTGCAGCCGTAGCGAACTGGCCGTCAGCGGCGGCATTCACCGTGATGCCCATTGCGTCAGCGGCGCCCAGGCCGGCCGCACGCCGGCATGGCGCTTGCGCGTACCCGAACTGGAGGTGTGCTTTGACGACGCCTTGCAGGGGCCGCAATGCGATGACTTGCGCGAACTGGTGGGTGATTTCGTGATCCGCCGGGCGGACGGCCACTACTCGTACCAGCTCGCCTGCGTGGTGGACGATGCCTGGCAGGGCATCACCGAGGTGGTGCGCGGGCAGGATCTGCTCGACTCCACCGCGCGTCAGATCTGGCTGCAACGCTGCCTGGGCTTGCCGACCCCGGCCTACCGGCACCTGCCGGTGGTCGTGGATGCCGAGGGCAACAAGTTGTCCAAGTCGACCCAGGCATGGCCACTTGACCCGGACGACCCGACCCCGGCGCTGCGCCGGGCACTGGCTTTCCTGCAACGACCGCTGCCGGACCGGGTCACCGATGTGCACGGCCTGCTGTCCTGCGCGCTCGCCGATTTCGATCCCGCGCTTTTGCCGCAATGCAGCGGTAATTCTTTCGCCTGAACGGCTATAAAGAAACACGGCGGCCGCTTGTACCGCGACGTTTTGTAGCGATCATGGACGATGATTGCGCAACCCCCTGCATCACATCACAAGGAGATCGACAACATGACTCAGCGCACGGCATTGGTCACGGGCGGCACGGGCGGCATTGGCAGCGCCATCATTCGCTATCTCGCCGGTCAGGGACACCGCGTCGCCACCAACTACCGTGACCCGGCCAAGGCCGAGAGCTGGCGTCAGGCGATGGCCGCCGAGGGGATCGAGGTATGCATGGTGCAGACCGACGTGACCGACCCCAAGGCTTGCGCCGCGATGGTCCGCGAGATCGAGGAGAAGATCGGCGGCGTGGAAATCCTGGTCAACAACGCCGGCATCACCCGCGACACCACCTTCCACAAGATGAGCTACGAGCAGTGGACTGACGTGATCAACGCCAATCTCAACTCGTGTTTCAACGTCACCCGCCCGGTGATCGAGGGCATGCGCACACGCAAGTGGGGTCGCGTGGTGCAGATCAGCTCGATCAACGGTCAGAAAGGTCAGTACGGCCAGGCCAACTACGCCGCCGCCAAGGCCGGCATGCACGGCTTCACCATCTCGCTGGCGCAGGAGAACGCGAAGTTCGGCATCACCGTGAACACCGTCTCGCCCGGCTATGTGGCCACCGACATGGTGATGGCCGTGCCCGAGGAAGTACGCGAGAAAATCGCCGCGCAGATTCCCATCGGCCGCCTCGGCAAGCCGGAAGAAATCGCCCATGCCGTGGCCTTCCTCACCGGCGAGGAAACCTGCTGGATGACCGGCGCCAACCTGTCGATCAACGGCGGTCAGTACATGGGCTGGTAACAACCAATCGACCCGTAGGAGCCCGCTGGCGGGCGATGCTTCTGCCCTGAGGCACACACCTCAAGAGTATCGCCCACGAGTGGGCTCCTACGAGCGGTTGAGCAGCTTTTCGAGCACCTTGCCCACCGCGGCGAAGGCGAACGCGCCGGTGACATGGGTGGCGGCGCCGAGGCCGCCGCCACAGGCCAGATTCAAGGCATCGCCACCCGGCGGCCGGGTGCCGCAGACGCTGCCGTCGGGTTGCGGGTATTGCACGTTCTGCAGCGAATAAACGGCTGACACGCCGAAGTAGCGATCCGGGTTGCGCGGAAAATTGAAGTCGGTGCGGAGCTTCTTGCGGATCAGGCTGAACATGGCATCGTGCTCGGTGCGCGACAGGTCGCGTACGCGAATCTGGGTGGAATCGGTACGCCCACCGGCCGAACCCACGCTGACAATTGGCAACTTGCGTCGGCGGCACCAGGCGATGGTTTCCAGCTTCACCCGAAACGCATCGCAGGCATCCAGCACCACGTCATAGCCGCGGTCGAGCAGCTCGTCCAGGGTGGATGGAGTGAGAAAGCGCTCGATCGCCTCCAGCCGAATCGCCGGGTTGATCGCGTGCGCGCGCTCGGCCATCACGCCGACCTTGAGCTTGCCGTACTGCCCATCCAGCGCGTGCAACTGGCGGTTGGTGTTGGAGACGCAGATCTCGTCCGCGTCGATCAGGGTGAGCCGGCCAACACCGCTGCGCGCCAGCGCCTCGGCCGCCCACGAACCGACGCCGCCCACGCCGATCACGCAGACATGCGCCTTCGACAGGGTATCCACGCTGCCGCTGCCATAGAGGCGCTCGACACCGGCGAAGCGCCCGGCCTGGAACGTCGGCTCAGTCATGCCGCACGACCGCAATGGATGACTGATGTGTTGAATGGCTCACGACACTACCTGAAAACGATGAGCGGGCATTTTATCCTGTCTGCGTGGATACCATGCGGCCGTGCAGGCTATGCTTGCGCCGATCACACTGATTCGAGGAGCCAGGCGCATGCGCGTTGCACTGATGATCCTGCTGGGCCTGGTCATTGGCATTCTGGGTACGGTCAATGTGATGAGTGCGCTGGATGCACGCAATCCGATGCCCAAGGCGGTGATGCACACCATGGGTTACCACATGGGTGCACTGGGCAAGGCGATGAAGGCCAGGCAGTGCGAGGCGGCCAGCATCCAGCACCATTTGCAGCGGCTGGAATCGACCGCCACGGATATCGTGCCGGTATTCGGCGTCGATGAAAAAGACTTCACCGACAAGGCCACTCAATTGCAGACTCACCTGCAACAGGCACTGCAGGCGGCGCCCACCAGCTGCGCAGCCCTCGCTGCGGCCATCAAGCCGATCGACGACACCTGCAAGAGCTGCCACCAGCAATATCGCTGAGCGACGGCGCCTGGGAGTTTGTCGGACTTTGGTCGGCCGGCCTGCGAATTCGGCTGTATGGTCCATATTTGCGCTGATTCCTGGTCCATAGAACCACTATGGACCGGCGAATCATCACAAATCTGTCCTCACACAGCCGAATTCTCGCCTCGACCACCAAAGCCCGACAGACTCCTAGAAACTGACCTTGCCGCGCAACATCTGGGCGTACATCACCCAGTCGCCGAGCAGGCTGTAGAGCGGGTGCTTGAAGGTGGCTGGGCGGTTCTTCTCGAATACGTAGTGACCGATCCAGGCGCAGCCGTAACCTGCCAGCGGCATCAGCCACAACCAGCGCAGGTGACCGCTCCACAGGGTTGCCAGCAGTACCGCGATCACCAGGTTGCTGCCGATGAAGTGCAGGCGTCGGCACAGCCGATTGCTGTGTTCCTTCAGATAGAACGGATAGAACTCGCTGAAGCTGCGAAAGCCGGACATGGTGGACTCCTCCAGTAGCTGGCTGATTCTGCCATGCCCGCGCCTGCGACTCAGTCCGGCAACGGAATGAATTCGCTCTCGTCGCCCGGTACCTTGCCAAAGGCCTGTACCTTCCAGTCGAGCTTGGCCTGCTCGATACGCTCGCGCGTGCTGGCCACGAAGTTCCACCACAGGTGGCGCTCACCATCCAGCGGCGCCCCACCGAACAGCATCAGCCGGGTCGCCTCGCGTGCATGCAGCGGGGGTGCCGACGTGCCAGCCTGCACCGCCATCCGCGTCGCGCCCACCGCAAGTCCGCCCCATTCGACGGCGCCTTCGACCACGAAGATGCCGCGCTCGACGTACTCCTGCGGCAGCGCCAACTCGGCTCCGGCAGCGAGGTTCACTTCCAGCAGGAACATCGGCGCGAATACTTTGACCGGCGAGTGCTGCCCATACGCGCTACCGGCCACCAGCACGGCCTCGACCCCGGGCAAGGAAAGCCGCGGCAGCACGTCGCGATCATGATGATGGAACTCGGCGGCGATCTCGGCATCGGCCTGCGGCAACGCCACCCAGATCTGCACGCCGTGCAGGGTCTGCCCATCGCGGCGCTCGTCTGGCGGCGTACGCTCGGAATGCGCGATGCCGCGCCCGGCGGTCATCCAGTTCACCTCGCCCGGCCGGATATCAGCCAGGCTGCCGAGGCTGTCGCGATGGCGGATCGCGCCATCGAACAGCCAGGTCACCGTAGCCAGGCCGATATGCGGGTGCGGCCGCACATCCATGCCCTTGCCGGCAGCGAACACGGCCGGCCCCATATGGTCGAAGAAGACAAACGGCCCGACTTGACGAGCCTGCAGCGCGGGTAGCAGCCGGCGCACGCTGAAGCCGTCACCCAGGTCATGCAGTTTGCCTTCGATCAGCAAAGGTTGTGCGTCCATCGTGTTCTCCATGGATAGTGGAACGCGGGGTTACCAGGCCCGCTGATACTGCACCGGCGCCTCGATCTTCGCACCGAGCAGTTGCGCGGCGCGGCGCGGGAAGTACGGATCACGCAGGCTCTCACGCGCAATCAACACCACGTCAGCCTCGTCGTTGACCACGATCGCCACCGCCTGCTCCGCTTCGGTGATCAGCCCTACCGCGCCCGTGGGGATGCCCGCCTCGCGCCGAATCCGTGCCGCAAACGGCACCTGGTAACCCGGGCCGAGCGGGATCTTCACGTGCGGCAGCAGACCACCGCTGGAGACATCGACCAGATCCACACCCAGCGCCTTGACCTGCTGCGACAACTGCACGCTCTGTTCGATATCCCAACCACGCGGACCATCCTCGGGTGCCCAGTCGGTGGCCGAGATGCGCAGCCACAGCGGCAGGTCGGCCGGCCAGACCTCGCGTACGGCAGTGATCACTTCGCGCACCAGCCTCGTGCGGTTCTCGAAGCTTCCGCCGTAATTATCGGTACGCTGGTTGCTCAGCGGCGACAGAAACTCATGCAGCAGGTAGCCATGCGCGGCATGCACTTCGACCAGCTCGAAACCCGCCGCCAGGGCGCGCTCCGCCGCGGCGCGGAAATCGGCGATGACCGCCTGGATGCCAGCCTCGTCCAGCGCCTGCGGTGTCTGCCAGCCGCTGTCAAATGGCAACGCCGAAGGCGCCACGCTGATCCAGTCGCCCTGACCTGCCGGCACCGGCCCATGACCATCCCAGGGCCGCAACGTGCTGGCCTTGCGGCCGGCATGGGCAAGCTGCACGCCAGCCACCGCGCCATGCGCCTTGATGAAACGTGTGATCGGCTGCCACGCATCGACCTGTGCCTGGTTCCACAAGCCCACGTCCTGCGGCGAAATGCGTGCCTGTGCAGATACCGCCGTCGCTTCCGCGATCACCGCGCCCGCGCCTCCCACGGCGCGACTCCCCAGGTGCACCAGATGCCAGTGGTCGGGCACGCCTTCAGTGGCCGAGTACTCGCACATGGGGGACACCACCAGGCGATTGCGCAGGGTGAGGCGGCGTTGGGCATAGGGATCGAACAGATTCATCGGGACTTCCAGCGTGGGTCAGGCCCACCACATGCAGGCGACGGCCGATGGAATCAAGCGCGCGTGTCCGCCTGCGGTGTGAACTCAGCGTTCCTCGCCGCCGACCACTCGGCGATGTGCGCGGCGATGGGTGCGGGCGCCTTCATCCAGGCAAAGTGGTCCGCCGCTGGCCCGGCCAGCTCCGCGGGGGTGATCACCTGCACTGTCTGCGCGGCCGGACCCAGTTTGCGCAACAGCCAGTCCAGCGACGCTGGCGGCACCATCCAGTCATCGCGAAGACGCAGCGCCAGTGCGGGAATCGCCAACGCGCCGAGTCGGCTCTCCAGATCCACCGCCACTCCCCGCGCCGCATAGCGACCGCTGCGACCGCTGCAGGCCCAGTCGGCAATCACGCCGCAGGCTTCGTTGCCGGCAAAGCCCAGCCGCCGCCCCGGCAGGTAGCCGACCCAGCGGGCGAGCAACGGCGCCACGCGAAAGGCCAAGCGGATCAATCGACCCAGACGGAACCCGCGCCAGTACGGCGAGCCGCTTGCCACCAGCACCAGCCCAGTGAAGGCCTCGGGATACAGGCTGGCAAACAGCGCGCCCAACTGGCCGCCCAGACTGTGCCCACCGACCATGCAACTGGCCTGCGGCCAGCGCTCGCGCACTGCCTGCATGCCGGCAGCAAGATCGTGCTCGAGCAATTCCCGATAGCCCCAACTGCAACGACGATTCGCACGACGATCGCTGGAGCCGATGCCGCGCCACTCGTGCAGTACCGTCGCCACACCCTGCACCGCCAGCGCCTGGGCCAGCGGCAGGTAGTGCCGGGCGGGCATACCCATGGCTGGAATCCAGTACAGCAAACGCGTGCATTCACCCGGCGGGAAGCAGCAAAGCAGTTCGAAGTGCGCATGATCAGCCGTGGCTACCGGGATCACCAGTGGCGCGGGCGCGCTCGTTCGCAGCGGGGTGAGGGCATCGTTGGACATTGCTGAAGACTAGCGAATCACAAGCTGCGCATCACGGCGAGACCCGGCCGCGCACCCAGAAAGAAGGCCGGCATGCGCCGACCTTCTTCGTGCCCCTCGAAAGAGGATTCAAACGGGCGTGACTTCTTCGGCCTGCAAGCCCTTCTGGCCGTCCACGACCTTGAAGCTCACCTTCTGCCCTTCCTGCAAGCTCTTGAAGCCCGAACCCGAGATGGCGCGGAAATGCACAAACACATCCGGGCCGGATTCACGACTGATGAAACCAAAACCCTTGGCGTCGTTGAACCACTTCACTGTACCTACTTCACGATCCGACATGACTCACTCCGATCCAATCCATACTCATGAGACAAACCGGCCCCAACGGGCCGACGGTTTACTGAGCGTGACATGGTCCGGCACGAGGGGAGACTCAGGAATTTTACCCCTGGTGCACATGTGGCCAAGCAGACACAGTGACTTCAGCATAGCGGATTTTTATTTGAAAGTGATTTGTCAAGTACTACTTTGCAAACCCGATTCTGATCAGCGAAAACCTGGCCCGGCCACCCGCCTTCGTCAACGAGAAACGCCCTCGTCGGCGCTGCCCGGTGATTGTTGCGAACAACCGATTGCATTGTTACTTCCTACACGCCTCACCTGTTTTAATGCAGACCAGCGCAGCGGCGTGGCCACCGTCCATCACCAGACCCTCCAAGGAGCACTCCATGTCCATTGTCAACCGCCTGACCCTGACCCTCATGATCGGCGGCGGCCTGTTGCTGGCCGGCTGCGCACCGCATCAGGCGACCCGCTCGACAGCGACCACAGACAAAGCTGGCTCGCCGTCAGCCCCAGCCAGCAACCCGGCACACCGAGCGCCTCGGCCAAGCAGCGTTGTTGCCGCCGAGGGGAACGACGACAGCGCGAGCCTGCCAAAAACCACGGGCATCCCCGCTTGCGATGACTACCTGTCCAGCTATCTCGGATGCCATCAGGCCGCACAAATCTACTCGCCCGAGCAGTTGCCCTCCCGCTATGAGGCGATGCGCACCAGTCTTCTTCGCGATTCGCAAAATCCGGATATCCGCCCGCAACTCGCGGCGCGCTGCAATTCGCTGGCCAACCAGTTGCGCGAAGCCCTGCATGGCAAGGCTTGCGCCGTGAGCCCGGCAGCCTCCAGCAGTTCGCCCTGAGCGCGGCGCTAGGTGCAAACCGCGTCGAGGGCGGCGCGCAGCGATTTCCGCAGCACCACGGGCTGGATTGAACCCAACTGCACCTCCGGCGTGCCATGCCAGCGGGCAGTTTCAGCCAGTGTCGTCGCCAGCGCTTTCAGCAGCACCGGCCCTACCCTGACGCCAGGTTCGAGAAAAAGGGATTTGATCTCGAACACCCCGTCGCCGCGATGCGCCTTTGCATCCAGCCGGCCGACCAGTCGGCCACGATGCAAAATGGGCAACACGAAATAGCCGTAACGGCGTTTCGGTGCCGGCGTGTAGCACTCGATGGTGTACTCGAAATTGAACATCGCCTGTAACCGGGCGCGATCCCACACCAACGGATCGAACGGCGACAACAGTGCGGTATGCGTGGCGCGCAGCCGACCCTGTACGGCTTGTTCCAGCAGGGCCGCATGTTCCCGGTGCACATAGGCCGGGCAGCTCCAGCCCTGCACCGCGACCGCCAGCAATTCGCCACTGATCAGCAGGGGCGCCAACTCACCATCGCTGACCTTCGGTTTCAGACGAAAGTAGTCGGCGATCCAGGCCGCCTGTGTCACCCCCAGCGCACGCACGCTGTCGAGGATGAAGCGACGGCGCATGTCGGTGGCCGAAGCCGTCATCGACGAGGGATCAAAGGGTGGTTCGAGCGCCGCCAGCACCCGCTCGCTGAGGTCATAGACGCGCTGGAAATTCTCACGCCGCGCCACCATCAAATCACCCAGCGCAAACCAGGCCTCGAGCCAGCGTTTTTCCGGCTTCCATGCCCACCAGCCGGGCTTTGCCGCCGCCTTGTCGTGCTCGCTGCGGACATAATCCGCAGCACGCGCTGGCCCGGAGCGGCGAATGCCAGCCAGCAAACCATCCATGCCTTCGCGCTGTTCGCGATACATGCGCGCGGCATGCCGGTGCGCCCAATGATCCGCCCTTTGCGCACGCCAGCCATGATGCAGGCCGATATCCGCTGCACCGACGAAGCACGCCTCGTGGGCCCAGCATTCGGCCAGCTTTCCCTGCGCCAGGGCATCGTCCAGCCACGACATCGGGTATTGACCAAGACGCGCATGCAGCACCAGGTAGGGGCTGCGGGCGACCACGTGGATGGTGTCAATTTGCAGCAGGCGCATGCGCTCGATCGCCGCCACGACGTCCGCTCGACGCGGACGTCGGCGCAGCGGTCGCAACATGTCTTGCGCCGCCAGTTGCACGCACCGCGCCTGCGCCAGAGTCAAGGGCTTGGCACAAGCTGAAGCTCGGTTCAACGACATGAAGCTTTCACGAATTCATCACCCCGAAATTGAGGAGTCATATACACAACAGTCGCTAACGTGGATGGCAGTTCGGCCACCGTCATCCGCTCAACAGACTACGGAACCGGCCCCGGGCACAAACCGCTTTCGCCAATCAGATTCTCACATGGAGTACCACTCATGAAATCCTCTCGCCCGCTGCTCTCGGCACTCATTGCCGGCACCCTGCTGTTCGCCGGCACCGCCTTCGCTCAGGACAACCCGGCAGCAGGGTCCACCAGCATGGCAAGCCCTGCCGCTGGCGCAGACTCCGCCACCTATCAGACCGCGCAGGGAACACTGGTGGTAAACAGCGTGGCCGCGCCCGCCCCGTCGTATGGCCCGGCGCCTTCGTTTGAGGTACTTTCCGGCGGCGGCAAGGCGATCACCACCGAGCAGGCCACCGCCTACCCGCCACTGGCCAACGACTTCATTCACGCCGACAGCAACAAGGACGGCAAGATCAGCAAGTCGGAGTACGCCCGCTGGATGAAGCAACTCTGATCGATGGTTGCGTTGCGCATGCGGCGCCGCGCAGAAGCCGGTGCGCGAAAGAATGACGGCGATCCACTCGCTTGGCGGGTGGGTCGCCTCATCTGGTGCTGGCAAGCAACGCATGTCGCCTCCATGACCTTGGCAACAGATCAACGAAAACCGCCTCTCAGCAAGTGGTTTCGTGACAAGGCGTGACGCGGCCATCCATTCGCAAGAAGCCGCGAACCCGCGCATCAAGTAGACTTTTGCGAACGAGTCCGGCTCGCCGACTCTGCTCCAACCCTCTGATTTCACGGCAACCCCGGAAACTCCATGAAACCCGTACTGGTCGCCGTCCCCGTGGCACTGCTATCGATCATCCTCGCCACCAGCACGCGTGCGCAGAACCCCGACCCCACCGACATCCGTGGCTGCACGGGGATCGAGAACGACGCCCAACGCCTGGCCTGTTACGACCACGCCACCGGACGGGTGAATCTGCCCGCCGCGCAGAAGCGCAGCTCCTCCCCCGTCGATACCGCTGGCATCTTCAGCACTGACAAGATGGCCCAGACCGGCAACAGCGACGTATCCACGCCGCTGTCGCTGCTCGACAGCCGCTGGGAACTCAGCCCGGAGAGCAAACTCGGCACCTTCAATATTCGCGGCTACAAACCGGTCTATGTGCTGCCGATGTTTGCTACCAGCAACCAGAACAACCAGCCGCGCAGCCCGAACCCCGACAACACCGTGGCGAACGGCGAGCAACTGGACAACATCGAAGCGAAGTTCCAGCTCAGCCTGAAAGCCAAGGTCTGGCAAGGCGTGTTCGGCGATGCCGGGGATGTCTGGGTCGGCTATACCCAGTCCTCGCGCTGGCAGGTATACAACAGCACGCTGTCGCGACCGTTCCGGGAAACCAACTACGAGCCTGAAGCGATGCTGGTGTTCGCAACCCACTATGAGCTGTTGGGGTGGGAGGGCAGGCTGCTGGGCATCGGCGTGGATCATCAATCCAATGGCCGCGGCAATCCGCTGTCACGCAGCTGGAACCGGGTCATCGCCAACATCGGCTTCGAGCGCGATGGCTGGACGGTGATGCTGCGCCCCTGGTGGCGCATTCCCGAAGCGAAATCCACCGACGACAACCCCGACATCAGCAACTACATGGGACGCGGCGAAATCGCGATCGTGCACGAGTGGCATGGTCAGGAATTCGGCATGACCCTGCGCGACTCCTTCCGCGGTGGCAGCAAACAGCGCGGTTCCGCCCGGTTGAGCTGGAGCTTTCCCCTCGCAGGCAACCTGCGCGGTTACGCGGAACTGTTCAAGGGCTATGGCGAAAGCCTGATCGACTACAACCACAATGCCACCTACCTGGGTGTGGGTGTGTCGTTGCTCGACTGGTACTGAGTCACCGCCACGGCTCGACTCAGCGCCACCAGCTCATTTTTGTGCCGGTGAGTATTTTCAGCATCTGGCCCTGGTTCAGCCGCATTCGCCCGAGCGGGCCGAACGCCATATCGCGCCACCAGGCCAGACCATCGCGCTCGGATTGAAACAGGGGCGTGAGCCACCGACTCAACAACTGATAGACGGCCAGATGCGAGCGCCGCCGCTGCGCATACGTCTGCAGCGCCATCGCCACCGTATCGCTTTCGGCCAGGACATCGGCCAGTACGGCGGCATCAAGCAGGGCCATGTTGACGCCCTGCCCCAATTGCGGGCTCATCGCATGGGCAGCATCTCCGATAAACAACAACCTGCCCTGCGCAGGTCGGTGCAGCAAGACATCGCGGTAGCGCGCCCGGTGCAACTGCTCGGGTGACTGGATGCTCGCCAGCAACGGAAGTGCTTCCGGCCACAACTCCGCCACCCGTCGACGCAGACGCGTCAGGGCGGACGAATCGAAAGCATCCACCTCGACGCCTGGCAGGCTGAAAAAGAAAGTCAGCCAACGCCCATCACGATCGACTCGCCGTCCCACCGGCAACAGGCCAATCATTTCGCGCGCGCCGTGATAGCGCTGCTGCAGCACATTCTGATGAGGCCATGGCGCAGCAGGCAGCAGACACCACATCGCACCCCACGGATACACCGGCTGTCGGCGTATCAGCGAGGGTCTGGACGCACGCAAGCTCGAGTGAGCACCATCGGCGGCAAGGATCAGGTCGAATGGGCCGTAACGTCGCCCCTCGCTGTCGCACACTTCGTCACCGGCATCGCTGATGGAAGCAATGCGAACACCCGTGTGAATGAGTGACGCATCGAGGTAAGCGTCGCGCAGCAGCGTAAACAGACTTCCCCGGGTCAAGCCCAGACCGAAAAAATCCGGCGCGTGATCCGCATAGCGCATGTCCATGACACAGCGACCACGCTGATTGCAGCCGTAAAGGCGTTCGATCCGCTGACCACTGGCCAATGCCTGTTCGTGCAGACCCAGCCGGGCCAGCACACCCAACCCCGTGGGTTGCAGCAAAAAGCCGGCCCCGACGGGTCCGGGCTCGGCGGCTTGTTCGAACACGCTGAGTGCGTGTCCCTGCCGGGAAAGAAAAAGCGCCGCGGCCTGGCCGGCGGCGCCGTATCCCACGATGGCAATGCGCAAGCGTGCCTGCATCTCGCGCGTCTCCCGTGATGGTACTGGAGGCACTACACCCAGCGAGCCAACGCCTAGTGGTGATGACCACCGGCGCCGTGCACGTGACCGTGCTCCAGCTCTTCCGCGCTGGCTGCGCGCACATCGGCGACTTCGATGGCGAAATGCAGGGTCTTGCCGGCCAACGGGTGGTTGCCGTCGATGAAGACCTTGCCATCTTCGATCTTGGTGACGGTGACGTTGATTTCGCCCTGCGGGCCACGACCCTGGAACTGCATGCCCGGCTGAATGTCATCGACGCCCTGGAATGCCTCGCGCGGCACTTCCTGCATCAGCTCCGCATGGTGCACGCCGTAGCCTTCCTCGGGTGCGACATCGGCGCTGAATTTGTCACCCCTCACGCGCCCTTCCATCTGCTTCTCCAGACCCGGCACGATCATGCCGCTGCCGTGCAGGTAGGTCAGCGGATCGCGACCTTCTGAGCTGTCGATGACCTGACCTTCGTCATCGGTCAGCGTGTAGTGGAAAGCCGCAACGGTGTTTTGAGCAATCTGCATGGGAGTCTCACGAATAGGTTCATGTCCGCCGGCCAGGTGCCGGCATGAGGAACGGATGCTAACAGAATCAGCCCGGCGACCCGGCAGGCGAGCTTTGGATTGGCGATACTGTGCGCATGATTTCACTGCATCTGCGCCGTCCCCATCGCCATTTCCTGCTGTCGCTGATCACCATCTGCCTGCTCGCCGGCACGGCGGCGGCAAGGGCAGCAGCGCCTGCCACCACCGCGGCCACCAGCCAGGCAGCGCTGGCGGCGCAGATCGATGCACTGATTGATCAACCACGATTCGCGGCAGCCCACTGGGGTATCACCGTGGTCTCGCTCGACCATGACCGCACGTTGTATGCGCATGATGCCGACCAGCTGTTGCAACCGGCCTCCACCGCCAAGCTGTTCACCGCCGCACTGAGCCTGTCGACCCTGGGCGAAAACTACCGCATACCGACCCGCCTGCTGGCTACCGGCCCGTTCCATCATGGCCGTCTGGACGGCTCATTGCTGTTGCAGGGTCTGGGCGACCCCACGCTCGGCACCGCAAGCAGCATCGACTGGGCCGATCAGTTGGCCGCGCAGGCGGAGGCCCGTGGCCTGCATGCCGTGCGCGGCGACCTGATTGCCGACGACAGCTATTTCGCCGGCCCTGCCCACGGTAGCGGCTGGGAGGTCGACGACATCCTGAGCTCGTTCGCGGTGCCGGCGTCCGCGCTGAGCGTCGGTGAGAATGTGGTGAAGGTGACGGTGAGCGCCGGCTCGGCCCCGGGAAAACCCGCCCAGGTGCGGCTTGAGCCCGCCGCAGCCAACTCGTCGGTGGTCAGCCAGTTGCTGACCACCGCAGCCGGTACACGCAACGACATCAATCTCTATCGTGCGCCCGGCCAGAGCACCCTGCAGGCGTTCGGTGGCATCGCCGTGGATTCGCCGACGCAGCACTTCGAGTTGTCCGTCCCCGATCCGGCCCAGTTGGCGGGACAGCAGTTGCGCGATGTACTGAAGCGTCATGGCATCCGCGTATCGGGACATCTGCGTGTGTTGCACTGGCCGCAAAGCGACGCCGCGTTGAGGGCATCGAGTGAAATGTTGGGCGAGGTATGGTCACCGCCGCTGGGCGAGATCCTGAAACGTGGACTGAAGCGCTCACAGAACCTCTATCTGCAGAATCTGCTGTTGACCGTGGGTGCGCGCGAGCCCGCGGCCGCACCGGGCTTCAGTAGTACCGAGAGCCGGGGCCTGAACGCGCTGCAAGCGCTGCTTGGTCACGCCGGCATCGCTCCATCGGCGGTACTTCTCAGCGAAGGAAGCGGCCTGTCCCGGCGGGATCTGGTCACGCCGCGAGCGATGGTGCGCACCCTCGCCTACTTGTCCCGGCAACCGTATGCGCAAACGCTGCGCGACGCACTGCCCATCGCCGGCATCGACGGTACCCTTGCCTATCGCATGCGTGGAACCGCGGCGGAAAACAACGTGCACGCCAAGACCGGCAGCATGAGTTATGTCTCGTGTCTGGCCGGCTACGTCACCAGTGCCTCGGGCGAACACCTGGCGTTCGCGATCATGCTCAACAACTACGATCGCCCGGATGACGCGCCGCGCATCAGCAGCGACGTCGATGCGATCGCCGTGCTGCTGGCCAACTATCGGGGGACGCCGTGAAGAGCGGGTTGCCGCGGTTCAATCGCTGAGCAGGGCCAGCGTTTCCCCGGCGATTTTCTGTGGCGTATCGGTGGACGCGTAGCGCTTCACCACCTGACCTTCGGCATCGACCAGGAACTTGGTGAAGTTCCACTTGATCAACTCGCTGCCGAGAATGCCCTTGCCTTCACTCTTCAGCCACTTGTAGAGCGGATCGGCGTTGTCGCCATTCACTTCCACCTTGGCGAACATCGGAAAGGTGACGTCGTACTGGGTGCTGCAAAAATCCTTGATCTCGGCCTCGTCGCCAGGCTCCTGGTGACCAAACTGGTCACACGGAAACCCCAGCACCACCAGGCCATTGTCGCGCTGGTCCTGCCATAGCGTTTCGAGCCCCTTGTACTGCGGGGTGAAGCCGCACTTGGAGGCCACGTTCACGATCAACAAGGTCTTGCCGCGCCACTCCGCCAGCGAACGTTGCTTGCCGTCGATGTCGTTGACGGTGAAATCGTAGACACTGGTCATGCAGTTGCTCCATCGAATGAGACCTGAT
>JBBQQL010000032.1:0-30170 GCA_038215995.1 Lysobacterales bacterium
TCATGCGCGCGCGCCTGATCGCCGTTGGCGAGCGCATGCCCGGCTGGGTGGCGGAAGGCTTCGCCGAATACCGCAAGCGGCTCTCGCACGAGCTGCCGCTGGAACTGATCGAACTCAAACCCGGCATCCGCGGCAAGGGTCGCGACGATGCCCGGGCCATGCAGGACGAGGGTGCTGCGATCCTCGCCGCCCTGCCGCAGGACATTCACGTAGTTGCGCTGGATGGTCGCGGCAAGACCTGGTCCAGCGAGGAGCTGGCCGAACAACTGGCGCGCTGGCGCATGAGCGGGCGCGACCTCGCGTTCCTGATCGGCGGCCCCGACGGCCATGCCGCCGACGTGCTGGCTCGCGCCGACCAGCGCTGGTCACTGGGTCCGCTGACCCTGCCGCACATGCTGGTGCGGCTGGTGCTGGCCGAGCAGCTTTACCGCGCCACCACGATCATGGCCGGACACCCGTACCACCGCGCCTGATGGCAAACTGGTGCCCGCGATCAGCGCGTGCCCGCGCTGACATCAGGCCACCGGAGTCGCCATGTCGCTGCAGATTCGCCTCGCCCAGCTCGCCGACCTCGATCTGCTGGTGCCGCTGTTCGACAGCTATCGCCAGTTCTACCGCCAGCCCAGCGACCTGGACCGCGCCCGCGGCTTCCTGAGCGAACGCCTGACCCGGCGCGAATCGGAAATTCTGCTCGCCCTCGACCACACCGGCGCCGCCGTCGGCTTCACCCAGCTCTACCCCCTTTTTTCCTCCGTGCGCGCCGTACGCACCTGGCTGCTCAACGACCTGTTCGTCGCCACCAGCGCGCGCCGCCAGGGCGTGGGTCAGGCACTGCTGGTCGCCGCCGCCGATCACGCCCGCCACCTCGGCGGCGCCAGCCTCTCGCTCACCACCGCCCATGACAACCTGCCGGCGCAGGCACTGTACGAATCGCTGGGCTGGCAACGTGATCTGGAATTTCGCGAGTACGGGTTGGTGCTTTAAAGGGTATCGACGGGCGGATTTCGACTGGCGCGCACATCCAGGCAATGGCTTTGCGTCGATCGCGGCGCGCGGCTCAGCGAGCGCTGGAATAGTCCATGTGTTTGAGATCGTCCAGCAGGCCTGGGCCGCTCGGATGCCAGTCCAGAACCTGACGCGTCCATGCACTCGAAGCCAGAAGATCAAGGCCGACGAATCCGCCAAGCCATCCGAAATGATCTTCCGCTGCGCTCGGTGCAATGGACTTCACTGGTATACCCAGTCCTGCACCGATGACTTGTGCAATATCGCGAACACGGATGCCTTCTTCCGCGACCGCGTGATAGCGGGCACCCGGCTCGCGTCTTTCAATGGCCAGTCGGTAGAGCCGGGCCACGTCAAGCACGTGGGCCGCCGGCCACCTGTTGAGCCCGTCACCGACATAGGCCGAGACACCTTTGGCGCGCGCAACCTCGATCAATGGACTGATCAGGCCCTGTTTGACCGTGTCGTGCACCTGCGGCAGCCGCACCACCGATACGGCGACTCCGGTCGCCAGCATTTCAGCACCCGCCAGTTCCGATGCTGACCGCGGGTGCGGGTTTTCCGTAAGGAACACATCCTCGGTGGCAGCCTGGCCCGGCACGGAATTCCCCATGCCCGTTCCCGACGTGATCAGCAGCGGGCGGCTGGAACCGATCAGGGCCGAGCCCAGCGCCATGATGGCCTGCCGATCCTTCTCGCAGTTCGCGACGAAGTTCGAGAAATCATGATCGAACGCCGTGTGGATCACGGCGTCCGCCCTGGCCGCGCCGCTGCGCAGGCTGTCCGGATCTTCCAGACGCCCGCGATGCACTTCGGCACCGGCAGCAGTGAGGGCACGTGCACCTTCATCCGATCGGGTCATGCCGAGCACGTGATGCCCGGCCGCGAGTAGCTCCGGCACGATCCGGGAGCCAACAAAGCCCGTCGCGCCCGTCAGAAATATACGCATTGAAGAGTCTCCAGTCATGGGGGTTGAACCCAGCTTAGCCCGCACTTCATACTGGTAAAGTAGTGTCGTTATCGTGGTATAGAAACCAACAGGATCATCATGTCAGCCCTCCTCGGCAACCCTCTCGGCTCTTATTTGAAGGATCGGCGTAGCCGGCTCGACCCGGCGACGTTTGGCTTTCCCAGCGAGCGAAGGCGCACGCCAGGCTTGCGCAGGGAGGAGGTCGCACAGCGCGCCAATATCTCTCCGACCTGGTACGCCTGGCTGGAGCAGGGACGCGGAGGGGCACCTTCGGCGGATGTGCTCAACCGCATCGCCAAGGGGTTGATGCTGACCGAGCCGGAACGCGAACATCTCTTCATGCTCGGCCTGGGCCGTCCGCCCGAGGTTCGTTACAAAGTCGCCGAAGGTGTCACGCCCCGACTGCAGCGCGTGCTCGACGCGATGGAGCTCAGCCCGGCGATCGTCAAGACCGCGCTGTGGGACGTCGTTGCCTGGAACCGCGCCGCGGCTGTCCTGCTCACGGACTACGGTGCGTTGCCTCCGGCCGAGAGGAATATTCTGCGGCTGATCTTTTCCAACTCGCGGGTACGCGCTGCGCAGGACGACTGGCAAAGCGTGGCCCGGTTCGTCGTGGGCGCGTTTCGGGCGGACGCAGCGCGCGCCGGTGCGACAGCGGAGATCGGCCAATTCGTCGAGGAGCTCTCCAGACTCAGCCCCGAGTTCGAAGCCCTGTGGCTGGTCAACGACGTAAACGCATATGGAGAGGGCCTGAAGCGTCTGCACCATGTAAAGCTGGGCCTGCTGGAACTGGAGTTTTCCGCTTTCGCCGTCGATGGGCGACCGGACCTGGGAATGATCGTGTACAACCCGGTGACCAGCGCCGACGCGGACCGGATTCGTGCGTATATCGAGTCATCGGCGGTGTTGGGTCAGGAGGCTGTTTCGATCCCGGGCAGTCCCTCGAAAGTGCACTCTGACTGAGAGGCTGCCGAGTTGAGCATCGCTGCAAAGATGCGAACCCCATGAGCCACACCCTCGCCACCGGGGTGCTTTGGCCTTCGACTACCGCTTTGTCGGCTGCATGATTCGAAGACATATCCCCTTTGGGGTACTACAAGAGCATCGAGTCGAACGCATGGTGGTCGCCACGCCAGCGGCTCCTGTGAAACGCCTCGTCGCGCACGCCTGCATCCGCCTCGCCCAGCGCGATTCCACCCTGGCGCGCAGCATCGTCGTCACAGGACGAGCGGGCGATGACGAAGCCCGGCATTGGTCTGTTTCAGCGCCGCAGCGGGGCGCCGCGAGCAGGGCGGCGCTTGGGCTGGGACCTGCGGGGCACCACCAGGCTGGTGGATCGGACAGGTCGGCGAAGAGCGGTGATTCCTCGATCTTTATCGCCCTGCGAAAGGCGCGCGCCGCGACCCGGGACTGGTTGTCGAGCATCGCCGCGCGGCCGAGCACCACCAGTTGCGAAATCTGCAACACGCCCTGAGCGGACGAGATCATGTCTTCCTTGTTGAGCAGGCCCACGCTGTAGGGGATCTGCGCCGCCTGCAGGCGCACGCCGGGCGCATAGGCCTCACCGCGTGCATGGAGGCGATAGGCCCGCATGGGGCGCACCTGTATTTGAGGACTGCTGAAGGAGAGTGAGCAGGATGGGCGCAACCCAAACCGGATGTGCGCTGAGTATGAGCCGGTAGTGATGGTGGTCAGCCAAAAACGTACACGTCGGTCAAGTTGGCGCGAGCACCATGAGCCAGCCGCTATCCTTGCGCTTCGTCTTATGCAGGGAATCACCATGCTCTATCTCGCCTCGCAGTCGCCGCGTCGTCACGAACTGCTGCAGCAGCTGGGCGCCAGCTTTTCGGTGCTCGACGTGGATGTGCCGGAACGGCGTGATGTCCATGAAACGCCGCAGGCGTACGTCGAACGTGTGGCGCGGGACAAGGCGCGAGCCGGTCTGGCGTCGTTGTCGGCAAGTGATCGTGCTGATGCCGTCGTGCTGGGTGCGGATACCGAGGTGGTATTGGCGGGTGAGGTGTTTGGCAAGCCGCGCGATGCCGATGATGCGGTTGCCATGCTGCGGCGGCTTTCGGGGCGCACGCATGAGGTGATTTCGGCGGTGTGGCTGGTGGCGCCGCAGCGCGAGCAGGGCGAGGTGTGCGTGTCGCGGGTGCGCTTTGCGCTACTGGACGAGCAGCAAATCGCCCGCTATGTCGCCACCGGTGAGCCGTTCGGCAAGGCCGGCGCGTATGCGATCCAGGGCGGCGCGGCGGCGCTGATCGAGCATCTGCAAGGCAGTTACTCGGGCGTGATGGGTTTGCCGCTGTTCGAGACGGCGCGGCTGTTGTCCGCGTTTGCCGTCACCGCCTGAGCCACCGTCAACGCGGCCTCGTGTTGCAGTCAGGCGGGCGGGTGCGTGACCAGAAACCAGCCGGCCACCGCCACCAGGTTGTTGGCGCCGTGCGCCAGTACCGCCGGCCAGAGCGAACCCGATTGCAGGCGCAGCCAGGCCGCGCCTACGCCCAGCAGCACAAGGTTGGGCACCGCGTACCAGAGGTAGCCCAGTTCCGGCAGATGCACCAGACCGAAGACGCCAGCGCTGATCGCCACCGCGGCCAGCATGCGCGTTCGGCTATAGGTGCGATTGACTCCGGGGCCGCGCCGCCAACCCAGCAGCGCGGTGAGCAGCACGCCTCGAAACAGCACTTCCTCGACCAGTGGTCCCAGCGTCACGGCGACGCCGGCCAGCGCCAGGCGACTGAGCAGGGATGCCTGACGGCCAAGGTTGGCGACCTCCTGGGTGATCGGCTGCCCGTGGGCCAGCCACTGGGTAAGCGCGCCGCCGAGAAAGGGCGTGGCCAGGCCAAGCAGCAGGGCGGCAGCGAAGAAAGCGGCGTGCGAGGGACGGGTAAAGCCGAAGCCGTTGATCGCCGGCGACAGCTGCCATCGCCCGGGCCACACTCGATGCACCAGCCACAGCGTGATCAGCGCGGTGACGGTCAGGGGGGCGGCCATCATCGCCGCCACGACATCCGGATGGGACAGGCTCGCCTTGACCAGCTCGACCACGCTGCCGCTGCCGGCTTGTGCGCCGAAGTGGATGCCCAGCAGCAGTCCCAGCAGCGCGGCGATCACCATCGCGACCAGCATCTGCAGGCCGAAGTAGAGCACCATGACGCCCAGCGCCTCACGCAGGGAGGGTACTCGTGACGGCAGCAGCGGCGGTGTCGCGACAGCGTCGGCGGAGGCGTTCACGTGGCGGGTCCTTCGATGGCGGGCAGGGCTGACGTCGCGTGATCCGCATCGTCAGGATGCGGCCACGCTAGCGCCTGCATCGGCATGCGTGCAACGGCCAGTTGGCCTGGGTCGGTGCGGGCGTCGTTGTATAGTGAGGCGGAATTTCTGGAGGAGGATCGGGGTGCCGCGGCACCCACTCATGTTTGCTTTTGACTGGCTTGCCGACCCCACTGCCTGGGTGGGATTGCTGACCCTGGTGGTGCTGGAGATCGTTCTCGGCATCGACAACCTGGTCTTCGTGGCGATTCTCGCCGACAAGCTGCCGTCCGAGCAGCGCGATCGGGCGCGCGTCAGCGGTCTGGCGATTGCCCTGCTGATGCGTCTGTTGCTGCTGGGGGCGATGAGCTGGCTGGTGAAGCTCACTGCGCCGATCCTGAGCTTTCAGGGGTTCACGCTGTCGTGGCGCGACATCATCCTTCTGCTCGGCGGCGCATTCCTGTTGTTCAAGGCCACCCTAGAGTTGCACGAGCGGCTTGAGGCCGGCGATGAACACGCCGATGGCGCCCGCGTGCGGGCGCGTTTCTGGCTGGTGGTGGCGCAAATCGTGGCGCTGGATGCGGTGTTCTCGCTCGATTCGGTGATTACCGCCGTGGGCATGGTCGAGCAATTGTCGGTGATGATGATCGCGGTGGTGGTGGCGATGGTGCTGATGATCAGTGCCAGCAAGCCGCTGACCGCGTTCGTCAACGACCGTCCGACGGTGATCATCCTGTGCCTGTCGTTCCTGCTGATGATCGGCTTCAGCCTGGTCGCTGAAGGTTTCGGCTTTCATATTCCCAAGGGCTATCTGTACGCCGCGATCGGCTTCTCGATCATGATCGAGGCGTTCAACCAGACCATGCGGCGCAATCGCCAGCGCAGTCTGTTGGGCAGCGCACGCCTGCTGCGCGATCGCACGGCCAAGGCGGTGCTGCGCTTGTTGGGTGCTGGCGAGCTGGAGGATATCGGCGAGCCGTCCAAACCCGCGTCCACCGACGAGGCGGCATCCAGCCTGGCGGTGTTCGGCAAGGACGAGCTGGCGATGGTGCAGGGCGTGCTCGATCTGGCCCAGCGCCCGGTACGTTCGATCATGACGCCGCGCCCGGAAGTCCGCTGGATCGATCCACGTGACGACATCGCGGCGGTGCGTGCCGAGCTGGCCGCCGCCGGGCATGACTGGTTGCCGCTGGCTCATGCCGATCTGGACGAACTCATTGGCGTGGCCTCGACCCGCGATCTTATGGGCAGCCTGCTCGACCATGGCCATATCGATCTGGACAGGGTTTTGCGCAAGCCGCTGATGGTGCTGGAGTCGCTGAGCGTGCTGCGCCTGATCGAGGAGTTTCGCCGCGCGCCCTTGCAGGTGGCGCTGGTGGTGGACGAATACGGCAGCCTGCTGGGACTGGTCACGCCCAGCGATGTGCTCGAGGTGATTGCGGGCGAATTCCCCGACGAGCTGGGCAGCGATCCCTCGGCAACTCAGGACGAGGAGGGCGCGTGGTTGTTCGACGCCAGTCTCGATCTGCGCCGTGCCGAGCAGTTGCTGGGCCAGCGGCTGGGTGATGACGACAGCTTCTCGACCCTGGCCGGGCTGGTGTTGCAGCGGTTGGGCCGCTTGCCGGTGGCCGGTGAGAGTTTCACCAGTGAGGGCTGGCGGGTGGAAGTGCTGGCGATGGAGGGTGCCCGCATCGGCCGCCTGAGGGTGGCGTGGGCCGAAGACCAGACCACCCGCTCGCGCTGATCAGCCGATCATCATCGCGCGCACCACGCCAGTGCCAGCCATCAGCAGCAAGGCCAGCCAGCCCACCGAGGCCAGCGTGAAGCCGGGGCCACGCTTGCCTGCATCCTTCAGGTAGGCGGCGGCGTACCACACCCGGCCCGTCAGCCAGACCAGCCCGGCGATGCCTGCCCAGCCGCTGAAGCCGAACTGCGCAGCCAGCCACAGCGTGGGCAGGAACATCACCGTCTGCTCCAGCGTATTCATCTGCACGCGATAGGCACGCTCGAACGCGGGGTCGCCGCTGATCGCTGGCGCCTTGATGCCGTACTTGCTGCGGGCGCTGCCGACCACCCATGCGGTGCCGAACAGCAGCAGGACGGTGAGCAGGGTGACCAGGGCAGGCAGATGAGTCATACGGTACTCCTCGCAAAGGGAGGTCCACTTTAGCGGCTCGTGCGGGCGTGGTGTTGGCGGCAGGCGCGGGTTATCTTCCGCTGGCGGCAACGGGGCGCGTGCAATTGACGGGGGAAATATGGATTGGCGAAAAGGCGGCAGCAGCAGCAATGTCGAGGTCGATCAGGGCGGCGGTGGCGGCGGTCGGGGTTTTGGTGGCGGTGGCCGCGGCACCAGCCTGGGTGGGCTGATCGTGCTGGCGGTCCTGGGCTGGATCTTCTTCAAGAATCCGCTGGCCCTGCTGGATCAGGGTAGCCAGCAGAACACGGGCACGCAACAAAGCGTGCCTGCACAGGTCGACCCGGAGCAGAAGGCGTTTGTCAGCGCCGTGCTGCATTCCACCGAGGAGACCTGGGGGCCGATTTTCCAGGCGCGCGGCATGACCTATGTCGACCCCAAACTGCACCTGTTCAGTGGCAGCGTGAATACCGCCTGCGGCGGAGCCAGTGCCGCGGTGGGCCCGTTTTACTGCCCCGCGGACCAGAAGGTTTACCTGGATCTCTCGTTCTTCCAGCAATTGCAGGATGAGCTGCATTCGTCCGGCGACTTTGCCCGCGCCTACGTGATCGCGCACGAGGTCGGCCATCACGTGCAGAAGCTCACCGGGGTGTTCGACAAGGTCGAGGCGGCGCGTCGTCGTGGCGTGCCGATGGACGGTGCCGATGGCCTGTCCGTGCGGCAGGAACTGCAGGCCGATTGCTATGCCGGCGTATGGGCGTACCACAGCCAGCAACAACTGAACTGGCTGCAGCCGGGCGATATCGAGTCGGCGCTCAACGCGGCCAGCCATATCGGCGACGACGCCCTGCAGCAGCAGGCACAGGGCCGGGTGCGGCCGGATACGTTCACCCATGGCACCTCGGCACAGCGGGTGAAATGGTTCAAGACCGGTTTCAGCAACGGCAACATGGATCAGTGCAACACCTTCGCCGGCCAGCCGTGAACTTGATGGTGGCCGCTCCGCAGCACGGGGCCGCCATGCTCTAGACTCGGCGGCTGCGCGCCGCGGGGTGCGCGATGGTCATGCCGTTCGATGGAACATCCGTGTTTGCGCTGCGGTGCCTGCTGTTCGATCTTCCGCGTGGCCTTTCACTGGTCGGAAGCCGAGCCGGCGGTGGGCGGCTGCGTACCGATCGAGTTGACCGAGAAACTCGATCCGCATCGCCTGGCCATGCGTTACAGCGATGCGGCCAACAGGCGTTGCGTCGCTCTCCAGGGAACGGTCGGCGAGGCCGCGCATTGCAGCATCTACGCGCAGCGCCCTTCGGTTTGCCGTGAGGTGCAGCCCTCGTGGGAAACCGGAGCGGTCAGTGCGCAATGCGACAAGGCGCGTCTGGCCCACGGTATGCCCGTGCTGATGGCGCAGGACTGGATCGATGCGGGCGCGCTCTCGGCGGTCGTCCCAGACGGAAGCGTGGTGCTTCAGTCAAACCGGTAGATGTCCATTGCCAGCAGGCCCATGTCGATGCCCGCGTCGATGCGCCTGGCATGCGTCCCCGCCGCGCCCAGTGCCACGAACAGCGGCAGCAGGTGCTCGTCGGTGGGGTGGGCGCGCTCGGCGAACGGCGCCTGGTGGCGATAGTCGAGCAGTGCCTCGATGTCGCCCGCGACGAGCTTCTGCTCGATCCAGTCGATAAATGGCTTTACGTAGGGTGCCTGACGCGTCTCGCTGTAGCCGGCGCCGAGGTCGTGCAGGTTGTGCGTGATGCTGCCGGACCCGATCACCAGCACGCCCTCGTCGCGCAGCGATGCAAGCGCCCGGCCCACCGCAAAGTGATGTGCCGGACCCAGTTCGGGCTGGATCGACAGCGTGGTCACCGGTATGTCGGCCTATGGATACAGCAGGCGCAGCGGTACCCAGGCACCGTGATCGAGGCCGCGAAGTGGATCAAGCGTAGCGTTCAGTCCGGTGTGCTGCAGCAGGCCAGCTACTTGAGCGGCCAGTTCGGGCGCGCCCGGTGCCGGGTAGCGCAGTTGATACAAGGGCTCGGGGAATCCGCCGAAATCGTGGATCGTTTCCGGTGCCGACACGCTGCCCACGCGCGGGCTGCGGGTGAGCCAGTGCGCACTGGCCATCACGATCGCCCGCGGTCGCGGCAGCGCCGCGGCCAGCTCCGTCAGTCGCGTACCGGTGAGGCCCGGGCGCAGCGCGGTCATCGGTGAACCGTGGGAAATGTAGAGGCTGGGCTGACGGGTCATGCTGGCGTCTTTGCGTTCGGGCGATGGCTCTTAGCTTGAGGCAGTCATGCCATTTTTCAGCGCCCGGCGCAGGAAACGATCTGTCGCCCACGCAGAACTCCATACCTGCCACTCGTAGGAGCCCGCTGGCGGGCGATGCTCCTGCCCGGCTCTTTCGATAGACATCAGATCAACAGCATCGCCCGCCAGCGGGCTCCTACGGGGTGGTTGCTGGCAGGCCGAGGCGCAGGGGATCGAGCAGGGTGCCATAGTGGCCGGCGCGCGCGGTGTCGCGCTGCAGTGGCTGGCGCACCTGGGCCGCGCTGGCGGTGCGTACGTGGCGGGTGGCGTGCTGGTGGTCGAGGCAGGCGCGGTCAAACGGCAGCTTGCAGAAGGCCAGCAGCGCGCGGATTTCCTGTTCGGGCGCAGCCAGCAAAGCCTCGTAGTGCTGGATACGGATTCGCTGCGGTGACTGCGCCTGCCAGATCGCCATCAGCTGTTCGTAGTCGCGGATATAGGCGGCGATATCGCTCAGCGTGCAGGCAAAGTGCGGCAGCCGGTAGAACTGTTGCTTGTAGCAGGACCAGCCGGCCTCCAGCGGATCGCGGCGGGCGTCGATGATGCGAGCGCCGGGCAGCATCGCGCCGAGTACGCCGCTGAGCAGCCAGTTGGAGGGCAGCTTGTCGGTATGTCGTGGCTTGTGCTGGCGCCAGCGCCCGGTGAGTTCGAGATAGCGCAGCCCCAATCGGTGCCAGTCGCCTGCCGTCGCGGCGCCGAACCATTGCAGCAGCGGCTGGCGCCGGCGCGAGGATTCCTCGTTGAGCGTCTGTTCCAGATCCGGCAGTTCGCTGGCGCCCTCGACCTCGGCGTGGCTGGCCAGGATCTGCTCGAACAGGGTCGAGCCCGAACGGGGCAGGCCGACGATGAAGATCACCTCATGGCCGAGTGTGTCGTCGAGAGCGGGCGGCAGTCGGCTCCCGGCGGCGAGCATGGCCTGGGCGTGGGCGTGAAAGGCGCCAGCGTTCCACGGGGCGAGCTGGCGCAACAGGGCGTTGGCGGCATGGAGCGCGGCGAAGGCGGGCTGATACAGGCCATGGTCCTCGCACAGCTTGCCCAGGGCAAAGCCCATCGCAATGCGGTCGGCCGGTGCGAGTCCCGGACGCTGGAGGTTGGCGGTCAATTGCTCACGGTCAGCGGCCGACAACGGCCGCGTCTTGATGTTGGCCAGGCCGCGCCAGGCGTCGCCGCAGGACGGATGCAGCGAGAGTGCCGCGCGATAGCGCGTGTCGGCCTCGTCGAAACGCCCGGCATGCACCAGCGCATCGCCGAGCAGGATCAGCGCGGGTAGAAAATCCGGTGCCAGTTCATGTGCCTGGGACAGCGCGTCGATCGCCGCCACCGTGTCGCCGTGCTGCTGCAGGTTGCGTCCGAGGTTGAACCACGGCATCGGCGCAGCGGGCGCCAGAGCGCAGGCCTGTCGCCAGCTGGCGAAGGCGGCTTCCACCTGGCCACGCGCCTGTTGCACGTTGCCGAGATCGGAGTGGGCCAGCGCATAGTCGGGCCATTGGGCGATCACCCGCTGCAAGACCGCCAAGGCTTCGTCATGGCGTTGCGCACGCGCATGCAGCAAGCCATACAGGCGCAGGGCTTCGGGATGCTCGGGGGTCAGGATGAGCGCCGCATCGAGCGCTTGCCGCGCCGCGGCTTCGGCACCGTCGCGAATCGCATGCGCCGCGGTCTGCAGATGCTGCACGCCAGCGGGCGGCAGGCCACTCAGACGCGGTTCGGCACCATGCGCTGGTTGCTGCTCGCGGGTAGGGCTGGACATGAGTGGGATTCGCTCGCAAGACGAATCACCGATGGTACGTGGTCGCGCCGCTGCTTATCGAGCGGCGCGACGCGGTGTCTTACTTCCGGCGCGGCGGCTTGCCACCGCTGGGGCGCGGCTTGAAGCTGCCGGGCTTCTTGAAGCCGCCGGGCTTGTGCGACGGCGGTGCGCTGGTGCCGGTGTCGGTGCCATCCCACTCGTGAATGCGCAGTTGCTGCTGCACCACCCACACTTTCTTCAGGTGCTCGAACACTTCGGCCGGCATGCCGTCGGGAAGATCGATCAGGCTGTAGTGGTCACGGATGCTGAGGCGACCGATGAACTGGCTTTCCAGGCCGGCCTCGTTGGCAATGGCGCCGACGATGTTGCCCGGTTTCACCCCATGCTCGTGACCGACTTCGATGCGATACGTGCGCTTGCCCTCTTCGGTGGCATGCGCGCGGACGGAGCGCGGGCCGAAATCGCGCGGCGGCCCGTTCTCGTTGCTGCTGCGCTCACGTGGCGGCTGCTCGCGAACGGGGCGGCCCGGTGCGATGTCACGCTCGGATGGCATCCGTCGATCGCTGCTGTTGCTGCTGACGCGCTCGCGGGGCGCGCGGTCGTTGCGCTCGCGCGGGGCGGGCTCGAACTTCTCTCGCTTCGGTGCCGGCGCCAGCAACAGTGGCTGATCGCCCTGGGCAATGCGCGCCAGCGCGGCGGCAATCTCGATCGCCGGTACGTTGTGTTCCTGCTCGTACTGCTCGATCAGCTTCTGGAACTCGCCCAGACCACCTTGCGCCAGCGTGTCGCTGATGCGCTGCTTGAACTTGCCGATGCGTACGTCGTTGACCACGTCGACCGACGGCAGCTGCATCTGCTCGATAGGCTGGCGGGTGGCGCGCTCGATCGCGTTGAGCATGCCGCGCTCGCGCGGGCTGACGAACAGGATCGCCTCGCCGCTGCGCCCGGCACGGCCGGTACGACCGATACGGTGCACATAGCTTTCAGTGTCGTAGGGAATGTCGTAGTTGAACACATGGCTGATGCGATCGACGTCCAGGCCGCGGGCGGCCACGTCGGTGGCGACCAGGATGTCGAGCTTGCCATCCTTCAACTGCTGGATCACCCGCTCGCGCTGCGGCTGGGCAATGTCGCCATTGATCGCGGCAGCGGCCAGGCCGCGCGCCTGCAGCTTGCCGGCGAGTTCCTCGGTGGCTTGCTTGGTGCGCGCGAAGATGATCATCGCGTCGAACGGTTCGGCCTCGAGAATGCGGGTCAGCGCATCGAGCTTGTGCATGCCGCTGACGAACCAGTAGCGCTGACGAATGTTCGGCGCCGTGCTGGTGGAAGTCTTGATCGTGACTTCGACCGGATCCTTCAGGTGGCGCTGGGCGATCTTGCGGATCACCGACGGCATGGTGGCCGAGAATAGCGCCACCTGGCGTTCCGGCGGGGTCGCCTGCAGCACTTTCTCGACGTCGTCGATAAAGCCCATGCGCAGCATTTCATCGGCTTCGTCGAGCACCAGATATTTCAGCTCGGACAGGTCCAGCGTGCCCTTGTCCATGTGATCGATCACGCGGCCGGGCGTGCCGACCACCACGTGCACGCCGCGCTTGAGCGAGTGCAGCTGCGGGCCGTAGCTCTGGCCGCCGTAGATCGGCAGTACCTGAAAACCGGGGATATGCGCGGCGTAGCGCTGGAATGCCTCGGCCACCTGGATAGCCAGTTCGCGGGTAGGTGCGAGCACCAGCGCCTGCGGCTTGCCGGCGCGCGGGCTGATGCGCGACAGGATCGGCAGCGCGAAGGCGGCGGTCTTGCCGGTGCCGGTTTGCGCCTGACCCAGCACGTCGCGACCTTCCAGCAGCGGCGGGATGGTGGCGGCCTGGATCGGCGAGGGTGATTCATAGCCGACATCGGCCAGCACGCGGAGAACGTCAGGGTGCAGCGCGAGTGCGCCAAAGCCGGACGGAACCGGGGCGTTATCGGAAACGGGGGATGACATGGGGATACCTCAACACAGATGGCAGCGTCGGGAATGAGACGCGCAAGACGCCCATTCTACCAGCCTGCGGGCGCCTGAGTGACTGTTCATGCCTGAACAGACCGTTTTTCCGGGGCGGCTATGCTAATGGTCGATATTTTGAACCCACAGGATGATCATGGACACGTTTGAAATCCTCTCCGAACAGCGCTTGCATGGCGGTGTGCAAGGTATCTATCGGCATCAGTCCGACGCCTGCGGTGGGCCGATGCGCTTCGCCGTATACCAGCCGCCGCAGGCGGCTCGACAGCGATGTCCCGTGTTGTATTTCCTGGCCGGACTGACCTGCAATGAGGAAACCGCCACGATCAAGGCGGGCGCCCAGCGGCTGGCCGCCGAGCTGGGACTGGTGCTGGTGATGCCCGATACCAGTCCGCGCGGCACCGGTTTCGACGGTGCCCTTGGCGACTGGGAGTTCGGCGAGGGCGCGGGCTTTTATCTTGATGCCACCGAGGCGCCGTGGTCGTCGCGCTTTCGCATGTACACCTATGTGGTTGACGAATTGCCTGCCCTGGTGGCGGAGCGGTTTTCGGTGGATGCCGCGTACAGCAGTATCTGCGGTCATTCGATGGGCGGTCATGGGGCGTTGACCATCGCGTTGAAGCATCCCGGTCGCTATCGCTCGGTATCGGCCTTTGCACCCATCGTGGCGCCCAGCCAGGTGCCGTGGGGACACAAGGCGCTGCCGCGCTACCTCGGTACCGATGTCAGCGCATGGGCGAATTACGACGCCTGCGAACTGGTGCGCCGGCAGACCTTTGCCGGCACCATCCTGATCGATCAGGGAGAGGCGGACGGTTTCCTCGAAACCCAGCTCAAGCCCGAGCTGTTCGACCAGGCCTGTGCCGAAGCCGGGCAGCCCTTGCTGCTGCGCCGCCAGCCGGGTTACGACCACAGCTACTGGTTCATCACCAGCTTCATCGATGACCACCTGCGCCATCATGCGGGCGCGTTGGGATTGCTGTGATGCCGAACTACCTGTGAATTGCGGGTAGTTGGAGGGCCGTGTAATCACCTCGAAAATTCGCGACGCCGGCTGATGGCCTTTCGCGCTTTGCAAACAAAAATGGCGGCCCTGAGGCCGCCATTTTCGGTATCACATCGCTAGTCGATCAGGCTTTGGCGGCCGGACGCGAGTTCGAGCGACGGCGCTGGTTGCCGCCGGCGTGATCGCCACGTCCCTTGGGCGCAAAGCCGTTCGGGCGGGCCGAGGCGGCCGGCTTGCCCTGGCGCGGCTGGCGCTGACCACCACCGCCGCCGCCACCCTGTTTCGGACGCGGTGCACCGGCATCCAGACGCAGCGGAGCGGACGGCTCGTAACCGGCGATGGCGTTGATCGCGATGTCCTGCTTCAACAGTTTGCGGATGTCATGCAACAGGCCGCTTTCATCGTGGCTGACCAGCGATATGGCAAGGCCTTCCATGCCGGCGCGACCGGTGCGGCCGATGCGATGCACATAGTCTTCCGCGACCGAGGGCAGGTCGAAGTTGATCACGATCGGCAACTGTTCGATGTCGATGCCGCGGGCGGCGATATCGGTGGCGACCAGCACGGTGACGCGGCCGCTCTTGAAGTCGCTCAATGCGCGGGTACGGGCGTTCTGGCTCTTGTTGCCATGAATCGCCGCGCTGCGCAGGCCGGAGGCATTGAGATAGGTGACCAGCTTGTCGGCGCCGTGCTTGGTACGGCTGAACACCAGCGACTGGCGACGGCTGTCCTGCGACAGCAGGTGCAGCAGCAGGTCACGCTTGCGCGCGGCGTCGACCGGATGCACCTGGTGGCTGACCAGGGTGGTGACGGTGTTGGGTGCCGACACCGAGATCTCGCGCGGGTTGTGCATGAACTCCAGCGCCAGGGTCTTGATCGCCGGGGCGAACGTGGCCGAGAACAGCAGGGTCTGACGCTTCTTCGGCAGGGCGACCAGGATGCGCTTCAACGCGGGCAGGAAGCCCATGTCGAGCATGCGGTCGGCTTCGTCCAGAATCAGCGTTTCCACCGCGGACAAGTCCAGTGTGCGCTGCTGCATGTGGTCCATCAGTCGGCCGGGGGTGGCGATGACGATGTCCACGCCGCGGCGCAGCGCATTGATCTGCGGGCCCATGCTGACGCCGCCGAAGATGGTGGTGGCGCTGACCTGCATGTGCTTGCCGTAGTCGCGCAGGTTCTCGTGAACCTGCGCAGCGAGCTCGCGGGTCGGGGTCAGCACCAGCGCACGCGGGCGGCGAGTCATGGTCTGGCCGGCGGTCGAAAGCTTCTGCAGCAGCGGCAACGCGAACGCGGCGGTCTTGCCGGTGCCGGTCTGGGCGGCGGCGAGCAGATCCTGGCCTGCCAGGGCAGGGGGGATCGCGGCAGCCTGGATGGGGGTGGGTTGGGTGTAGCCGTAATCGGCAAGCGCACGCAACAACGCGGGCGCAAGGCCCAGCGAATCAAAAGACATGTAACACTCCTGAGCAACCCGGAGTGTTGATACCGTGTTGCAAACTAAGGGGAAGGGGGCGGCAAGGCGCCGCAGCAGTCAGGAAAGCGACTGCGCCGCGAAGTATATCCGATTTGACGCCGTAGCGTACGCCCGGATGATGATTAACCTGAATGGCAGGTTTCAGTCGCGTCGGCAGGCCACGATCAGATAGCTGTTGAATGGGGTGCGCCCGCGCAGGGACTGCATTTGAATATCGAGCCCCTGGTTTTCCAGCGTGGCGCGCAGCGACTCGGCATCGGGGTAGTGTTGCGCACCGCCGGGGATCCAGCCGGAGACCCGCAGGAAGAACTCCTCGACACGGGTGGCGTGAAAGCGCCAGTTTCCCTCACGCAAGACGTTGCGAATGATCAGGCGGCCTTGCGGAGCGAGATGCGCCGTGGCTGCCACGAGCAGATCGAGCTGACGCTGCGCGGGCAGATAATGCAGCACGTCGAGCAGGGTGACATGACCTTGCAGCGGCGGCAGCTCAGCCACATCGGCACACTGCAACTGCATGACCGCGCTGAGGCCCGCGCGCCTCGCTGCCGCTTGTCCGGAGGCAATCTTTCGCGGGTCGTGATCCAGTCCAAGATAGGGCTGCGTGTATCCAGCCGCTTTCAGATACTGACCCAGCAGGCCCACGCCGCAGCCGATGTCGAGCAGGGGAAGCTCGCTGTCGGCAATCAGCGCCGCCGTGGCGGCATACACCGGATCAGTCGCCAGCTTGCCCCTGACATAGCCGCGCTGCAGCGGGTTCTGATAGTTGAGGGCGATTTGCTGGCGGGTGGAACGATCCATCGGCATCCTGCGCTGTTTCGATGGCTTGAGCCTAGGTGGCAGGGGCGGCGCAACACAAGCGGTCATACCCTTGGCCGATGGCAAAAGTTGCGCAGCGAGCCCGGTTGTTGCATACGATAAGCCGTTGCCAGCCACCCGTGCCGACCAAGGAGATATTGATGTCATGGCTTGCCCCCCTGCGTGAGCTCGATTCCAGTCAGCGTCATACCGTTCTGGCGAGCTTTCTCGGCTGGACCCTGGACGCGTTCGACTTCTTCCTGCTGGTGTTCGTGCTCGGTGACATCGCCACCGACTTCCATGTGCACAAGACCGAAGTCACCCTCGGCATCCTGCTGACCCTCGCCGCCCGTCCCATCGGGGCGTTGCTGTTTGGACGTCTGGCCGATCGCTTTGGCCGGCGCCCGGTGCTGATGGTCGATGTATTGCTGTTCTCGGCGCTGGAGCTGGCCTGTGCGTTCGCGCCGTCGCTGACCGTGTTGCTGGTGCTGCGCTTCGCCTTCGGTATCGCGATGGGTGGCGAATGGGGCATTGGCGCGTCGCTGGCGCTGGAAAGCATCCCGGTGAAAGCACGCGGGCTGGTGTCCGGCCTGCTGCAGAGTGGCTACCCCTGCGGCTATTTCCTGGGGGCCATCGCCTACTGGGTGGTGTTCGATGCGCTGGGGCTGGGCTGGCGCGCGATGTTTGTCATCGGTGCGCTGCCGGCCTTGCTGGTGCTCTACCTGCGCAGCAAGGTGCCCGAGTCGCCGGTGTGGCTGGCCGGGAAGAAGGCAAAACGGCAGCGCCGCAGTTTTGCCGAGTCGATGCGGGGGCAGTGGAAGCGGCTGCTGTACATGATGCTGTTGATGATGGCGTTCAACATGTTCAGTCACGGCTCGCAGGACATGTATCCGACCTTCCTCAAGTCCCAGCTCCATCTGGACGTGGGCACGGTCACCGTGCTGACCATGTTGCTCAATGCCGGGGCCATCGTCGGTGGACTCAGTTTTGGCGCCTGGTCCGAGCGGATCGGCCGGCGCCGGGCGATGATCCTGGCAGCGTTGCTGGCGTTGCCCTGCATCCCGTTGTGGACCCATGGCGGCTCGCTGGTGCTGCTGGGGCTCGGCGCGTTCCTGATCCAGGTGATGGTGCAGGGCGCCTGGGGCGTGGTGCCGGCCTATCTCAACGAGCTCTCGCCCGACGAGGTGCGCGGGACACTGCCGGGTTTCGCCTACCAGCTGGGCAATCTGCTGGCGGCCAGCACCGCCACGGCGCAGTCCTGGCTGGCCGATCACAGTGGCGGCAACTATGCGCTGGTGATGGCGTCATGGATGGCGGGGGTTGCGGTATTGCTGGCCTTGCTGGCGTGGCTGGGGCCGGAAGTGCGCGGGATCGGCTTCGGCAGCGGGCGCTCCTGATAGAATCCGCCCTTTGCACACCCTCACGAGATACATAATGAAAGCTGGCAAGGACAAGGTGGTTTCCCTCCATTACACGCTGACCGTGGATGGTGAACAGGTCGAGAGCTCGCGCGATAGCGGTGAGCAGCTGTGGGTGTTGCTCGGCCACGGCCAGCTTATCCCCGGTCTTGAGGCGGCACTGGAAGGGCATGGCGCGGACGAATCGCTGCAGGTGGAAATCGCGGCGGCCGACGGCTATGGCGAGCGCCAGGAAGACCAGATCCAGCGCATGTCGAAAAAGTATTTCCCGCAGGCGAACCGGCTCAAGGCCGGCATGGTCACCGTGCTGAAACTGAAAGACGGCGGCCAGCGTGCCGTGACCGTGCACAAGGTCGGCATGAGCGCGATCGACGTCGACCTGAACCACCCGATGGCCGGCAAGACACTGCACTTCGACGTGAGCATCGGCGAAGTGCGCGAGGCGACCGAGGAAGAAATCCAGCACGGTCATGCCCATGCACCGGGCGCCGAAGCACACTGAGTCCAGACGTGCATGTTTGAATCAAGACGGCGCCCGCGGGCGCCGTTTTTCTTTCTCGCCCACCCGGGAAACAGGTGGTCGGCACGCGGGTTGGCCGGTGTCAGTCCAAGACCCGCTTTCCATATTCGAAATGATCCCGCCAGTACGGGCCGTCGATATCGTCCAGCCGCACCGTGCCGCCGCTATTGGGCGCGTGCACGAAGCGCCCCTTGCCGACATAGACGCCGACGTGGCTGATGCTGCCGCGACTGCCGAAAAATACCAGGTCGCCGCTGGCCAGGTCGCTCATCCGCTTCACTTCCCGTTTGTTCATAGCGGCCATCTCGCGCGAGCTGTGCGGCAGCAGGATGTCGGCGGCAGTGCGATAGATATAGTCGACCAGACCGCTGCAGTCGAAGCCGGTCTGCGGCGTGTTGCCGCCCCATTTGTAGGGTGTGCCGACCAGGCCGATGGCCCGGAACAGCACATCGTTGGCGGTGCCGGCGCTGGCTGCGGAGGGAGCTCGGGCCGGCAGGTCGGCCAGTGCCGATTGCGAGGTCTTGAAGGTACGCTCATGCCGCTGCGGCGTGCTGGCGCAGCCGGCCAGCAGCAGGATCATCGCGCCGGCCAGCCATGAGCGTGCAGTCGATGACTTCCGGGTGACTGAGGTCGTGCGTGATTCGTGTTCCGGATACATCGGATAACCTCGGCTTGCGTCACGCCGAGGTTATCAAATCAATGGCTTGCAGGATAGTTCTCAGATGCTAGGCGAGGTGGTGGCTGATGAGCCCGTCGGCGCGGGTGGTGCGGGAGGCATCTGTTGATCGAGGCTGAAGGTGATCGGCACGCGAGCGTAGGCCTCGATCGGTTTGCCGTTCTTCATCGTGGGGTTGAAGTGCCAGGTCATGACCGCGTCAGTGGCAGCCTTGATCAGGTCGGGAGCTGCCTGCGTCGTCGCTTCAGCCGTGGCCTCGATCGGTTTGCCTTCCGGGCTGACCAGCACCAGCAGTACGACGGTACCTTGCTCCTTCTTCTTGATGGCGTCGGCGGGATAGATCGGGGCGCTCTGCGTGACATAGCTCATGTCTTGTGAGGGCTTTGCGGCGGCATGCTGGCCGTGCCAGGCAGCCGCCTGGGCAACGAAAGCCACGCCGCTCATCAGCATGGCCAAGCTGATGAAACCGACGCGGCGGCGCACGGTGCCGGGACGAGGACGCTGGATCATGTTCAGTCGCTCCTTCAGTTGTGGCTGGGTCAGCCAGGGGATGGACATCGGCGTGGCAGCCACGCCGGTGCTGTGCAGCAAGGTGCGCGCATAGCTGGATGCTTCCTGCGGCGACTGGCGCAGCACGTACTCGTCGCAGGCCAGTTCCTGATCCATACGCAGTCGCGGCCGTGCCAGGCACGCCAGCGGGTGGAACCACAGCAGCGCCAGCATGAGTTCGCCGAGCAGACTCCACAGGGCATCGCCGCGGCGGAGGTGGGCATGTTCGTGCCGCAACACCAGACGGCGCTGGCGGGCGTCAAACCGTTCCAGAAAATCGGCCGGCAGCAGGATCAGGCTGCGTGGCGCCCACAGCAGTGCCGGTCCGGCCGGGTGCAGGCGCAGCCGGCGCGGATCCAGATCCGGCCAGTCAGACTGAAGCACACGCCACATCGTGGCCGGCAGTGGTCGGCTCTGACTGAGCAGTCGGTGGTAGGGGATGGCCAGACGCAGCAGGCACAGCAGGCCGCCGATCGCCCAGAGCAGGAAGATCCCATGGGTGGACGATGCTGGTGGAGTGATTTGTGCGACGAAGATCCGGGTCGCGGGATGCACCTGCAACGACGGCAGGTCGAGCCAACGCGATGGCGCCGCCGGCAGGCAGGGCAGCAGCGCCAGCCATGGCGGCAACAGCCACAAGGTGAACGCCGCTGAGGCACCGAACAATCGCCGCATGGGCAAACGCAGCATCAGTACGAGTGCCAGGCCAAAGGTGGCGAACCACAGCGCGGTGAGCATGTCAGCGCGCCTTCCTGTCGATGGCATCGATCAACTTGCGCAGCTCGGCCAGATCCTTCGCCGTCAGTTCTTCGTGCTGGCTGAAGTGGGCTAGCAACGGTGCGACCTTGCCGCCGAATACGCGGTCGAGCAGGCTGCGACTTTCCAGCTGCTGCCAGTCCTCGCGGCGCAGCCGCGGCGAATACAGATAGCGTCGGCCGTCCTTGCTTGCGCTGATGGCACCCTTGCCAAGCAGGCGGTTGAGCAAGGTCCTGATGGTCTTTTCATGCCAGCCGGTCGGCTCGGCCAGGATCGCGACGATCTCCCCGGACGTCTGTGGTGCGCGCTGCCACAACACGTCCATGACCCGGCTTTCGGCTTCGCTGATGGCGGCAGGTTGGTCAGACATGTTTCTTTCCGGTTTTTTTAGATTACGCCTGTAGTTCCAATGAAGATTACGTATGTAATTTTAATAAGGCAGGCGATTTCTGCTGCCGTTGCACCGAACATCATGGATACACTGACCCCATGCAGACCTCGCGCAGTGATGTAGTGGTTCTCGGTGGCGGCGTCATCGGTCTGGCGTGCGCGCTGTACCTGCTGAAAGCCGGTGCCCGGGTGCGAGTGCTGGAGCAGGGCACGCCCGGCTGCGGCAGTTCGCATGGCAATTGCGGCACGATCACGCCCAGTCATGCGGCGCCACTGGCGATGCCGGGGATGATCGGTGTCGCGTTGCGTTCGATCTTCCGGGCGGACGCGCCGCTGTATCTCAATCCGCGCCTGGACGGCCCGCGCCTGCGCTGGCTGTTGGGCTTTGCGCGGCATTGCAACTGGCATGATTTTGAGCGGGCCACGGCGGCACGACTGGCCATGTTGAACCGTTCGCGGCAGTTGCTGGTTGATCTGGTGCGCGACGACAAGCTCGATTGTGAATTCACCGAGCAAGGCACGCTGTATGTCTATCGCACGCAAAAGCTGCGCGAAGCAGACGAGAAGGAGCACGCCTGCCTGCTCGACGATCTGGGCATCGAGGTGCAGCGTTTGAGCGGCGAACTGGTCGAAGAGCTGGAGCCGGCACTCAAGCCAGGCGTGGTCGGCGGCCTGTTCCATCCCGGCGACGAGTCGCTGCGGCCCGACCGCTACGTGGCCGAGTTGGCCCGGCGTGTGCTGGAGCTGGGTGGTGTGATCGAGCGCGGTGCATGCATCGAGCGATTCGATACGGAGGATTCGCGTATCACGCAGGTGCACAGCAGTCGCGGCGCGTTCGAAGCCGGTCGTATCGTGATGGCGCTCGGCGCCTGGTCACCGCTGCTGGCCAGGCAGTTGGGGCTGCGTCTGCCGATGCAGCCCGGCAAGGGTTACTCACTGACCTATAGTCGCCCGGTGCTGGCGCCTCGTCACGCGCTGGCACTTCGCGAGCCATCGGTTTGCGTGACCAGCTGGGATGGCGGCTACCGGCTTGGCAGCACCATGGAATTTTCCGGCTACAGCGAAGGGCTCAATCGCACCCGTCTCGATGCCTTGCGGCGCGGTGCGGCTGCCGGTCTGCGCGAGCCGGAAGGCCCCGAGTTGCTGGAGCAATGGTGGGGCTGGCGGCCGATGAGCGTGGACGAAGTGCCGATCATCGGTCCCAGTCGCCGCTGGTCGAACCTGTGTCTGGCCACCGCGCACGGCATGCTCGGGGTCAGCATGTCGGCCGCGACCGGCGAACTGGTCGCCAGCATGCTCGGCGGCACAACGCCCGCGATTGACCCGACCCCTTATGCGCCGGCACGCTTCGGCCTTTGATGCAGGCGACATGACGATGAGCAACTTCACCTTGCAGCGCGGCAGCGTGCCGTTGCTGATCAGTCTGCCGCACGATGGCAGTTTCATCCCCGAGCCCATCGCCGCGCGCATGCATTCGTCCGCTCGCCGCTCGCCGGATACCGACTGGCACGTGGCTCGCCTCTATGAGCCGCTGGCCCAGGCGCTAGGCGCCAGCTTGCTGAAGCCGCTGGCGTCGCGATACGTGATCGATCTGAACCGCCCGGCGGATGGCCACGCGTTGTATCCGGGCCAGCGCGAAACCGGTCTGGTGCCGGTCATCGGTTTCGATGGCGAGGCCCTTTACCGTGATGGCGAGGCGCCCGATGCCGGCGAGGTGCAGCAGCGGGTCGACGAGTTCTGGCAGCCCTATCACCAGGCCTTGCAGCAGGAGCTGGCGCGTCTGTGTGCCGAGCACGGGCGTGCGGTGTTGTGGGAGGGACATTCCATCCGTAGCCGCGTGCCGATGCTGTTCGAGGGTCGGCTGCCCGACTTCAATCTTGGGACCGCGACCGGGGTGAGTTGCGGCGGCCCATTGCAGCAGCGTCTGCAGGCTGCTCTCGCGGCGCAGTCGGACTTCAGTTTCGCGGTCAACGGGCGCTTCAAGGGCGGTTACATCACCCGGCACTATGGTCGCCCCGATGCCGGTGTGCAGGCGGTTCAACTGGAATTGGTGCAGCTCAACTACATGGACGAAAAAACGTTTGTGTACGACCCGAGCAAGGCGATGCCGGTGCAGGCATTGATCGAGCGGATGTTGCGAATTTGCATGCAGTGAGAGTACCCGGCGCAGGTCGGGCAAACACTGGATGAATGGAAAGAATGCGGACTTTCGAACCACCGCAAAGCGTCCGTTCAGTTCAGTTTCGTCATGCCATTCGTGATGCGATCGTGACACTGTCGTGCTACTCGACACGTCGGGTTCCGGTCGGGTTCGCGATACCTTCCATCACGCGAGGCTCCATACCATGATGCGCAAACTTTTGATCAGTTTCCTGCTGTTGGCGGGTGTGGCTCTCTCCGGTTCCGTGCTGGCTCAAAGCACGGCTTCAGCGACACAGCTGGGTGCTGCGCAGGGCGCTGCAGCATCCAATGCAACGGGTGCCGCCATGGCGGCCAAGACCAGCACGGCGAGCTACCACAAGCACAAGACGTCATACCAGAAGTCACACAAGGCTGCTCCCAAGAAGGAAGCGGCCCCTGCCGCCGACGGCAGCGCAGGTTGATGGTTGATTCGGGCGTTGTGATTCAAAAGCTCTGCTAGGCATGTCAGCGGGGCTTTTTTATGGCCGTTTCTTCGCGTCCGTTGATCGCAGACTGAATGCCACGGACGGCGTGGGTGGCGGTCATCAGGCAGATTCGGCAAGGCGATTTAGCTGCTATGGTGGGCCGGTCGCGCCGCCCGAGTAGTCGGGTTCCGACCGGGTTCGCGACGCCTTGAAACACGCGAGGTACCGTCTCATGAGTCGTAAACTTGCGAATGTTTTCCTGCTGCTGGCAGGCGTGGCACTTTGCGGTGGCGTGGCAGCTCAGTCCGCCGAGCCTGCGGCGGCGTCCACTGCCCCCGATGCGCAGCAGATGAACCGCGGCGCGTCCCCCCATCGACAGGCGGCTCCCGCTCGGCAGGCAGCACCGGCTCGGCAGGCAGCACCCGCGATGCATGCAGCACCAACGCAGGATGCGGCGCCGCCAATGCAAGACTCGGAGCCAGCCTCGTCATCAACTACCGGATAAACATGAGCCGGCGAAGTGATGGCGGCCCCCGGCGCTGAGCAGAGGGGGCTGTTGTCGCCTCAGCGCGCAGACAAGGCGGCAATGCACTTGAGTTCGATCGCGATCGGTGTCGGCAGTGCGCTGACGCCCAGCGTCGTGCGGCACGCATCCACGCCTGCGAAGTACTCCGCGTAGAGGCGGTTGTACACGGGAAAGTCGCGCTGCATGTCGGTCAGGAATACGGTGACATCGACCAGGTCGCTCCAGGCGGCACCGCTGGCCTCCAGCACGGCCCGCACGTTGGCGAATACCTGTCGACACTGCGCCTCGATGTCGTAGCCGACCAGCTGGCCGTTGGCATCAAGCACATTGCCGGGAATGGCATTGCTGCCGGGCTGGCGCGGGCCGACGCCGGAGAGGAACAACAGGTTGCCGACCCGTCGCGCATGCGGGTACGCACCGACCGGCGCGGGCGCCGCTTCGGTGCGGATGATATCGCTCACAGCGTGGGAGCCGGCGATTTCAGCAGTCGCTGCAGGGCTTGTTCATAGGCCGGTTGCAGCGACCCTCGCGAGTCGACATGCATGGCCAGGTCGTGCATGTGGCCATTGTCCAGGCTGTAGCACCAGGCATGCACCGAAAGCTTCTGGCCGCGTTCCCAGGCATCCATCACCATCGTGGTGCGACAGACATTGGTGACCTGCTCGATCGCGTTGAGCTCGCACAGGCGCGCATTGCGCAACTTCATCAAATCGAGTCCGGCAAGCATGGCCGAATGCTTCTCCGCCACGTCACCGACATGCCGCAGCCAATTGTCGACCAGGCCCAGTCGGCTTTGGTCCAGTACTGCCTGCACGCCACCGCAGCCGTAGTGGCCGACGATGATGATGTGCTCGACCTTGAGCACGTCCACCGCGAACTGGATGGTGCTCAGGCAGTTGAGATCGCTGTGCGCGACCACGTTGGCGACATTGCGCTGAACGAAGATCTCACCCGGCGGCAGGTCGACGATCTGGGTGGCCGGCACACGTGAATCGGAGCAGCCGATCCACAGGTATTTGGGCGACTGCTGCCTGGCCAGGCTCTCGAAAAAGTGCGGGTCCTGTGCGTGCATCGCCGAGGACCAGCGGCGGTTGCCGTCGAGCAGGTCTTGCAGAGGGCTGGTCAAGAGGCGTCTCCCGTCGGCGTGTAGTTGCAGGGGGCGAGGTTCATCGGAAAACTCCAGTCAGTAGCGAATGCAGATGTTTTTCGGCTCGGTGAAGAACTGCAGTGCCTCGCTGCCTCCTTCGCGTCCGAGCCCGGATTGTTTGGCTCCCCCGAAAGGCGTGCGCAGGTCGCGCAACAGCCAGCAGTTGATCCAGACGATGCCGAATTCAAGCTGGCCGGCGAGTCGGTGCGCGCGGGAGAGGTCCTGCGTCCACAGCGAAGCAGCCAGGCCATAGCGGTTGTCGTTGGCAATGGCCAGTGCGTCGGCTTCGTCGTCGAACGGGATCAGGCTCACCACGGGTCCGAAGATCTCCTGCTGATTGGTGTTGGCCGATGAGGCGAGCCCCTCGAGCACGGTCGGTGCGATGAACCAGCCCTTTGCACAACGGCCTTCCACGGTGATTGCGTCACCGCCACAAAGCACGCGGCCACCTTCGGCGCGGGCCTGGCTGATGCAGCCCAACACTTTGTCGTAGTGTGCGCAAGAGACCATCGCGCCAAGATCGCTGTCGGGATGTTCGGGATCGCCGACGCGCAAGGTCTGCACGCGGGCAAGGTAACGCGCGCGAAAATGTTCGTAGATCGAGCGCTGTACCAGCAGGCGTGATCCGCACAGGCAGATCTCGCCCTGGTTGGCGAAGCCCGAGCGAACGATGGTGTCCATGTTCGCATCGGACAGGTCCGCATCGGCGAACACGATCGCCGGATTCTTGCCGCCCATTTCCAGCGAGACTTTCTTGAATTTCGTAGCCGACAGCGCGGCGATGCGTGCCCCGGTCGCGGTGCTGCCAGTGAACGAGATGGCCTTGACCGCGGGGTGATCGACGATCGCCTCACCCACGCTGGGGCCGCGACCGAAAACGATATTCAGCACGCCCGGCGGAAAACCGGCTTCGATGCTCAGTTCGCCCAGCAGCGCGGCACTGCAGGGGGTGACTTCGGATGGCTTGGCCACCACCGTGTTGCCGGCGGCCAGCGCGGGTGCAATCTTCCAGGTGAACAGGTAGAGCGGCAGATTCCACGGGCTGATGCAGCCCACTACGCCGAGTGGTTGACGCAAGGTGTAGTTGATCGCGCCGCTGTCGGCGAGGCCGGTTTCCATGGCATGAGATTCGCTGCCCCACGTCATGATCGCCGCGGCGAAGTGGCGCAGGTTGCTGATCGCGCGGGGGATGTCGAGCCGACGGGCGAGGCTCAGTGGCTTGCCGCTGTCACGCGACTCCAGTGCGACGAATTCCTCCAGCCGCGCCTCGATCAGGCTGGCCAGTTGCTGCAGCAGTTCGGCACGGTGCTCTATGGGCGTGCTGGCCCAGCCAGCGGCGGCGCGGCTGGCGGCGGCGACCGCGGCGTTGACGTCGGTGGCATCCGAGTCCGGGCACTGCACGAAGACGGAAGCGGTCGCCGGTTCGTGCACGTCCAGCCATGCACCGTTGAGTGGCGCCAGCAGGCGACCGTCGATCAGATTGGCAAGGCGCGGGATAGGCATCGTGCGCAAGCTTAAATCCAGCGACCTGCAATTGCACCGAACGCCGGCGTATGCGGGCGACGACGCTTGCTGGGTGCCGCTACAGCGAACGCATGCGGCCACCATCGACCGGCAGGCTGACACCGGTGATGTAACTCGCCGCCGGCGAGGCGAGAAAGGCCACGGCGGCCGCGGTTTCGGCGGGCTCGGCGAAGCGGCCAAGCGGGATTTCAGCGGCCATGGCCTGTCGCACGTCCTGTTCGCTGCGACCGGTTTTCTGCGCGCGTGCCGCCACGATCTGCTCGATGCGCGGCGTATGGGTGGAGCCGGGCAGCACGTTGTTCACCGTGATGCCGAACGGTGCCATTTCGTTCGCCAGCGTCTTGGCCCAGCTGGCGACCGCTCCACGCGTGGTATTGGAAACGCCGATGCCCGGGATCGGTTCTTTCACCGAGGTCGAGATGATGTTGACGATGCGCCCCCAGCGCGCGTCACGCATGCCGGGGATCACCGCCTGCGCCAGCACATGGTTGGCCAGCAGGTGCTTGCGATAGGCGTCCAGAAAATCCGCCGGAGTCGCTTCGGCGACGGCACCGGGCGGCGGGCCCCCGGTGTTGTTGATGAGGATATGCACCGGGTGGGTGCTAACCAGCTTTTCGGCGTGCACACGCAGCACGTCCGTATCTGCGGCATCGGCGACGACGAAGCCGTGTTTCTGCGCGTCGTGGATACGGGGCAGTGACTCAACCAGTGCCGCCAGCACCTCGCCGCGCCGCGCCAGCACGGTGACATCGGCGCCAAGCAGGGCCAGCTCGATCGCGCTGGCGCGACCAATACCCTGCGATGCGCCGCAAACCAGCGCGTGGCGCCCACTCAGATCCAGTTGCATGTTGTTACTCCGGTGGCGGCGTTAGTGCAGCATGAGTCGCATGGACAGTGCGCCCAGCCAGCAGAGCCAGCCCAGCCAGGGGCTGTATCGCCAGATAGTGCTCCAGCGGTTGATGCTGGCGTCACCCAGTGCCGGCAAGGCGGGCGAACGTATCACTTGCTGCATGCGTACCCAGTTGCGCCAGGCCGACGTCTTGCCCTGATCGGCTTCGACGATCACCTGCCAGTGTTGCGGGTAGCGCTGGCGCAGAATGGCAGCGAGCTTGAACAGCGCGACATAGGAGAGCGCGAACAGGGTGACGCCGGCGACCAGCAACAACAGATACAGGATGATCATGAGGCGTCAGGGCGTTTGCTGCTGCTCCAGGGCAACGGCAGCGAGTTGAGCAGGCCGTCGCCCTTGGGTGGCTTGCCGCAAACCGAGCTGTCGATGGCCTTCTCGTAGGTGCTGTTCATCAGGCCGACCCAAAGCGAGCCATCCGGTCCGTGCGGGATACTGAAACTCCCTGCGGAGTTCATCTGCAGAGTCGCACTGGCCGAGGTGTTGGTGATCGAGGCGGGCGATTGCTCCCAGTAGGTCTTGCTCGCCTGCTGTTTCGCGGAGCTGTAGACCAGCAGGTAGCGCGCCGCCTTGCTGGTGACCTTGAAACTGCCAAAGGCACCGGTGGTCTCGTCGCTCCAGCCCATGTGCTCGCACAGGCTGATGTCATCGGTGTTGATCGGCTGGAAGCCTGCATCCAGCATCACCACGGTGGGTGCGAACAGGTAACTGTCATGCAGCCAGCGCCCGTTCAATTCGGACTTGAGTGCCACCCGATAAGGAACTTTCAGCTCGGTCGGGAGCTGGAAGGCAAGGAAGTAGCTGTGGGTGCCGTCCAGGTTGGCCACCATGCTGCCGCTGCCCAGGATGAATTTCTGCGGCTGCCACGGCAGCAGGCTGCGGTAGGAAAAATCCGCAAAGCTGCTGCAGCAGGGGCTGGCCTGCTGCAATTGGGTCTTGGCCAGCTTGAGCGGCTCGTCCGCCGGTTGCGAGGAGGGCCGCAAGTTCGGCGGAATCAGCGCTTTGGCCGTGTGGCAGCCGGTCAGCACGACAGCGGCAGACAGTGCGGCGATGAGGGCGTGGGCGCGGTATGACATGTTGGTGGGGATGCTCAGAATTCGGCCGTGCCGGCCGCGCGTGGAAAGGGGATGGCGTCACGAATGTTGGACAGGCCGCAGATATAGACCAGCAAACGTTCGAAGCCCAGTCCGAAGCCAGCGTGCGGCACGGTGCCGTAGCGACGCAGGTCACGGTACCAGTTGTACGGTGCCGGATCGATGCCGAACTGGGCCATTCGGCGGTCGAGATAGTCCAGCCGCTCTTCGCGCTGCGCGCCGCCGATGATCTCGCCGATGCCAGGTGCCAGCACGTCCATCGCGGCCACGGTTTTCTCATCATCGTTCAAGCGCATGTAGAACGCCTTGATGGCCTCGGGGTAGTTCATCACGACCACCGGGCGACCGATATGTTTCTCGGCGAGGTAGCGTTCGTGCTCGGTCTGCAGGTCGATGCCCCAGGCCACCGGGTATTCGAATTTCTCGCCGGACTTCTGCAGGATGCCGATTGCATCCGTGTAGTCGATGCGCTCGAAGGGCTGGGCGATGAAGGCCTCGATGCGGCTGATCGCGTCCGGCTGCACGCGCTCGGCAAAGAAGGCCATGTCGTCCGGGCGTTCGTCCAGCACTGCCTTGAAGATCGCCTTGAGGAAGCCCTCGGCGCAATCGGCGTTGGCGGTCAGGTCGGCGAAGGCGATCTCCGGCTCGACCATCCAGAACTCGGCCAGGTGGCGCGGCGTGTTGGAGTTTTCGGCGCGGAAGGTCGGGCCGAAGGTGTAGACCTTGCTCATCGCCAGGCAGTAGGCCTCGACGTTGAGCTGGCCGGATACGGTGAGGAACGCCTCGCGACCGAAGAAATCCTTGCGGAAGTCGATCTTGCCGTCAGGCAGGCGCGGCAGGTTGGCCAGGTCCAGCGTGGACAGGCGGAACATGTCGCCGGCGCCCTCGGCGTCAGAGGTGGTGATGATCGGCGTGTTGACCCAGAAGAAGCCCTGCTCGGTGAGGTGGCGGTGGATTGCCGTCATCATCGTGTGGCGCACGCGGGTGACCGCGCCGAACAGATTGGTGCGCGGGCGCAGGTGCGCGACTTCGCGCAGAAACTCCATCGAATGCTGCTTGGGCTGGATCGGGTAGGTCTCCGGGTCGTCGACCAGACCGGTGACAATGACCTCGGTGGCCTGCAATTCGAAGCTCTGGCCCTTGCCCTGCGACGGCACCAGGGTGCCGCTGACGATCACGCCGGCGCCGGCGGTGAGGTGCTTGATCTCGCTCTCGTAGTTGCCAAGCGTGGCGGGCACCACCGCCTGGATCGGATCGAAGCACGAGCCATCGGTGACGTTGACGAAGGACAAGCCGGCCTTGGAATCGCGCCGCGTGCGCACCCAGCCGCGCACCGTCACGCTGCTGCCGGCTTCGATGGCGCCG
>JBBQQL010000033.1:0-29927 GCA_038215995.1 Lysobacterales bacterium
GCCGCCGCGATGGCGCGCGATGGCGACGATCGCCTGGCCAGCCTGAGCCTGCTTGCCGCGCAGGTGGATTTCACCGAGGCCGGCGAGCTGCAATTGTTCATCAGCGAGGACCAGCTGAGCTTCCTCGACGATCTGATGGCCAGTCAGGGCTACCTCGACAGCCGCCAGATGGCCGGTGCGTTCCAGATGCTTCGCTCCAACGACCTGGTCTGGTCGAAGATGATCAACAACTACCTGCTGGGGCGACCCACGCCAACCAGCGACCTGATGACCTGGAACGCCGACGGCACCCGCATGCCGGCCCGCATGCATGGTGAATACCTGCGCTGGATGTACCTGGAAAACCGCCTGGCCGTCGGCCGCTTCCTGGTCGATGGCCGGCCGATCTCGGTGGCCGACATCAAGCTGCCGATCTTCGTGGTGGGTACCGAAACCGATCACGTCGCGCCGTGGCATTCGGTCTACAAGATGCATCTGCTGAACGATGGCGAGATCAGCTTCGTGCTCACCTCCGGCGGCCACAATGCCGGCATCGTCAGTGAACCGGGTCATCCCCATCGCCACTACCGGTTCACCCTGCGCAAGGCCGAGGGCAACTACCTCGGACCCGACCAGTGGTTCGCCAGTGCCGCCGCCCATGAGGGCTCGTGGTGGCCGCGTTGGACGACGTGGCTGGATCAGCGCAGCAAGAGCCCGGTTGCCCCGCCTGCCCAGGGCAACCCGGATGCCGGTTACCCCGTGCTGTCGGACGCCCCCGGCAGCTACGTCCTCGAACCTTGAACGAGCCCACCGCATGAACGCACTCCTCGCCGGTACCGATAGCTTCATCGAGAACCGCACCTTCGATGAAATCGAAGTGGGCGACCACGCCAGTCTCGTGCGTACCCTCAGCCAGCGCGATATCGATCTGTTCGCGGCGATGTCCGGCGACGTCAATCCGGCGCACATGGACCCTGCCTACGCCCGCACCGACATGTTTCACCGCGTGGTCGCCCACGGCATGTGGGGTGGCACCCTGGTGTCGACGGTGCTGGGTACCGAACTGCCCGGGCCGGGCACGATCTATGTCTCCCAGGATCTGCACTTCCAGGCACCGGTCGGCCTGGGCGATACCATCACCGTCACGGTCACGGCCAGGGAAAAGATTGCGGGCAAGCAGCGGATCATCTTCGATTGCTGCTGCAGCAACCAGAAAGGCGAGAACGTGATTCTCGGCAGGGCCGAGGTCAAGGCGCCGCTGGAAAAAATCCGCCGCCCGCGGATCGAGCTGCCCGATGTGCGCATGGGAACCCACGACCGCTTCCACGAGCTGATGGCGCGCGCGGCGTTCGGCGCGTCGCTACCTACTGCGGTGGTCCATCCCTGCGACGACGTTTCCCTCGGTGCCGCGCTGGAGGCGGCCAGGGCCGGGTTGATCATTCCGATCCTGGTCGGCCCAAGCGCCAAGATCCAGGCAGCAGCCAAGCAGGCGCAACTGGACATCAGCGGTCTGCGTCTGGTCGATGCGCCGCACAGCCACGCCGCCGCTGCCGCCGCGGTGGCGCTGGTGCGCAACGGCGAGGCGCGCCTGCTGATGAAGGGGTCGCTGCACACCGACGAGCTGATGCACGCGGTGGTGGCCGCCGATTCCGGCCTGCGCACGGAACGGCGACTCAGCCATGTCTATCTGATGGATGTTCCCGACTATGCGCGGCCACTGCTGATAACCGACGCAGCAATCAATATCGCCCCGACCCTGCTCGAGAAGCGCGACATCATCCAGAACGCGATCGACCTGGCCCGGATCATGGGCATCAGCACACCCCGCGTCGCGGTGCTCTCCGCCGTGGAATTGGTGAACCCGGCGATTCCTTCGACGGTGGACGCCGCCGCGCTGTGCAAGATGGCCGAACGCGGCCAGATCACCGGCGGACTCGTCGATGGTCCGCTCGCCTTCGACAATGCGATCAGCCCGGAGGCGGCGCGCGAGAAAGGCATCGTCTCGAGCGTGGCCGGCCTGGCCGACATCCTGATGGTGCCGGATCTGGAGTCGGGCAACATGCTGGCCAAGCAGCTCACCTTTCTCACCGGCGCCGACGCGGCCGGCATCGTCATGGGCGCCAGGGTGCCGATCATCCTGACCAGCCGCGCCGACTCACCGCGCACCCGGGTGGCCTCATGCGCGGTGGCCGTACTGGTCTCGCGTGCCCGCGCGGCGCGCCCGCTGCTGACGGGGGCCTGAGCATGTCGCGCGCCGTCCTGTCCCTCAATTCGGGCTCATCGAGCATCAAGTTCGCGCTGTTCGAAGTCAGCCCTGTCGGCCCCGGCCAGCGGCTTTCGCATGGCCAGATCGAAGGCATCGGCAGCGCACCCCACTTTGTCGCCAAAGATGCCGATGGCCATGTGCTCACCGAATACCGCTGGCCTGCCGCCAGCACGCTCGCCCACGAGGATCTGCTCGCACCGTTGCTGACCTGGATCACCAGTCACCTCGGCGCGGATTCGCTGGCCGCGGTGGGTCATCGCATTGTCCACGGTGGCGAGAAATACACCCAGCCGGTGCTGCTGACCGAGCCGGTGATCGCCGACCTGGCCACGCTCACGCCGCTCGCTCCGCTGCACCAGCCGCACAACCTCGCGGCCGCGCAGGCCATGCGCAAACTGCGCCCCGGCCTGCCGCAAGTGGGCTGCTTCGATACCGCCTTTCACCACAGCATGACCGCCACGGCGACGCGCCTCGCCCTGCCCCGCAAATACGCTGATGAAGGCGTGCGCCGCTATGGCTTTCACGGCCTCTCCTACGAATACATCGCCGGGCGACTGCGCGAACAGGCGCCGGCGCTGGCCACCGGCCGGGTCATCGCGGCGCACCTGGGCAACGGCGCCAGTCTGTGTGGCATGCACGCCGGGCGCAGCATCGACACCACCATGGGTTTCACCGCACTGGACGGGCTGGTGATGGGCACCCGCTGCGGCAGCATCGACCCCGGCGCCCTGCTCTATCTGCAACAGCAACACGGAATGACCGCCCCAGAGCTGGAGCACCTGCTGTACAACGACTGCGGCCTGCTCGGGGTCTCCGGCGTAAGCAATGACATGCGCACCTTGCTGGCCAGCCAGGACCCGCACGCGCGTGAAGCCATCGACCTGTTCGTGTTCCGCATCGCGCGCGAGGCTGGCGCACTGATCAGCAGTCTGGGCGGGCTGGATGGCCTGGTGTTTTCAGCCGGTATCGGCGAGCGCGCCGCCGTGATTCGCGCGGCCGTGTGCGAGCGCCTGGCCTGGCTGGGCATCCGCCTCGATGACGCGGCCAATGCCGCCGACGCCGACGTGATCAGCACAGCGGACAGCCGTGTGCAGGTGTGGGTGATTGCCACCAATGAGGAAGCGATGATCGCCACCCACACCTGCGCGGTGGCACTTCAATCCAGCGCATATGGAGGTGCGCCACGATGACCGCAACGACAAGCGATCCAGCCGTCACGACCGACCCGACCAAGCTGCACGGCAAGGTCGGTCTGGTGCTGGGCATCGCCAACCAGCACAGCATCGCCCATGGCTGCGCCAAAGCCTTTCGCGAGGCGGGCGCCGAGCTGGCGATCAGCTTCCTCAACGAACAGGCCGAGCCCTACGTGCGCCCGCTGGCGGAGCAACTGGGCAGCCCGCTGATCCTGCCTTGCGACGTGCGCGAGCCGGGACAGCTGGAAGCGGTGTTCGAGCAGATTCGCGCGCGCTGGGGTCGCCTCGATTTCGTGCTGCACGCCATCGCCTATGCACCGCGGGAGGATCTTCACGCGCGCGTCGTCGACTGCTCGCAGGCAGGCTTCAACATGGCGATGGACGTGTCCTGCCACTCCTTCATCCGGGTTGCCCACCTGGCCGAACCGCTGATGCGCGACGGCGGCTGCCTGCTCACCGTGACCTTCTACGGCGCCGAGAAAGTCGTCGCCGATTACAACCTGATGGGCCCGGTCAAGGCAGCGCTGGAATGCAGCGTGCGCTACATGGCGGCCGAGCTCGGTACCGGGCATATCCGCGTGCACGCGTTATCGCCCGGGCCACTGAAGACACGCGCGGCTTCGGGGCTCGATCGCTTCGACGAGCTATTGGAGAACGCGCGCCAGCGGGCACCCGAGCATCACCTGGTCGACATCTCCGACGTGGGACGCTTGGCCGTGTTCCTCGTCAGCGATGCCGCCAGCGCACTCACCGGCAATATCGCGTATGTCGATGCCGGCTACCACATCGTGGCCTGAATCGACTCAGGCATCAGGACAATCCGCGTCACCAAGGGAGTCACGTTCGATGAAATCCCCAGCCCTCACCCCCGATCTGCTGCGGCGCATGGACGCCTATTGGCGTGCCGCCAATTACCTTGCCGTGGGCCAGCTCTACCTGTGCGGCAATCCGCTGCTGAAACATCCGCTGACCCTGAGCGATGTGAAACACATGCTGCTGGGCCACTGGGGCACCACGCCGGGGCAGAACTTCATCTACGTGCACCTGAACCGGATCATCAAGAAATACGACCTCGACATGATCTATGTTTCCGGCCCCGGCCACGGTGGCCCGGCGGTGGTCGGCAATACCTATCTGGAAGGCACTTACAGCGAGATCTATCCGGACATCAGCCAGGATGAAGTCGGCTTGCAGAAGCTGTTCCTGCAGTTTTCCTTCCCCGGTGGCATTCCCAGCCACGCCTCACCGGAATGCCCCGGCTCGATCCACGAAGGTGGCGAGCTGGGCTATTCGCTGAGCCATTCGTTCGGCGCCGTGTTCGACAATCCCGAGCTGATCGTCGCCTGCGTGGTCGGCGATGGCGAGGCGGAAACCGGCCCGCTTGCCACCGCGTGGCATTCCAACAAGTTTCTCGATGCCGCCACCGACGGTGCGGTACTGCCGATCCTGCACCTCAATGGCTACAAGATCGCCAACCCCACCGTGCTCGCCCGCATCAGCCACGAAGAGCTCGATCAACTGCTGCGTGGTTATGGCTGGTCGCCGATTTTTGTCGAAGGCTCCGATCCGGCGCTGATGCACGAAATGATGGCCAGCGCACTGGATCTGGCGATGGAAAAAATCAAATCGATCCAGCATGACGCCCGCGAGCAGGGCAACATCGAGCGACCGCGCTGGCCGATGATCGTGCTGCGCTCGCCCAAGGGCTGGACCGGCCCGAAGATGGTCGACGGAGTGCCGGTGGAAGGTACGTTCCGCGCCCACCAGATACCGATTGCCGTCTCCGCCTCCACGCCGCCGGAGCACCTGCGGCAGCTGGAGGACTGGCTGAAAAGCTACCGGCCCGAGGAACTGTTCGATACGCAAGGCCGGCTCCGTCCAGAGCTGGCCGAACTGGCGCCCGTGGGCAACCGCCGCATGGGTGCCAATCCGCACGCCAACGGTGGCAGCCTGCTGCGCGATCTGCGCATGCCGGACTTCCGCGACTACGCCTGCGACGTGCCGGAGCCGGGAGTGCGCGGTATCGGCGACACCCATGTGCTGGGCCCGTTCCTGCGCGATGTCGCCGTACTCAACGAAAGCGAGCGCAACTTCCGCGTGTTTGGCCCCGACGAGACACTGTCCAACGGACTGGAGGCGCTGTTCGACGTCACCGACCGGCAGTGGGATGCCAGCACCCTGCCCAACGACCAATACCTCGCCCCCAGTGGCCGGGTAATGGAGATGCTCAGCGAACACCAGTGCGAGGGCTGGCTGGAAGGCTATCTGCTGACGGGCCGGCATGGCGTGTTCAACTGCTACGAGGCCTTCATCCACATCGTCGACTCGATGTTCAACCAGCATGCCAAGTGGCTCAAGGTCACCGCCGGCCTGCCCTGGCGGCGCAAGATCGCCTCGCTCAACTACCTGCTCGCCTCGCATGTGTGGCGACAGGACCACAACGGCTTCACCCACCAGGACCCCGGCTTCATCGACCACGTGGTCAACAAGAAGGCCGGCGTGGTGCGCGTCTACCTGCCACCGGATGCCAACTGCCTGCTGTCGGTGATGGACCACTGCCTGCGCAGTCGCCACTACGTCAACGTGGTGATTGCCGGCAAGCATCCCGCGCCGCAATGGCTGACCATGGACGAGGCCATCAAGCACTGCAGCGAAGGTATCGGCATCTGGCAGTGGGCCAGCAACGACCAGCAAGCCGATGCACCTGACCTGGTGATGGCCTGCTGCGGTGACGTGCCCACGCTGGAAACCCTCGCTGCCGTATCGATCCTGCGTGAACACCTGCCGGAACTGAAAATCCGGGTGGTCAACGTGGTCGACCTGATGCGCCTGCAGCCGCCGTCCGAGCACCCGCACGGCCTTGGCGACACCGATTTCGATGCCCTGTTCACCACCGACAAGCCGGTCATCTTCGCCTTCCACGCCTACCCGTGGCTGATCCACCGGCTCACCTACCGGCGCAGCAATCACGAAAACATCCATGTGCGTGGCTACAAGGAGGAAGGCACCGTCACCACGCCGTTCGACATGACCGTGATGAACGAGCTCGACCGCTTCCACCTGGTGATGGACGCGATCGACCGGCTGCCACAAACCGGCGACCGCGGCGTCTACCTGAGGCAACAGCTGCACGACAAGCTGATCGAACACAGGCAATACATTGCGAAGTACGGCCAGGACATGCCCGAGATACGCGAGTGGGTGTGGGGTGGCGCAGGCGAAAGGCGCGCGCAGACATGACCGAAGCAGCGGCCAGGCTTGCCACGGGTGTGATCGTCTCGGTGCGCGGCAGCGTGGTCGACATGCAGTTTGACGTCGACCTGCCGCCGATCCATGCGCTGCTGCGCACCGGCAGCGGGCAGCAGGTGTTGATCGAAGTGCAGTCGCAGCTGGATGCACATCGGGTCCGAGGCATCGCGCTTACGGCCACCCAGGGTCTCGCCCGCGGCATGCCGGTGGTGGACAGCGGCAACCCGCTGATGGCGCCGGTGGGCAAGAGCATCCTTTCACGCATGTTCGATGTGTTTGGTCATGCCATCGACCAGCAGCCGGAGCCGACCGGGGTGAAGTGGCGTTCGGTGCATCAGCCGCCGCCGCCGCTGACGCAGCGGTCGACCCGCCCGCAGATCTTCCAGACCGGGATCAAGGCGATCGACGTGCTGATGCCGCTCGAACGCGGCGGCAAGGCGGGCCTGTTCGGCGGCGCCGGCGTGGGCAAGACCGTGCTGCTGACCGAGATGATCCACAACATGATCGGCCACCAGCAAGGCGTCAGCATCTTCTGCGGCATCGGCGAGCGCTGCCGCGAGGGCGAGGAGCTGTACCGCGAAATGCAGCAAGCCGGCGTGCTGGAGAACATGGTGATGATCTTCGGCCAGATGAACGAGCCGCCGGGGTGTCGCTTCCGGGTCGGCCTCGCCGCGCTGACCATGGCGGAATATTTCCGCGATGACGAACACCGTGACGTGCTGCTGCTGATCGACAACATCTTCCGTTTCATCCAGGCCGGCTCGGAGGTGTCCGGACTGATGGGCCAGATGCCGTCGCGGCTGGGCTATCAACCGACGATGGGTACCGAGCTGGCCGCGCTGGAGGAACGCATCGCCAATACCGACAATGGCGCGATCACCTCGATCCAGGCGGTCTACGTGCCGGCGGACGACTTCACCGACCCGGCGGCGGTGCATACGTTCTCGCATCTGTCCGCCTCGATCGTGCTTTCCCGCGCGCGCGCCAGCGAAGGGCTTTATCCGGCGATCGATCCGCTGCAATCCAATTCCAAGATGGCCACACCGGGCATTGTCGGCGAGCGCCACTACCAGCTCGCGCAGAAAGTCCGGCGCACCTTCGCCCAGTACGACGAGCTGAAGGACATCATCGCCATGCTGGGGCTGGAGCAGCTCTCGCCGGAGGATCGCAAGGTGGTCGCCCGCGCGCGACGACTGGAACGCTTTCTGACCCAGCCGTTCTTTACCACCGAACAGTTCACCGGGCTGAGCGGCCGACTGGTCAGCCTGGAGGACGCGCTGGACGGTTGCGAACGCATCCTCGCCGACGAGTTCAAGGACTACCCGGAGAGCGCGCTGTACATGATTGGTGCCATCGACGAGGCCACCGCGAAGCTCAGGGACAGCCACGCCGGGAAACCGCCCCAATCCGCAGCGGAGGCGCCGCATGCAAGCACACCTGATGCAGCTTGAGATCCTGCTGCCGTTCAAGGTCTTGGCCAGCAAGACGCGCGTATTGCGCATCGTGGCCGAAACCGCGAACGGCTCCTTCGGCCTGCTGCCGCATCGACTCGACTGCGTGGCGGCACTGACCCCCGGCATCCTGGTCTGCGAGAGCGAAGCCGAGGGCGAGTCCTGGGTCGCCATCGACGAAGGTGTGCTGGTCAAGGTCGGCACGCACGTCTCGGTCTCCGTGCGCCGCGCGCTGACCGGTACCGACCCGGAGCAACTGCGTCAGGCCGTCGAGCAGGAATTCCTGACACGCGATGAGCAGGAACAGAACGTGCGCCAGGTCATGGCCCGGCTGGAAGCGGGCTTTCTTCGCCGATACGCGAGGTTGTCGACATGAATGACCCGCCGCTGCGCAAACCGCCATCGGCGGACCGGACGCTGGCCGAGCAGGTGGGCAGCAAGGCCGCGCGCAAACTGCGGGCGAAGCGCCGCGGCCCGGCCGGGGTCTGGTTCGGACTGGGCATGATGGGCCTGATCGGCTGGTCGGTGGCGATACCGACCCTGGCCGGTGCCGCCATTGGCATCTGGCTGGACAAGCACTACCCCGGCCAGCACGGCTGGACCCTGGCCCTGCTGGTAGCCGGACTGGCGCTGGGTTGTTTCAACGCCTGGCGCTGGATTGCCAAGGAAGAGCGCGCCATGCGTGAGGAGGAGGAGGAAGACGATGACGATGCATGAGGTGCTGATGTGGGTGGTGGCCACGCTGGCAGGCGTCGGGCTGGGCGTGATCTTCTTCGGCGGCCTGTGGTGGACGGTGCGCAAGGGCATGGCGTCGCCGCAGCCCGCACTGTGGTTCATGGGCAGCCTGCTGCTACGCATGGCTGTGTTGCTGGGCGGATTCGTGCTGGCCAGCGGTGGCGACTGGCGACGCCTGCTGCTGTGCCTGCTGGGCCTGGCGATTGGCCGCGTCGCGGTGACCCGTCTGACCCGAGCACACGCACGCGACGATCCGACAGCGGAGATGCCTCATGCACCTTAGCCCCGATCAAATCGTGTTCTGGCACTACGGCTGGCTCACGCTCAATGCCACCATCGTCTACACCTGGGCGCTGATGTTGCTGCTGGTGGTCGGTTCGCGTCTGGTGACACGCAAGCTCTCCGTCGGGCAGCATCGCTCGCGTTGGCAGAACGTGCTCGAAATCATCGTGCTGGGCATCCAGAAGCAGATCGCCGAGGTCGGCCTGCCGCAGCCGGCCCGCTACCTCGGCTTTCTCGGCACGCTGTTCCTGTTCATCGCCGTGGCCAATCTGTGCACCGTGATTCCCGGCTACGAGCCACCGACCAGTTCGCTGTCCACCACCACCGCACTGGCCCTGTGCGTTTTCGTGGCCGTGCCGCTGTTCGGCATCCGTGATCAGGGCGTGGTCGCCTATCTGAAGTCGTATGCGCAGCCGACCATCATCATGCTGCCGTTCAACATCATCAGCGAACTCTCGCGAACACTGGCGCTGGCCGCGCGATTGTTCGGCAACATGATGAGCGGGGTCATGATCATCGGCATCCTGCTCACGGTCACCCCTTTTGTCTTTCCCGTGCTGATGACCGTGCTCGGCCTGCTTACCGGCATGGTGCAGGCATACATCTTCAGCATCCTCGCGGCGGTCTACATCGCCGCCGCCATGCGCAGCCGCGACACGGCGCCAGCCAGCCCCGCCCCCGATTCGCCATGAACCAAAGGACACCACCATGGACAGCATGACCCTCATCGCCATCACCTCGATCATCACCGCCGGGCTCACGATCGCGCTGGGCAGTATTGGCCCCGCCCTCGGCGAGGGGCGCGCCGTGGCCACTGCACTGAGTGCGCTGGCACAGCAGCCGGACAGCGCCGCCACGATCACCCGCACCCTGTTCGTGGGCCTGGCGATGATCGAGTCCGTGGCGATCTATTGCCTGGTGATCTCGATGATCCTGCTGTTCGCCAACCCCTTCTGGAACCACGCGATCGCCCAGGTCGCGGGAAAGTAGCGTCATGCTGATCGACTGGTTCACCGTCGCGGCGCAGGTACTCAACTTCCTCATCCTGGTGTGGTTGATGAAGCGCTTCCTGTACAAGCCCGTGCTCGATGCGATCGATGCGCGCGAGCAGCGCATTGCCGGCGAGCTCGCTGCCGCCAAGGCAAAGCAGGCCGAGGCTGGCAAGGAACGCGATGCCTTCCAGCAGCGCAACGAGGCTTTCGATCAGCAGCGCAAGGCCCTGCTGGACAAGGCCACCACCGAGGTGGCGAGCGAGCGCCAGCGACTGCTCGATGAGGCACGCGCCGCGGCCGAGGCCCTGCTCGCCAGCCGCCAGCAGAAACTGCGCAGCGAAGCGGCCAGTCTCAACCAGGCGATCCAGCAGCAGACCCGCCAGGAGGTCTTCGCCGTCGCACGCAAGACCCTGGCCGAGCTGGCCTCGGTCAGCATGGAAGCCAGCGCCACGACGGAGTTCATTCGCCGCTTGCGGCTGCTCGACGAAGACGACAAGGGCCTTCTCGGCCGTGCGCTGGCCAGCGCCACCGACCCGGTACGGGTGCGCAGTGCATTCGAATTGGCCGAGGCGCAGCGCATGGCAATTCAACAGGCCCTGCACGAGCTCTTCGCCAGTGACCGGCCGCTCCAATTCGACAGCGCCGACGAACTGATCGGCGGCATCGAGCTGAGCGTGAACGGACAGCGCGTGGCATGGAATATCGACGCCTATCTCGGCTCGCTGGAAACGGACGTCAGCCAGCTGCTGCAAGAGAGCGACGAGCCACCGCCCACCGACCCGCATACCGGAGTCGCCACCGCATGAGCACACCGGCCGACAGCCTGCATGACGCCTGTGAGGAGGCCTTCGCCAGCCTGCGCCAGGCCCGGCAAGCGTTCACTCCGAGCCTGGGCCTGTGCGAAACCGGCGTGGTCACCCAGGTCGGTACCGGTATCGCCCATGTGCGCGGTCTTCCCGGCGCGGGCTATGACGAGCTGCTGGCATTTCCCGGCGGGCTGTTCGGGCTGGCGTTCAACCTCGATGAGGACGAGATTGGCGTGGTGCTGCTGGGCGACCATGCCGCCCTGCAGGCCGGCGACGAGGTGCGGCGCACCGGTCGGGTGATGGATATCGCGGTGGGTGATGCCTTGCTCGGTCGCGTGATCGATCCACTGGGTCGACCGCTCGATGGCCGTACTGCCTTGCCTGCCGGCAAGCGTCTGCCGATCGAGCGACCCGCGCCTGCGATCATGGATCGCGCACCGGTCAGCGTACCGCTGCAAACCGGGCTGAAAGTGGTCGATGCGTTGATTCCGATCGGACGCGGTCAGCGCGAGCTGATCGTGGGCGATCGCCGGACCGGCAAGACCTCGATCGCGATCGATACGATCGTCAACCAGCGCGGCCGCAACGTGCTGTGCGTCTATTGCGCGATCGGCCAGCGCACCTCCGCCGTCGCCCGGGTGATCGCCAACCTGCGTGACCACGGCGCCATGGAGTACACCGTGGTGGTGGTGGCCGAGGGCAACGATGCCCCCGGGCTGGTCTACATCACGCCTTACGCCGCGACCAGCATCGCCGAGCATTTCATGGAAGCCGGTCGCGACGTGCTGATCGTCTATGACGACCTCACCCAGCACGCGCGTGCCTACCGCGAACTCTCCCTGCTGCTGCGCCGCCCGCCCGGCCGCGAAGCGTTTCCCGGCGACATCTTCTACATCCACTCGCGGCTGCTGGAACGGGCTACTCACCTCAATGACGAGCGGGGCAACGGCTCACTGACCGCCCTGCCCATCATCGAGACCGAGGCCCAGGATATTTCGGCCTATATCCCGACCAACCTGATCTCGATCACCGATGGGCAGATCTACCTTTCGCCGTCGCTGTTCGAGCTCGGCGTGCTGCCGGCGATCGACGTGGGCAAGTCGGTATCGCGCGTAGGCAGCAAGGCGCAGCGCCCCTCCTATCGCGCCGTCACCGGCGATCTGAAGCTTGCTTATGCACAGTTCGAGGAACTGGAGAATTTCGCCCGCTTCGGCACCCGTCTCGATGATGAAACGCGCGGCATCATCGAACATGGGGAGCGGATTCGCGCCTGCCTCAAGCAGCCCGAATTGACCCCGGTCAGCGTGCCGGCACAGATGATGATCCTGCTGGCGCTGTCCCACCAACTGTTCGCGCCGGTGCCGCTGGCACGAATGCGCGAGGCCGAGCAGGCACTGCACGAGGCCGCCGCGAGCATCCCCGCCGCGCTCTGCGCCAGCTTTGAAACCGGCAAGACGCTCAGCGACGCCGATCGCGACGTGGTCATCAAGATCGCACGCGAGGCGCTGGCCGGCTTCGCTGCAGTCGACGATGCTGCAGCGACTCCCGCGCCAGCCGCCACGCCGCCAGGCCCGGCGGAGGCAACCCACCGTTGAGCGAGTCGCTTGCCAAGCTGCGCCGCAAGATCGACAGTGCTGCCGACCTGCAGTCCGTCGTGCGCACCATGAAAGCGCTGGCGGCCTCGAGTATCGGCCAGTACGAACAGTCGGTGCTTGCCTTGTCCGACTACTACCGCACCGTGGAGCGGGGGCTTGGTGTGTGTTTCCAGCAAGCCGCCAGCACCGCCGCGACGGCGCCGCCGACCACGGCCGAGCATGGCGTCAACGGCATTGTGGTATTCGGATCCGATCAGGGGCTGGTGGGCCAGTTCAACGATGTGGTGACGGCCCATGCACTGGATACGATTGCGAACTTCTCCGGCAAAACGCTGGTGTGGGCTGCCGGCGAGCGAGTGCACGCATGCCTGACCGACGCGGGCATCGCCCCCGCGGGGCTGTTCAGCCTGCCCGGCTCGGTACAGGCAATCACGCCGCTGGTATGGGACATCCTGGTGCAGAGCGAGCAACGACAAGGCCCGGGCCACCCGGTCGCGCTGTACCTGTGCTTCAACCAGCCGGTTGCTCACACCGGCTTTGCACCCACCAGCCAGCGCCTGCTGCCGCTGGACGAGGCATGGCGCCATAAATTGGCCAGCCAGGCCTGGCCGACCCACCATCTGCCCGAAGTCATCGGCAACCATGACACCACCTTGCGTGCACTGATCCGGGAATATCTGTTCGTGTCGATCTTCCGCGCCTGCGCCGAATCGCTGGCCAGCGAAAACGCCAGTCGCCTGGCTGCGATGCAACGGGCCGACAAGAACATCGAGGCCCTGCTGGATACGCTCAACGGCAACTTCCACCGCCTGCGCCAGAACGGCATCGACGAAGAGCTGTTTGATGTGATCACCGGCTTCGAAGCGCTCAACAAATCGCTTTAGCGTTACCCGGCAGCGAGCCAGGTTACCTGCTTCGGGTAAAACCGTGCGAGGGTGAAACTCGTCGGACTGAAAACACTCCAATCACAAGAGCTGGCCACCCAGGAACATCGATGACCCTTCGACGAGCACCGATCGCCGCGCACCATGCGACCCCACGCCATCGGCTGAGCATGCCGACCGGCGCGCGCGTGCTGATGCTGGCCATGTTCGGCGCTGTGCTGATGGCGTGTTCACTGCGGTCGATGGCCATGGAGGGCGCTCGCTCAACACCAGTGCATGCCGCCGAACCAGGATTCTTCTGGCATCCGGAGATCGCACCGAGCGGCCCGCTGGTGATGGTGGTGAGCCTGGACGAGCAATACCTGTACGTCTACCGCAATGGCGTGGCGATCGGCGCCAGCCCGATCAGTTCAGGCAAACCTGGCTACGAGACACCAACGGGCGTTTACACGATCCTGCAGAAGGAGCGCGAGCATCGCTCCAATCTCTACAACGATGCGCCGATGCCGTTCATGCAACGCCTGACCTGGGACGGCATTGCCATGCACGGCGGCAATCTGCCTGGTCATCCGGCGTCGCATGGCTGTATCCGCCTGCCGCAGTCGTTCGCCGAGAAGCTTTTCGACACCAGTCAACGCGGCGGTGTCGTGGTGGTTGCCGAAGCCCGCGTCGACCCAGCCGCCATCGTCCACCCAGCGGCGGTGGCGCCGATCGACTTGAGCGGCCAACCGATGGCGGCGCCGCTGCACAGCGACATCCCGCTGGCGGTTCCCACAGACGACAGCGCGCCACTCAGCGTGGTGATCAGCACACACGACCACGCGGTCTATGTGTTGCGGGACGGCCAACTGGTAGCCACTACGACCCTGGGGCTCACCGAAGGCCCCTTGTTTCAGGGCACCGTGCTGTACGTGATGCGCAAGGAGCCTGCTGCCACAGGCGACGTGCCTGCAGACGGACAAGCCATGCATCTATGGTCGGCCTACCGGATCATCGGCAGCGGCCCGGTGCCCGAGCCTGCGCAGATGGCACGGCAGCTGAGGGTGCCCGAAGCCTTTGGTCAAAGCCTGCGGACGCAGCTGGTACCGGGCACCACCGTGCTGGTCACCGACCTGCCCGGTTACGGCGGTGCGGAACATGGTGCCTATGGCTCGCTGCTTGAATCCGACCCGGCACCGGAATCCTCGCGCTAGACGACATCCAGCAACGGCTGCAGATTCGAAAATCGCAACCGTTCCCGTAGCCTTGTCATCCCGTGGTACGTCCATGCGCGGTTCCGTCCATCTTTCGCTCCTGGACACGGTGCTCGCCCTGCTTGTCACCAGTCTGCCGCCCAGCAGAGCGCGGAGCGGCGCCACAGACTCCAACGCTCGGCAAAGCACGCGGTGATCCCGTGATCGCAGCCGGGTTCCCGAGCGCAGCCATGCCTGTTAAATCGCCACTGATACTCGCTTCTTCAGCGAATGCATCCATGCACGCTCACCGACAGTGCGAGTGCAAAAACTTGCGTCAATTCGGTTGATCAGGATCAAGACTCGTTACACGTCGCAGCATCACCCTGTGCCCATCATCAGCTGCTCCCATACCGGGGGCCGAGGGCTAAACACATGAACACTCGTACTGGAGGCAGCTGGGGCTGCGGCCTTCGCTTGCGCCCATGGATAAACATGCTGGCGCTGCTGTTGTTGCTGGCGATGTCCGGGACCGCATTGGCGGTTCCTTCCTATGCCCGGCAAACCCAACTGCCTTGCTCGTCCTGCCATGTCGGTGGCTTCGGACCTGAGCTGACCGGCTTCGGGCGTCAGTTCAAGCTGATGGGATACACCATGAAGGTCGGTGACCAGGCCGATGTGCCACTGTCGGCGATGGTGGTGGAGTCGTTCACGCACACACAGAAAGCACAGACATCGCCGCCTGCCAGTGGCTTCAACAGCAACAACAATGTTGAAATGCAGCAGGCCTCGGTGTTTCTTGCAGGACGACTCACCGACCACCTCGGCGTGTTCTCGCAGGCCACCTACTCCGAGAATGGCGGCTTGCTGGGCTGGGACAATGCCGACCTGCGCTACGCGCGCACGTTCACGCGGGGTGATCACTCGGGCATATGGGGCATATCTCTCAACAACAACCCCACCATCAGTGATGTGTTCAATACGGCACCAGCCTGGGGCTACCCGTACATGGCCCCGGATCTGGCACCCGGCGCACCGGCGCAACCGATCATGATCGATGGTCTTGGCGGTCAGGTCATCGGTGCCAGCGGTTACGCCCAACTGGATGGCAAGTGGTACCTCGAAGCGGGGGCATACCGTTCGCTCTCGGTAGCCTTCACCAACCACGTCAACGCAGGCTACGACGGCCGCCTGGTCGGTGCGGCGCCCTACCTGCGCCTGAACTACACGTGGAACCTGCCCGCCGGCATGTTTTCCGTGGGTGGCTTCGGCATGGATGTACGTCGCGGCCTGGTCGGTGCCGACCCATCAGGCAACCCGATACCACTGGCAGGACCTTCCGATCACCTCCGTGACCTCGGACTGGGCGCAACCTACCAATACTTCCATGGCGATCACACCGTGACCGTGGACGGACTGTATGTCGATGAACGGCAAACCCTGAATGCCACCTACGCCGATGGCGGGTCATCGAACCTGCATGACAGCCTGCAATCGCTGAACATCAAGGGTAGCTACTGGTACCTCAATACCTACGGCGTGACGCTGGCCACATTCGCCAACAACGGCAGCAGTGATCGCACGCTCTATGGCAACGACGGCTCACCCAACACCCAAGGCGGCATCGTCGAGCTGGATTACAACCCGTTCGGGCAATCCACCTCGTGGCACCAACCCTGGGCCAACCTGCGCGTAGGACTGCAGTACACCTTCTATTCCCGCTTCAGTGGACTGGTACACAACGTTGACGGTGCCGGACGCAGCGCCAGCGACAACGACACCCTCTACCTCTACCTCTGGACGGCAATCTGATTCTGCCGGCACGAACCTTCGCCATCTCCGACGCGATGTTGGAGATGGCGAATTTTTGCATGGATGAGCCGCGCACTACACGCCTGCAACTTGATTGAGGTCAAGCCCTCACTCGTTGATAGGGCGTACAAAGGTCACAGGGTTATTTTAGTTCAACCTGTTTGAATGCAGAGCAGGCGCCTGATCATCCAACCACCGGGGATAACAGCATGTCCGCCAACCAATCATCGCAAGACAAGCATGGCAAGTCCGCTGACGCGCCGTTCGGCGCGCTGGAAGGAACCCACTGGATCGAAACACTCGACGACGGCAGCGCGGTGCTGGTGCGTCCTCTGCGCGCCGATGACCGCCAGCGCGAGGAGAACTTCATCAACCGGCTTTCGCCGGAGTCCCGCCGCCATCGCTTCATGGACACCTTCAAGAACGCGAGCCCGGCGTTGATCGACCAGATGATGGACGTGGACAATTTCAATCAGATGGCCTTCATCGCGCTGGCGCACGACGACGGCGAACTGCGCGAGGTCGGCATCAGCCGCTACAGCGCGACCGACCGTGACAAGCAATGCGAATGCGCCGTCACCATTGCCGACGACTGGCGTCAGCGCGGACTTGCGGTGGTGTTGATGCGGCATCTGATCCAGCAGGCGCGCAAGAACGGTTTCAAGCAGATGATCTCGCTCGATTCGGCAGAGAACGAGGCCATGCACGAGTTGGCCAGATTCCTGAACTTCGAGACTCGACGCGATCCGGAAGACGCCAGCCAGGTCGTCCACACGCTCAACCTGTAACCGCAGCCAATCCAGCGGGAACCGTCGCCCATGCCATCCCCTGTTGCGAAAAAAGTTGCTGCACCTGCCCGCGACACCGCCGAAAGGCTGCCGCCATGGAGTGCCCCCAGCGACATCCTGGCCATCGCCACCTCGAGCGATCCATGGAGTCCCGCGGTCACCACCGCGATTTCGCTGGCGGCGCGCTGGGGCAGCAAGCTCACCGGGTGCTACATCGAACCATCACTGCGACGTGCCACCCATGCCGACATGGAGCCCAGCGTGCTCGGCATGCTGATGCAACCACGCGGCGAAGACGACGGTGAACGTGATGCCTTCGCCTCGCACGCGCGCCGCCTGGGTGTGGCCGAGGCGAACTGGGTAGTTACCCAAGCCGGCCTGGCACCCACCCTGCGCGCCCTCGGCGCGTGGCACGACCTTGCCGTGGTCGAGCGCGATATGGTCGAAGGCGTACATCTGTTCGACATCCTCAGCGAAGCGATGTCGAACAGCCGTCTGCCCTGCCTGCTGCTGCCGCCACACTGGAGCAGCGAACTGAAACTCGAGCGCGTGGTGGTCGGCTGGAACGGCAGTATCGAAGCCGCCCGTGCGATTCATGGAGCCTTGCCCTTTCTGCAGGCAGCCAGCGAAGTGCTGCTGATCGACGGCGAGAAACACGGCGCCGAGGCCGATGACGACCCCGATACACTGCCCCGCTTCGATCCACTGGATTACCTGCGACGCCACCAGGTCGCCGTGAGCGCTCGCCCCATCAAGGCACAGCCGCTCGAAGCCGGTGCAGCCCTGCTCAAGGCCGCCCTTGGCACTCATGCTGACCTGCTGGTGATGGGCTCGTACAGCCACTCACGCCTGCGCGAGCGCATCCTCGGTGGTGCCACCCGCCATGTGCTGGCGCATGCCCATCTTCCCGTGCTGATGCAACACTGACCTCAAGCGCCAGACACGTCCCGGCTGATGAAGTCACTGTCTTCCACCATGATAGGCCATGGCGCCAGACCGACGGAGTACTGACGCGATGAGTATGGCCATCCCGACCGTGGGCTCGCCCGGTCACCCGACGGTCGAAGGAAGTCGCGTGCGCCGCCTCGGCATCGACACCGGTGCCGAACATGTGGTCTACCTGCGGGCGGACTCGGCCGTATGCCACAGCGAAGGGTTCGCCAGTCACTCGCGGATCGAACTTCGATTGGGCACCCGATGCACGCTGGCCACGCTCAACACCGTGGAGGGCGACATGCTTGCCCTTGATGAGGCCGGCCTGTCCGAATCGGCCTGGCGCGCACTGGATCCAGGCCACGACGCGCGGGTGAGGCTCACCCATCCGGCGAGCGTGGATTCGCTGGCCAGCGTCCGCGCCAAGATCTTCGGCAAGACCCTCACCGACGCCGAACTGCATGGCATCGTGGGCGACATCGTGGCTCGCCGCTATTCGAACATCGAGCTGGCCGCCTTCATCACTGCCGGTTGCACCGAGCACTTCGGCTTGGACGAAGTGGTCGCACTGACCCGGGCCATGATCGACACCGGCACGCGCCTGCGCTGGTCGCAGCCGGTCGTGGTCGACAAACACTGCATCGGCGGACTGGCAGGCAATCGCACCACGCCAATCGTGGTCGCGATCGCCACTGCGATGGGCCTGATCATGCCGAAGACGTCCTCGCGCGCGATCACCTCGCCAGCAGGTACCGCCGACACCATGGCCATGCTTGCTCCGGTCGACCTGAGCGAAGCACGGATGCGACACGCGGTGGAAACGACCGGCGGCTGCATCGTCTGGGGCGGCGCGATGAACATGGCCCCGGCCGACGACATCCTGATCCGGGTGGAACGCGCGCTGGATATCGACAGCGCCGGCCAGATGGTGGCCTCGGTGCTGTCCAAGAAAGTTGCCGCTGGCTCGACTCATGTGGTGATCGACATTCCGATTGGTCCCACCGCCAAGGTGCGTGACGCGATCCAGGCGCAGTCGCTTGCCGTTCTGCTGATGCAGGTCGGTGATGCGCTGGGCCTGAAGCTCAACGTGCTGCTCAGCGACGGCACCCAGCCGATCGGGCGCGGCATTGGCCCGGCGCTGGAGGCGCACGACGTATTGGCGGTGCTGCAAAACCGACCCGATGCACCCGCTGATCTGCGCCAACGTGCGTTGCAGGTGGCTGCCGCCGTACTCGAAATCGGCAGCGTAGCCAAAACCGGGAGCGGGCTTGAGGTGGCCGCCCAGTGTCTGGATTCCGGGCGTGCCTGGGCCCAGTTCCAGGCCATCTGCGCAGCTCAGGGCGGCATGCGCACGCCGGGCGTCGCGGCCCACCAGCTACCGGTGACCGCGACGCATGCAGGCCATGTCGCTTCGATCGACAACCGCCGCCTGTCGCGCGCGGCCAAGCTCGCCGGGGCACCGAACTCGCCACTGGCCGGGCTCACCCTGGATGCCCACCTGGGCGATGCGGTGCGGCCGGGCCAACCACTTTTCACCTTGCACGCGCAAAGCGCGGGCGAGCTGGCCTATGCCATGGAATACGTGTCGCGGCATCTGGACATCGTCGCCGTGGAGGCTGGCGCATGACCACGCTGTATGCCATGCCAGGCAACGAGGCCTTCGCCGACCGGCTCGCCGCGCATGGCGCGATGCCGCGGCGTGAGCTGCAGGTCCATCGCTTTCCCGATGGCGAAAGCCTGGTCCAGGTGGCGCTGCCTCAGGCGCAGGAAGACGTCGCGATTGTCTGCACCCTGGACGATCCGGATGGCAAGGTCGTGCCGTTGATGATGGCAGCCGCCACGCTGCGCGAACTGGGTGCCGCGCACGTCGGTCTGGTCGCGCCTTATCTGGCCTATATGCGCCAGGACACCCGCTTCCACCCCGGCGAAGCGGTATCAGCGCGAATTTTCGGCGATCTGCTGGGCGTTGCCTTCGACTGGCTGGTCACGGTAGATCCGCACCTGCATCGCTACCACTCGCTGGATCAGGCCTGGCCGCTGGACGGGCGAGTGGTCCACGCGGCATCGCAGGTGGCCGCCTGGATCGGCAAGCATGTCGACTCGCCATTGATCATCGGCCCGGATGGCGAGAGCGACCAATGGGTACGGGACGTCGCCACACGACTGGGCGCCCCCTTCGTCGTGGCCAGCAAGAAGCGCCACGGTGACCGCGATGTAGAAGTGACGCTGGCAGGTATCGCCCAATGGAAGAGCCATACACCGGTGCTGGTGGACGACATCATTTCCAGCGGCCGCACCATGATCGGCGTGCTGAAAAGCCTTCCTCTGACCGACATGCCGGCGCCGGTCTGCATCGGCGTGCACGGCATCTTCGCGCCGGGTGCCATCGACGAGCTGCGTGCCGCGGGCGCCAACCGCATCGTGACCTGCAACACCATCATCAACGACACCGCGCTGATCGATATCAGCCAGGACGTTGCTGCCGTCATCGAGGAGCTGGCTCGCACGCCCCACCACGAAAGCACCAAGGGAGATCACGCATGAGTACGCGCATCATCTACAGCTGCCATGGCGCCGCCAAACAGGTGACCGGCTCCTGCCACCTGGTCAGTTGCAACGACCACAACATCCTGATCGACTGCGGCATGTTCCAGGGCAGCCATGAGCAGGAACAGGCGAATTACGAACCGTTCGGCTTCGACCCGGCCAGCATCGATGTGCTGCTGCTGACCCACGCCCACCTCGATCACTGCGGCCGGATTCCGAAGCTGGTGCGCGACGGTTTTCGTGGGCGCATCCTCACCACCTCCGCCACCCGTGACCTGGCCCGCGTGGTGATGCTCGACTCCGCCGGCCTGCAGGAAGAAGACGCCCGCCGCGCCAAGCGTCGCGGGCAGCGTCGGGACGAGACCACCTTCGAGCCGTTGTACACGATCGACGACGCCCTGCATGCGCTCGACTTTTTCGCCGACCCGGTCGCTTACGATCAGCCGGTGGCGGTGGTCGATGGCGTCACCGCGCGATTCCAGGATGCGGGCCATATTCTCGGCTCGGCTTCGATCGTGCTCGAGATCGTGGCGGGTGACAAAAAACGCACGATGGTGTTTTCCGGTGATCTCGGCAGTCCGGGTCAGCCGATCCTGCGCGACCCGGTGCCCGCGCCGCCAGCGGATTACGTGGTGATGGAAACCACCTACGGCGACCGGCCGCATCGTTCATTGCCCGATTCCATCGACGAGCTCTACCGGGCCATCCGCGAAACAGTGGCGCGCGGCGGCAACGTGGTGATCCCCACGTTTGCGCTGGAGCGGGCGCAGGAGGTGCTGTATCACCTGCATTGCGGTATCCGCGACGGCAAGGTGCCGGCGAACATTTCAGTATTCCTGGATTCGCCGATGGCGATCTCCGCCACCGAAATCTTTCGTCGACATACCGAATGCTTCGACGAGGCCTTTCATGAAGCGCTGATCCACGGCGACCCGTTCGCGATGCCGAACCTGCATTTCTCGCGCGAGTCGAGCGAGTCGATGATGATCAACAACATCGACAGTGGCGCGGTGATCCTGGCCGGCTCCGGCATGTGCAACGGCGGCCGCGTACGCCACCACCTGAAGCACAACCTGTGGCGCGAGAAGAGCAGTATCGTCTTCGTCGGCTATGCCGCCCAGGGCACCTTGGCGCGACGCATCGTCGACGGCGCCAACAGCGTGCGCATCTTCAACGAGGACATTCGCGTACGCGCACAGGTGTGGACCATCAACGGTTTTTCGGCGCATGCGGATCAAGGCCATCTGCTGCGCTGGCTGGGCACATCACCACGGCGCAAGGTGTTTCTGGTGCACGGTGACTACGATACCGGCATGCAGGCCATGGCCGATCGCCTCAGCGCGCTGGACGTGGCCAGCCAGATGCCAGGCATGCACGAGTCAATTCTGCTTGATTGAATCTGCCAGCATCGCGTCGTGGGAATGCCGCGGCGATCCCACGACGCGTGCACTCAGCCCTCAACCGGCTACCGTGCGCGGGGACTCTCCCTGCAGCGCCAGCTCGATCAGACGATCGAGCTCTTTCTCGACAAAGCCGGCCTCGATCCGCGCCGGCCGGTTGAACGGACCGCGCAGACTGACGCCCATGTAGTCGCGCAACAGCGCGAAAAACGTCTCGACCGGCTCGACACCATCGCGTTCGCAGCAATGCCGATACCAGCGCGTACCCGCGGCGACATGCGCGACTTCCTCGCGCAGGATCACCTCGAGGATGGCCACGGTATCGTGGTCACCCAGATGACGCAGGCGCTCGATCATGCCCGGCGTCACGTCCAGCCCGCGCGCCTCCAGCACGCGCGGCACGAGGGCCATGCGAGCGGTATCGTGATGCGCGGTTTTCTCCGCCATCGCCCACAGTCCGTCATGCGCAGCGAAGTCGCCATAGGCATGCCCGAGCTGGGCCAGTCGCTCGGAAAGCATGGCGAAATGACGTGCCTCGTCGTGGGCGCAACTGGCCCAGTCGCGGTAATACGCCGCGGGCTTGTCGCGGTAGCGGTAGACCGCGTCCCAGGCCAGGTTGATCGCATTGAATTCGATATGCGCCACCGCATGCACCAGCGCCGCGCGACCCTCGGCACTGCCCAGGCCGCGCTGCGGCACCTGCCGCGCATTGACCAGCAGCGGTCGGTCCGGGCGTCCCGGCGCACCGATCGGTTCGGGCGCTGGCGATGCCGGGTCGGCACGCAATTCACCCGCCAGAAAAGCCTGCCAGGTGGCGTGGGTCAGCCGCAGCTTGTCTGCCGGGTCGGTGGCATCGAGGCAACGTTTGGCGGCGGCGTGGAGATCGGTCATGAGGTACCTGTAGGAGCCCACCCTGTGGGCGATGCTTTTATCACCAGGCTGCCGTAGAAAAAGCATCGCCCACAAGGTGGGCTCCTACCAGGGATTCAAGCCCGGCGCGCAGCCTTGGCGTCGTCCGAGCGCAACATCTGGATCTGTTCCAGATACTGCTTTTCCAGGCCGGTGATGTATTCGCCGGAGAAACATGAGGTATCGAACTGGCACAGGTTCTCGTTGCCGTCCTGCACTGCCCAGATCAGGTCCTTCAGGTCCTGATAGATCAGCCAGTCGGCGCCGAGCGCCTGCTCCACTTCCTGCTCGGTGCGACCGGCCGCGACCAGCTCGGTGCTGGACGGCATGTCGATGCCATACACATTGGGATAGCGCACCGGCGGTGCGGCGGAAGCGAAGTAGACGTTCTTGGCGCCGGCCTCGCGCGCCATCTGGATGATCTGCCGCGAGGTGGTGCCGCGCACGATCGAGTCATCCACCAGCAACACGTTCTTGTTGCGGAATTCAAGATCGATCGCGTTGAGCTTGCGCCGTACGGATTTCACCCGCTCACCCTGCCCCGGCATGATGAAGGTGCGGCCGATGTAGCGATTCTTCACGAAGCCCTCGCGGAACGGCACGCCGAGCGCACCGGCCAGTGCACTGGCCGCCGTGCGCGCGGTATCGGGGATCGGAATCACCGCGTCGATGCCATGCTCGGGACGCAGGCGCATGATCTTCTCGGCCAGCTTTTCGCCCATGCGCAGGCGCGCCTTGTATACCGAGACGTCCTCGATCATCGAATCCGGGCGGGCCAGGTAAACGTATTCGAAAATGCACGGGGTGTGCTGCGCGCCCTCGGCGCAACGACGGCTATGCAGCTGGCCCTGGTCGGTGATGATCACCGCCTCACCCGGCATGATGTCGCGCACCAGCTTGAAGCCGAGCACATCCAGCGCGACCGACTCCGAGGCGACCGCATATTCGTGGCCCTCAGCCGTCACCCGCTCGCCCAGCACCAGCGGGCGGATGCCGTTCGGGTCACGGAACGCGATCAGGCCATAGCCCAGCACCAGCGCCACGCAGGCATAGCCGCCGCTGGCACGCGCATGCACACCGGCGATCGCCTTGAAGATGTGATCCGGGGTCAGCTCCATCCGGTCCTGGATCTGCAACTCGTGCGCGAGCACGTTCAGCAGCACTTCGGAGTCCGAATCGGTGTTGATGTGCCGGCGGTCGTCCTCGAACATCTCGCGGCGCAGCACCTCGGTGTTGACCAGGTTGCCGTTGTGCGCAATCGCGATGCCGTAGGGTGAATTGACATACAGCGGCTGTGCCTCGGCCGAGCCTTCCGAACCCGCCGTGGGGTAGCGGCAATGGCCGATGCCGATGCGGCCGCGCAGGCCGCTCATCGCCGACTGGTCGAACACGTCACGCACCAGCCCGTTGCCCTTGTGCAGGCGCAGCCGCGAGCCTTCCACGGTGGCGATGCCGGCCGCGTCCTGACCGCGATGCTGGAGCATCGTCAAACCGTCATAGAGCGCCGATGCCACTTCGGTGGTACCGACAATGCCGATGATTCCGCACATGATGTGTTGCCCTGCTTGAAAGATGTTCGGGTTTGAGGAGCCGGTGGGGCTCCTCAGGGATGACGGGAATGGGCGGCGGCGCTTGCTGCAGCCGCCGGGGAAGCCGTGGAACCTGGTGCGGCCGGTCCCGCAGGCAGGCCGAAAGTGGGGGCACGCAACCCGTCAGACAAGTCGGGCAGATGATCAAGCACGGCCGCCGGATGGATCTGCTTCATCAGCGCCGAGGGCCGCAAATGGTCGCTGACGCTTGCCGGCACGTTCTGACCCAGCCATGCCGCCGCCATCTGGAACTGCGGCAGCAACACCGATTGCTGCCACCAGCTCTCGCGGGTAAGCGCGGTAAGGCCGACCAGCAACACGACCAGGGTGACCACCAGAGCACCGCGCACGAAACCGAATACCACGCCAAACAGCCGGTCGATCCCGGTAAGCCCGCTGCTCCAGATCAACTTGCGGGTAAGGAAGCGCACGACGGCGCCGATCAGCAGCACACCAAAAAAACAGATGCCATAGGCGACACCATGGCGGGCCAGCGGCAAGCTGATGGTGTGCTCCAGGTGGGTCGACAGCACCGGACCGAAGGTCAGCGCCACCCAGAACGCCGCAACCCAGGTCACCACCGAAAGCAACTCGGCCACCAGGCCACGCCACAGGCCGATCAATACCGACAAGCCCAGAATTCCCAGGATGACGCCGTCGGTCCAGTTCATCCGCTCACCTGCATGGTTGACGCATTAACTGAATGCATGGGGTGTCGGCGACATCAAGGCACCGATACAACGTTGCCGTCGATAGCCAACTTGGCCTTGATCTGGTCGTGCACGCGCTGCGCATCGGCGCGCTGGGTCTGTGGCCCGGCGCGCACGCGCCACAGCCGCTTGCCGCCCGACTGCACCGAATCGACAAAGCCGTCGAAACCATTTGCACGCAACTTGTCGCGCAAGGCATTGGCATCGGACTGGCTGCTCACGGCGGCCAGCTGCACCGCCCAGCCACCGGGCTTGCCCTTTGCGGCGACCGGCGCGGCAGCGGCAGGCGCACTGCCCTCGTGACTGGCGTCCTGCTCCAGTCGCGCCGGCACGCCAGGAATCGAGCGGGTGATCTTCAATCGTGCCGCCTCGGCGGCGGTGCGCGTGGCAAACGGCCCTGCAATCACCAGGGTACGCGACTGGCCGGCCTGTGTGATGGGATGACCGGTCACCGGGTAGCCCAAGCCACGCACGCGCCGCTGCAGGCTTGCCGCGCCGGCGGCACTGGCGTAGGCGCTGAGGTTGACTGTGTAGTTACCCTGCCCGGCCACCGGAATTTCAGCGGCAGCAGGTGCCGCCGCGGCAACCACCACCCGTTCCGGCGGGGCTGCCTTGACCGGCTTGCTCGGCACTTGCGCCACCGGCTTGGGTGTCGGCGTGCCGCCGACCGGCTGCTGCGGAATCAGCGGCTGGCTTGGCGAGGTACCCGAACCGGTGGTGACCGTGGTCGGGACGGGCTTCGCGCCGGCCTGCGGATCAATCTCCACGTCACGCGGGCGGTTGGAACCGATGTTCACCGTGGCCAGCTGACTGCCTCCCGCGGCAGCCGCGGTCGTCGCCGGCGATGCAGGAACACTGACCGCCGCTGCCGTGGCGGACACCGCCGGCGCGTTCGGATTGAGGCTCATGGTCCGGGTTTGCAGGTCGCGATCCGGCGCCGGCGGAATCGCCAGGCTTACCGTCTGATCGCTGCCGGGAGCAGGCGGGCTACCGGAAAAGAACATCGGCACGAACAGAACCAGCAGTGCAATCAGCACAGCGGCCCCGAGCAGGCGTGTTTTCAAGTCTTCGCTCCAAGTGACAAACGCAATGCGTAACGGCGTGATTATACCTGCCCCGGCCGCACGCCATGAGCCACCCCGTACTGGCCTCAGTCGCGGCGTTCAGCCATGGCTGCGCTGGCCACGAAAAACGAGCCAAACGCAAGGATGCGCCCACCGGGCAAAGCCTGGCGGCGGGCCGCGACCAGCGCCGCCGCCACGTCGGCGTGCAGCTCGAACGACGCCTGCGGCAGCGTCTGCTGCAACTGGCTGACGAGCGCCAGCGCGGTCAGGCCACGCGGCGTGTCGTGGTCCAGCCCGGCCAGATGCCAGTGACTGATGCGCTCCCCGAGCGCGGCGATCACCCCGGCCGCGTCCTTGTCGCCCAGTGCGCCATAGACCGCCTGCACGCGACCGGGCGGCTGCGCGTCCAGCCATTGCGCCAGCGCGCGCGCCGCCTGCGGGTTATGCCCGACATCCACGATCAGTTCGGGGTCGCCGCCCAGCGACTGCAGGCGGGCGCTGATCTGCACGCGCCGCAGACCCTCACTGGCGGCAGCAAACAAGGCATCGGGCGCGACCACCTCGCCGCCGCACCACAGCGCATGCAGGGCAGCGATCGCTGCAGCCGCGTTGGCGTATTGGACGGGCGCGATCAGTGCGGGGTCGGGCAGCTCCATCGCGGTGCCGTCGCGATGCTGCCAGCGCCAGCCCGCGGCACGGCGTTCGACCGTGAAATCGATACCCGCCCGCTCCACCCTGGCGCCGGCGTCGGCCAGCGCCAGCAGCAACCCGGCCGGAGGCGTCAGCTCGCCGACGATAGCCGGATGCCCGGCGCGGGCAATGCCGGCCTTTTCACGGCCGATGCGGTCACGATCCGGACCGAGCCACTCGATATGGTCCAGATCCACAGTGGTGACCACGGCGACGTCCGCATCAATGATGTTGACCGCATCCAGGCGCCCGCCCAGACCCACCTCAAGCACGGCCACATCGACACCGGCGCGAGCAAACAGGTCCAGCGCCGCCAGCGTGCCGAACTCGAAATAGGTCAGCAGCACCTCGTCAGCCTGCGCGGGACGGCGCGCCGATTCAATCCGCTCGAAAGCGCCGATCAGGGCGGCATCGTCGACCATCTGGCCATCAATGCGCACGCGCTCGTTGTAGTCCAGCAAGTGCGGCGAGGTGAACGCACCCACGCGTTGTCCGGCGGCTGCGATCATCGCCTCCAGCAAGGCCACGGTGGAGCCCTTGCCATTGGTGCCGGCGACGGTGATCACCTGCGGCGCCGGGGCGGGGGCACCCATCCGTTGCCAGACCTCGCGCACCCGATCCAACCCCAGCTCGATGCTGTGGACGTTGACCTGTTCCTGGTAGGCCAGCCATTCGGCAAGGGTACGGTTCATGCGGTGGTTTCTGCGCCGTGGTTCAGCAAGCCGCGCCTGTGATCGCGCGGCCGCCGGTTGGGGCGCAGAGCATAAGCGATCCGTCGTCATGCGCCCCAGCCCGCCACCTCACAACGCCGTCGTCCGCAGCCGCAACGCGTTGCTGACCACCGAGACGGAACTGAGGCTCATCGCCAGCGCGGCGATCATCGGCGACAGCGTGATGCCGAACCACGGGTACAGCACGCCAGCGGCCAGCGGTACGCCGACCGCGTTGTAGATGAAGGCGAAAAACAGGTTCTGCCGGATATTGCGCACGGTCGCCTGCGACAACCGGCGTGCGCGCAGGATCGCGCCGAGATCGCCCTTGATCAGGGTCAGCTGCGCGCTCTCCATCGCCACATCGGTGCCGCCGCCCATGGCGATGCCGATGTCGGCCGCGGCCAGCGCCGGCGCGTCGTTGATGCCATCGCCAGCCATCGCCACACGGCGCCCCTCGGCCTTCAGTGCATTGACCACGGCAGCCTTGTCGGCCGGCGAAACATTCGCGTGCACTTCGTCGATACCCAATTCGCGCGCCACCACTTGCGCCGTGGTCGCATGGTCACCGGTCAACATCACGATACGCAGGCCGGCGGCATGCAAGGCCTTGATCGCTGTCGGGGTGTCGGCCTTGATCGGGTCGGCTACCGCCAACAAGGCTGCCAGCCGGCCGTCGATGACCAGGAACATCACCGTGGCGGCCTTCGCACGCAGCAGGTCGGCACGCTTGCCCGCGTCCTCGGCCAGCACCACCTGCAGCTCATCCAGCAACTTCGCGTTGCCCAGTGCCACCGTGTGCCCCTCCACCGTGGCGCTGACACCGCGGCCGGTCATCGAGCGGAAATTCGTCGCTGCCGGAATGACCAACTTCTCTGCGTCGGCCGCTTTCACGATGGCACGCCCCAGCGGGTGCTCGCTGCTGCGTTCCAGCGCCGCCGACAACGCCAGCAGTTGTTCACGCGGCTGGCCACCGAGACTGACCACGTCGATCAGCGCGGGCTTGCCTTCGGTCAGGGTGCCGGTCTTGTCCAGCACCAGGGTGTCGATCTCGCGCAGACCCTCGATCGCGCTGGCGTCCTTGAACAACACGCCGTTCTGGGCGCCACGGCCGCTGGCCACCATGATCGAAATGGGCGTGGCCAGCCCCAGCGCACACGGGCAGGCAATCACCAACACCGACACCGCCGCAATCAAGGCATGCGCAAATCGTGGCTCGGGCCCGAACACCACCCATGCGACAAATGCCAGCAACGCGATCGCAACCACAGCAGGCACGAACCACGCCGCGACCCGATCGGCCACCCGCTGCAGCGGCGCCTTGCTGCGCTGCGCCTTGGCCACCAGTGCCACGATCTGCGCCAGCATCGTCTCACCACCAACCTTCTGCGCACGCATGGTCAGCGCGCCATCCTGATTGACCGTGCCGCCGGTCAGCGCATCGTCCGTGGTTTTGGCCACCGGCATCGGCTCGCCGGTGAGCATCGATTCGTCGACATGGCTTTCTCCTTCCAGCACCACACCATCGACCGGCACTTTTTCGCCCGGCCGCACACGCAGCACGTCACCGACATGCACCTGCTCCAGTGCCACGTCGGCCTCGCTGCCGTCGGCGGCGATTCGCCGCGCGGTTTTCGGCGCCAGCCCGAGCAAGGCCCTCAATGCCGCGCCGGTGCGACGGCGTGCGCGCAGCTCGAGAAAATCGCCGAGGGTGACCAGGGTCACGATCACCGCCGCCGATTCGAAATACACGCCCACCTGGCCATGCATGTCGCGAAATCCCGCCGGAAAGATACCCGGCAACAGGAACGCCACCGCGCTATAGGCCCAGGCCACGCCCGTGCCCAGCGCGATCAAGGTGTACATGTTCGGAAGCCACGGCTTCAGAGAACGCCAGCCACGGGCAAAAAACGGCGCCCCGCCCCACAGCACCACTACCGTTGCCAGCGCCGCCTCGACCCAGCCCCCCACGCGATCCCACGGCGTGGGCAAACCCCAGCCGAACAAATGCGGCCCCATCGCCAGGACGAATACCGGCACGGTCAGCGCCACCAGCGACCAGAATCGCCGCGTCATGGCGAGCAGCTCGCCGCCATCATCTTCGTCGGCGCTGGGCAGCATCGGCTCCAGCGCCATGCCGCACTTGGGGCACGCACCGGGGCCGACCTGCT
>JBBQQL010000034.1:0-29748 GCA_038215995.1 Lysobacterales bacterium
GCACGCCGATCGAGTTCAACACCATCGCCGTCACCGACGGCATCGCGATGGGCACCTCGGGCATGCGTGCCTCGCTGATCAGCCGCGAGGTCATCACCGACTCGATCGAATTGGCGGTAGACGGCCATTGCCTTGATGCGATGGTGGTGTTGTGCGGCTGCGACAAGACCATTCCGGCGGCCGCCATGGCACTGGCACGGCTGAACATTCCCGGCGTCGCCCTGTATGGCGGCACCATCGCGCACGGCACCCATGACAACCATCCGATCACCATCCAGCAGGTGTTCGAAGCGGTCGGCGCACACGGTGCAGGCAAGATCGACGACGCCGAACTGGCGTCGGTCGAACGTGACGCCTGTCCCGGCGCCGGCGCCTGCGGCGGCCAGTTCACCGCCAACACCATGGCGATGGTGCTGACCACGATGGGACTGTCACCGATGGGCTTCAATGACATCCCGGCCACGCATCCGGCCAAGGGCGCGGCAGCCTTCCGCTGCGGCGAACTGGTGATGGAGTGCCTGAAACAGAACCGCACCCCGCGCGAAATGTTCACCCGTACCTCGTTGCGCAACGCCGCGCGCATGGTCGCCGCCACCGCGGGCTCGACCAATGCCGTCCTCCATCTGCTGGCCATCGCGCGCGAAGCGGGCGTGCCGTGGACGATCGAGGATTTCGAACCGGCCTCGGTGCACACCCCGGTGATCGCCGATCTGCTGCCAGCCGGGCGCTACACCGCGGTCGAGCTGTTTGGCGCCGGCGGCGTGGCCCGCGTGGCGCAGGAGCTGATCGCCGCCGGCATGCTGGAAGACGCGCCCACCGTCACCGGCCGCAGCCTGTTCGAAGAAGTGGCGGCCGCGCCGCGTGCCGAAAAGCAGGATGCGGTGCTGCCGGTCAGTGCACCGCTGAAGCCGCGTGGCGGCTATTCGATCCTGTACGGCAACCTGGCCCCTGAAGGCTGCATCCTGAAGCTGGCTGGCAAGGGCGCCAGCCATTTTGAAGGCGTGGCGCGGGTGTTCGAGAGCGAGGAGGAAGCATTCGCCGCGGTGCAGGGCGGCAAGATCGTCAAGGGCGACGTGATCGTGATCCGCAATGAAGGCCCCGCCGGCGGCCCCGGCATGCGCGAGATGCTCGGCGTCACCGCGGCGCTGGTCGGCCGCGGTCTCGGCAACGACGTCGGCCTGATCACCGACGGTCGTTTCTCCGGCGCCACCCACGGTTTCATGGTCGGCCATATCTCGCCCGAAGCCGTGCGGGGCGGACCGATCGCCCTGCTGCACGACGGCGACCCGATCGTGATCGACGCCGCCAGCCGCCAGTTGTCCACCACCGCCGACCTCGAAAGTCGCCGCGCCGGCTGGACAGCCCCGGCACCGAAGGTCACCACCGGCGCACTGGCCAAGTACGCCCGCCTGGTCGGGTCTGCCTCCGATGGCGCCACCACGCATCCACTCACATCCGTATCTTCGGCCGTCCAGACGGCCACACCATCCGACACAGCTATCGACCAAGGAGTTACCGCATGAGCACCAACAGCACCCCGAACCCCCTCGCCAAGGCCCGCATCGCCGTACTCGGCTACGGCAGTCAGGGCCGCGCCCACGCGCTGAACCTGCGCGACTCCGGCCTCGACGTGGTGATCGGCCTGCGCCCGAACGGCCCGACCTGGCACAAGGCCAAGGCCGAGGGTTTCACCGTGCTGGAGCCGGGTGAAGCGGTGAAGGGCGCCGACCTGGTCGCCGTGCTCACCCCCGACATGGTGCAGCCGAGCCTGTACACCGATTCGATCGCGCCGAATATAAAGCCCGGCGCTGCCTTGCTGTTCGCACACGGCTTCAACGTGCACTTCGGCCAGATCGTGCCGCGTGCCGACATCGACGTGATCCTGGTCGCGCCCAAGGGTCCCGGCGCGCTGGTGCGTACCGAGTACGAGCGCGGCCGCGGCGTGCCGTGCATCTGGGCGGTGCATCAGGACTTCACCGGCCATGCCGAAGCGACCACCAAGGGCTATGCCGACGGCATCGGCGGCGGTCGCGCGATGGTCATCAAGACCGACTTCAAGGAAGAGACCGAGACCGACCTGTTCGGCGAGCAGGCGGTGCTGTGTGGCGGTGCCAGCGAGCTGGTGATTGCCGGTTTCGAGACCCTGACCGAAGCGGGCTACCAGCCGGAAATCGCCTACTACGAGGTGATGCACGAGCTGAAGCTGATCGTCGACCTGTTCTACGAGGGCGGCCTGACCAAGATGCTGCAGTTCGTCTCCGAGACCGCCCAGTACGGCGACTACGTCAGCGGCCCGCGGGTGATCGATGCCAGCGTGAAGGCGCGCATGAAGGACGTGCTGCGCGACATCCAGGACGGCACCTTCGCGAAGAACTGGACCGCGGAATACAAGGCCGGCCTGCCGAACTACAAGAAGCTCAAGCAGGCCGATCTGGATCACCCGATCGAGAAGGTCGGCGCCAAGTTGCGCGCGCAGATGCCGTGGCTGCAGCCGCAGTCGCCGGCCGAACCGATGAAAAAGGCTGGCTGAGCTTGCGTGACGGGCGCTCTGGCTTCCTGCACATGCAGCAGAGCACCCCTCACCCCAACCCTCTCCCCAACGGCAAAGCCGCCGGGGAGAGGGGGCTGGTATCCCGCACTATCGAAGGATCTCGCTTGTGATTGCGCAACCCCTGAAAATTGAAACCCGACCGGACCAGCACCCGCTGGCCGGCCACTCCATGAGCGGCGCCGACCTGATCGTGCAGGTGCTGGCGGACGAACACGCCGGTGTGCTGTTCGGCTATTCCGGCGGCGCGATCCTGCCCGTCTACGACGCGTTGTTCCGCTACAACGCCGAGCACCTCAACGCCGACGGCAGCGAGCCGATGCCGCTGATCGTGCCGGCCAACGAACAGGGCGCCGGCTTCATGGCCAGCGGCTTTGCGCGGGCCTCGGGCAAGGTCGGCGTGGCCGTGGTCACGTCCGGGCCCGGCGCCACCAACATGGTCACCCCGATACGCGATGCGATGGCCGATTCCACCCCGATGGTGGTGATCTGCGGCCAGGTGCCGACCACCTCGCTGGGCAGCGACGCCTTCCAGGAAGCTCCGGTCAGCAACATCATGGGCGCCTGCGCCAAACACGTCTTTCTGGTCACTGATGCGGAGGCGCTGGAAGCCACCCTGCGCAGCGCGTTCGAGATCGCCCGCACCGGCCGCCCCGGTCCGGTGGTAGTCGATGTCCCCAAGAACGTGCAGAATGCGCTCGTGCAGTTTGATGGCAAGACCCGCCTGCCCTTGTATGGCTACCGCGCGCGGCTGCGTGCGATCGAGGAGGCCTGGCTCGATGACGCGGCCTGCGCGGCATTTTTTGCGGCGCTGGGCGCCGCCAAGCGTCCGCTGATCTATGCCGGTGGCGGCGTGATCCTGGCCGAGGCGGCCCCGGCGCTGCGCGCCTTTGTCGACGCGTTCGGCCTGCCGGTCACCACGACGTTGATGGGGCTGGGCGCGCTGGATACCACCGACCCGCTGTCACTGCACATGCTGGGCATGCACGGCACCGCGTTCGCCAACTATGCGGTGGAAGACTGCGACTTCATGCTGACCCTGGGCGCGCGCTTCGACGACCGCGTGGCCGGCGTGCCGGACAAGTTCGCTCCCGCGGCGAAGTTCATCGCGCAGATCGACATCGATCCGGCCGAGATCAGCAAGGTCAAGGCGGTGCACTGGCATCACGTTGGCCCGCTGGCACGCAGCCTGGAACGGCTGACCCAATACGGCATCGCGCATGGCCTGCAGCACGCCCGGCCGGCGTGGCACGCGCACATCGCCGAACTCAAGCGCAAGCATGCGATGAATTTTGACCGTGACAATCTGCTGATCCAGCCCAACGCGGTGATCGAGGCGATCAACCAGCTCACCGACGGTCACGCCATCATCAGCACCGGTGTCGGCCAGCACCAGATGTGGGCGGCACAGTATTTCGACTTCCGCGCACCGCGCCACTGGCTCACCTCCGGCTCGATGGGCACGATGGGCTTCGGCCTGCCGGCCGCGGTCGGCGCGCAGTTTGCCCGGCCCGGCGCGCTGGTGATCGATATCGACGGCGACGCCAGCATCCGCATGAATATCGGCGAGCTGGAAACCGTCACCACCTACGATCTGCCGGTGAAGGTGGTGGTGCTCAACAATATGGGCGACGGCATGGTGCGGCAGTGGCAGAAGCTGTTCTTCAAGGGCCGCTTCGCCTCGTCGGACAAGAGCCTGCACCGCAAGGATTTCGTCAAGACGGCGCAGGCCGACGGCTTCGCCTGGGCGCGTCGACTGGAGCACAAGGAGGATCTGGGCAGCACGATCGCCGAGTTCCTCGCGTTCAAGGGGCCGGCTTTTCTCGAAGTGATGATCGATCCCGATGCCGGCGTGTACCCGATGGTCGGACCGGGCGCGACCTATGCGCAGATGATCACCGGCGATTTCATCGCGGCACGCGCGGAAACGCCTGCCACAGACGATCCCGCCAACGACATGTTCTGAGCGATGGCCGGCCTTCGTGCCGGCCTTCGCCCGACTGACCCCGAGGTTCCCATGAAACACACTCTCTCGATCTTGCTGCAGAACGAATCCGGCGCGCTGGTGCGGGTCGCCGGTTTGTTCGCCGCGCGTCACTGCAATATCGACACGCTGACCGTGGCCGCCACCTCGGACCCGGCGATTTCGCAACTGACCCTGGTGCTGCAGGGCGACGACGCCATGCTCGAACAGATCCTGCGGCAGACGCGCAAGCTGATCGACGTACTCGACGTGCGCACGTTGTCGCTGGTCAACAATGAGCAGGAGGATCGGCCGGTACTGGCTGGCCGACCGTGAGTGTCCACGCTGCCCCGCGGAATTCCCCCGCCGTCGCCGCAGACAGCGTGAGCGACGCGGCCGATGTACTGGCGCGCGCGCAGATCGCACGGGTCTATGACGTAGCCCTCGAAAGTGCGCTGGAGAACGCACCGCTGTTGTCCGCACGACTGGCTCAGCGCGTACTGTTCAAACGCGAGGACCAGCAGCCGGTGTTCTCGTTCAAGCTGCGCGGTGCCTACAACCGCATGGTGCAGCTCGATGCCGGTCAGCGCGCGCGCGGCGTGATCGCTGCCTCGGCCGGCAACCATGCACAAGGCGTGGCGCTGGCCGCGGCAAAACTCGGTATCCAGGCCACCATCGTGATGCCGGTGACCGCGCCGCAGGTGAAGGTGGACGCGGTGCGTCGGCTGGGCGGAAACGCGGTGCAGATCGTGCTGACCGGTGACTCCTACAGCGACGCCCAGGCGGCGGCCGCGCAGTTGCAGGCCGAGCGCGGCAGCATCTTCGTACACCCGTTCGACGACATCGACGTGATCGCCGGCCAGGCCACCGTCGGGCTGGAGATCCTGCGCCAGCACCCCGGACCGCTGCACGCGGTGTTCGTGCCGGTCGGCGGTGGCGGCCTGCTGGCCGGCGTGGCGGCCTGCATCAAGGCGGTGCGGCCCGAAGTGCAGGTGATCGGCGTGCAGATGGCCGATTCGGATGCGATGGTGCGCTCGCTCGAGGAGGGTGAGCGCGTGCTGCTGGAGGAGGTCGGCCTGTTCTCTGACGGCACCGCGGTGAAGCAGGTCGGCGCGCGAAATTTCGCGCTGTGTCAGCAGTATGTCGACGCGATGCTGCGGGTCGATACCGACGAGGTCTGCGCGGCGATCCGCGATGTCTACCAGGAAACCCGCAGCGTGCCCGAGCCGGCCGGCGCACTGGCCCTGGCCGGGCTAAAGCAGTATGCCGCCAGCCACCCCGCCGGCGACGGCGCGCTGGTGGCGATCATCTCCGGCGCCAACATGAATTTCGATCGCCTGCGTTTCATCGCCGAACGGGCCGAGGTGGGCGAACAGCATGAGGCGGTATTCGCGGTCACCATCCCGGAGGAGCGCGGCAGCTTTCGCCGCTTCTGCGCCACGCTGGGCCAGCACAGCATCACCGAATTCAACTACCGCATCGGCGACACCCGCTCGGCGCATATCTTCGTCGGCGTGCAGATCGCCAGCCGCGCCGAACGCGAAGCGCTGGTCGACGCCTTCCACGCCCAGGCCTTCAGCGTGCTCGACCTCACCGACGACGAACTGGCCAAGCTGCACCTGCGCCACATGATCGGTGGACGCTCGCCACTGGCGCACGACGAACTGCTGTACCGCTTCGAGTTTCCCGAACGCCCCGGCGCGCTGACCCGCTTCCTCGGCCAGATGCACCCGGACTGGAACATCAGCCTGTTCCACTACCGCAACCATGGCGCCGACTACGGCCGCATCCTGGTGGGTATCCAGGTACCTGCGCATGAGCTGGCGCTGTTCCGGCAATTCCTCGCGAGTCTGGGTTATCCGCATCGCGACGAAAGTCAGCACCCGGCGTACCGCCTGCTGCTGGGCGGCTGAGCGGCGCCAGGCAACTCAGAACAAGTCGATCGTGCCTGCCGCGACTGCCTGACCCAACTCACCCGTGGCGTGGAGGTTTTCATAGCCGTGGGTGCTGTTTCTGCCGTGGTTCTTGGCGAAGTACAACGCCTTGTCGGCGCGATCCAGCACGCTGGCCGGGTAGTCGTGGCTGCCCACATGGGCGTAGCCGATGCTGACGGTGATGTGGCCCACCTGCGGAAACAGGTACTCGAAAACCTTCAGGCGAAAGCGCTCCAACACCATCTTTACCGTGGCCTCGTCGGTGGCGGCGAACAGGATCACGAATTCCTCGCCGCCGAAGCGGAACAGCACGTCGGTACGCCGGAAACAGGCACGCATCTGCTGCGCCAGCAGCAGGATCACCTCGTCACCGTAGATGTGACCGTAGGTATCGTTGACGTGTTTGAAGTGGTCGATATCGAGGATCGCCAGCCACACTTCCTGCGCACCCAGACCGGCCAGGGGCCGGCGCTCCCTTTGCGGAGCCAGCAATTTCGAGGGCGGCCGCGCCTGCTCGTTCTGTTGCATCAATCGCTGCAGCTGCCGCTCCAGGCTGCGCCGGTTGTACAGACCGGTCAGCTTGTCACGCTCGCTTTCGTGCAGCAGGGCGGTGTAGTTGGCATAGATCCGCGCAAAGCCGTCGACCAGTGGCCGGCTTGCCGCGGGTGCCATCGTGCTGTCCATTTCCAGCGCGGCAATTGCCCGGCCTTCACGCAGCATCGGCACGATCAGCCGGTGTCCATCCGGCAGGACCTGCTCTTCAACTCCCATGTGTTCCATACAGCGATCGAGCCGCACCAGCATGTCCTGCTCGACGAGATGGAGTTCGACGACCTGCACCTGGTATTTGCCGTGGTGATCGGGAACGCATTCAACGACGCTCTCCAGCACGTTTTCGCCGACGACCCACTTGGCCAGCGACACGCGACTGGCCGACATCAGTTCGGCCAGCGACAGCACCAGGCTGTGGTCGAGCGCATCGACATCCCGATGATGGGTAAACGCGGCGACCGAATCGAGCAGTCGGGTGTGCGCCAGCAGGCCCGTTGCGGGCGCGGGTGCCTCCGCGCCGGGCAGCAGCATGCTCACGACGCTGTCGTGCGCCGCCTCGGCAAGCGATGGCGCCGGCTGCGGCGGCAAGGTCTCGCGCTCATCCATCGTTTCACCGATCCGGGCCCGGGCCCGGTGCTTTCGTGGCTTCTCCATTGGCGGATTTGCCCTTTGGGTATATCGGCAGCAGGCGCGGCGCCTTTAGGCGTGAGCTTGCCGAGCGTGGCGCTCAGGCTAAACTCAAGGGCATGTCTCCCACTTCCCGCAAACGTCAGCGGCGCAGCAGCGCGCCTTCGCCCAGTGTGCGTCCACGCCCCGGCATGGCCAAGCCTGCACCCAAAACCAACCGGCCCGAAGACAGCTCGACCCGCGCCACCCGGGTTCTGCAGTGGCTGTTGCAAAAGCTGCCACCGCGCTACCGCGACAAGGCGCTGGACTACCTGGTGCTGACCCGGATGGACCGGCCGGCCGGCGCGCTGCTGCTGCTGTGGCCGACCTGGTGGGCGCTGTGGCTGGCTGCCGGGGATTTCCCGCCGTGGAAGTCGCTGATCATTTTCACCCTGGGCGTATTTTTGATGCGTGCAGCCGGTTGTGCGATCAACGACTATGCCGACCGCAAGCTCGACCCGCAGGTGGCGCGTACCGCCGGGCGGCCGATTGCCTCGGGCAGAGTCAGCCCGCGCGAGGCGCTGGTGGTGTTCGGCGTGCTGCTGCTGTTTGCCTTCGTGCTGGTGCTGTTCACCAACAAGCTGACCATCGAGTTGTCCTTTGCCGGTGCCGCGCTGGCCGCGCTGTACCCCTTCAGCAAGCGCTACACGAACATGCCGCAGGTGGTGCTGGGTGCGGCCTTCGGCTGGTCGATCCCGATGGCGTTTGCCGCGGTGATGGGCAGCGTGCCGCCGCTGGGCTGGCTGCTGTTCATCGCCAACATCATCTGGTCGGTGATCTACGACACCGAGTACGCGATGGTCGACCGCGAGGACGACATCAAGGCCGGGGCCAGATCCACCGCGATCCTGTTCGGCGACGCCGACCTGCCGATCCTGGGCATGTTGATGGGCACCTTCGCGCTGGCGATGCTGTTCGTCGGGCAGCGCGCCATGCTCGGCTGGCCCTACTGGCTGGCGCTTGCCGTCAGCGCCGCGCTTTTCGGCTACCAGCAATGGCTGATCCGCGACCGCAGCCGCGAAGCCTGCCTTACCGCCTTCCGCCACAACAACTGGCTCGGGCTCTGCCTTTGGATCGGTATCGTGCTGGCATTGGCGCTGAAGTGAAGGCCAGGAACGGGAAGTGAGTGGACAGGAGTTAGAAACTACGACAGGCAGCAAGCCGCCGCACTAGCGTCCGAAGAAGGGACCTCGGGCTGTCGGGTGTTATGTAGCAATACGCGAAGCGCCCTGACGATTCTGCTGCGCCAGCACGATGTTGACGCGACGCTGCAGGTCGACAACCTACGTGGGCCTGGGGGGCCATTCGCAACGTAAACCAGGACAGCCGCCGCATTCCCGAGCCGGCAGCTGCACAGGCCTTGGCCGGGCTCAAGCAGTACGTAGCCGGCCACCCCGCGAGCGATGGCGCGATGTTGCCGAACATCGCCGGCCCAAACCTGAGTTTCGACCGCCTGCGCTTGATCGTCGAACGCACCGGGGTTGGCGAGTGACGTGAATCGCTGTTTGCGGTAACCGTCCCGGAGGACCGCGGTGCTTCCGCCCGCGTTCCCGCTACCCAGGGCTAGGGCAGCATCATCGAGCTCGACTCCGCTTCGGCGGCACCAGCTCCGCGCATATCTTCGTTGGCGTCGAGATCGCCTGTCGCACCGAGCGCGAGCCACTGGTCGACCCCTTCCATTGCCACGCCTTCGATGTACTCAAGTTTACCGATGACGACATCGCCACGCTGCACTTACGCCACATGATCGGCCAGCGCTCGCCACTGGCGCACGATGAGCTGCTGTACCGTTCCGACTTTCGCGGACGTCCCGTCGCGCGGATCTAATCCCCCGGCCAGATGCGCCCGGACTGGAACATCAGTCTGTTCGACTATCGAAACCGCGACGCCGACTGCGCCCGCAACTCGGCCGGCATCCAGGTGCAACCACCCGAAGGGGCGCTGCTCCAGCGATTCTTGATCTCACTTGGATAATCGTATCTGGACGAGGGAGCGCTGCTGGCTTATCTGTTGCTACTGCGGGGAAAAAGAAAGCGTGACCCGACTAGATCTGTCGGCTTAATCGGCTTTATTTGTAGTGAAAATCTGACAATGCGAAAGCTGTTCGCCAGATCGACCCCGTCGTAGCTTGATCCCGTATGGCAAAAACTGACGATTGTGCCAAATCGTGAACTCTGCACATTGGACGCGCCGTGTTGACAGCAAAGTAACGAACTAATTATACGCAATATCTTGCGATGATAAGGGATTAAATCGGTATGAGATTGCGCGCAGGCTTAACTTTAGTCGCCACTTCAATTTTGGGGATCGCTCTGCTGAACCACTACTTTGGTAACGACGCTCGTCCACTAGGTGAGCAAACTGGTCAAGCGGAAGTACCGGCTGGTTCATCATCGAACGCCTTGGCGCCGAATGCCGCAGGCCAACACGACAGCCCGCCGAACTTTGTCCCGATAACTGGTGGAAGGATTCGGTCACGCGCGCCCATGGACCCTTTTCCTCGCGTCCCAAAGACACGAAATGGGCAGCCACTCGAAAATGATCACTTCGTTGCGGAAAGTGTGCAGGAACAACGGTGGCTTGATCGCAACGGCTACCCAAACACCCAGCAATGGACCGCGTACTCCGCCGCTTCATCCTTGGCGCTTGAACAAGCGGCTGCCCACGGCGACGAGGTCGCTGAAGTCATGCTTACGGCCCGACAACTCGACCATGGTGATCCGAAGGCGGCCGGAAAGTTAATGACAGCTGGCATGAATGGCTCCAGTTTTGCGCTCTCTATGCTGGCTTCATATTTAGCTGGAGGGAGACACGGGAATCCGGAGCTCGGCTATGCGGTTTCTCGGGTAGTGGAGCTACGAGGTGACTGGCGGGCCGCGATCACAAGGGACTTCATGTTTAATATTCCACTGACACCACTACAGAAGGCCAGCGCGGAAGGCGAAGCCTTCAAGACATTCCCTTACACACAACTCAGGCCACCGGGTGATTCTCGTGCCCATCTCAGCCCCTGAGCGAAGTCCGCCACCCGTTGCAGTCCTTGCCAGAGCGTCTTGACTCCTGGCTCGCCGTCGCCTTTGCGGCCGAGGAAGCCACCGAGCATGGCCACCAGTCGCACGACCTCATTCAAACGAGGGGTTTTCTTGGGCACCGGCCTTTTCTGCAGCAGATACGCCGCTTGCCATTCCTCGCGCTCGAACAGCAGTTCGGCATCCAAGTCCGGGCAGCTTCGACCCAGCCGCATCAGCCGGGCGATCCGCCATGCCACGACGAGATACACCGCCAGCGCGCGCTCGAGCTTCTCGATACTGGCCAGCTGCAGCGCCTCGACCTTGCAACCGTTCTTGAGCACGTGAAAGAACATCTCGATCTCCCAGCGCGCCCGATACCAGTCGATCAACTGGACCGCCTCTTCGAGGCCGTCGACCGAGCGGTTCGTGAGCAAGCGCCACACCACTGGCTTCACGCTCGCCGGGGCGCCCACTTCCGTGGCGATCACGCAGTGCGCCAACAGCTGACCGCCGTGACCATCGGCCAGCGTGACGGGTTTGACCCGCACCTGCTGGCACACCTTCCGCGCCTTCTGACCGCGGCGCGAGGGCATGGTGAAACGCAGCTCGCCCATCGGCTCTTGGGCCATCACCGACGACCACAGCGTGTCGCCCTCCGGCAGCGCCCGGTTGTGCTTCGATCGCACCAGCCAGTCCACCGGCTCGCCCAGATCGCGCGCCGTGCGCATCAGTTCGACGATGTCCGATTCGCGATCGGCTACATACACCAAGCGGGTATCGGGCAAGGATTCGGACAGCTCCGCCAGGCGCGCATACCCTTCGATCCAGCGCGTGCTTTCCTTGATGCCCGCTCGCTTGCCGCCACCGTCTTTTGGTTCGCGGGCCCACATCCAGGCATCCAGCACGCCGAGCGGTTCGCGCTCGGTCGATACGGCATACGTAGGATGCAAATACATGCCGCGCTGCGCTTCATAGGACAACGGACCGAGCCCCTCGATCGCCTGCCCGTTGAAGTCCAGCTCGGTCGTGTCCTGCAGGCACAGCACGGTGCGCTGAGCCTTCATCCGTTCGATGGAGCATGCCCAATGCGGCTCCAGTATCGCCTGCCATGCAACATCCTCTTGCGACAGAAACCGATACGCCGCTTGGGTCTCCGCCCATCCTTTGCAGGCGCCGGGAATACTGGCGTTGGGCTTGTCCGCCAGTCGCTCAGCGAGCAACATCAGCCGCCGATCCAGCCGCTTGTCACCCAAATCGATGGTCTCAAATTCCGCCTGTGCCCAACCCATGGTCTACCTTCAGAAGTTCACAAGGTTCAACAGGTTAGAGCAACAGGCTCATGTTGTGTGTAATGGAATGCTCTAAATGGGTCACCGATATCAGCTACATTCGCACTGGCGAAGGCTGGCTATATCTGTGAACGGTGCTCGATCTCTACAGTCACAAAATCGTCAGATGGTCGATGTCAGGCATCCAGGATCGCCACATGGTGATCAAAGCCGTGTTGATGGCGTGCTGGCAGCGTTCTGATCGGGAGCCCTTGGTGCTGCACTCCGATCGAGGCACGCAACTTGGGTTCAAGGAGTCGTCGCAACATCGGTTTGTTGGGCCGAGGATAGCTGTTCGTCAAGCGCCTCGGCCGGCGTTTTCCATCCGAGGGTTTTGCGGGGTCTTCGGTTGAGGGTTGAAGCCACTGCATCAAGTTCATGCTCGGAGTACCTGCTGATATCGGTGCCTTTGGGAAAGTATTGGCGCAACAGTCCGTTGGTGTTCTCGTTGGTCCCACGTTGCCAGGGACTTCGCGTGTCGCAGAAGTAAATCGCAAGACCGATGTCAATTCGTAGCTGCACGTGTTGAGCCAGCTCTGCACCCTGATCCCAAGTCAGCGATTTGCGGAGCTGTTCGGGTAGCGTCGCGATCTTCGCAGCGATGGCATCGCGGACGGCCTCGGCGCCGTGGCCGGCCAACGCAGGACCATTTTTAATTCTGGCACTGGATCCGTGACCCGGCATGGGTGGCAAGTGCAGCAGCATCGCGAAGCGCGTTGTGCGTTCGACCAAGGTACCTATCGCCGAGCTGTTGAGGCCGATGATTAGATCCCCCTCCCAATGGCCGGGCACGGCACGGTCGGCGACCTCGGCCGGGCGTTGGCTGATCATTACTTCCGGGGTAATGAAATGCTTACCCCGTTGCCGCGTTCTGGCGCGTGGCACCCGTAACGCTCGGCCCATACGCAGACAGGCGGATAGTTCACGTCGAAGCGCACCGCGACCTTGCACATAGAGTGCTTGGTAGATGGCTTCGTGAGAGATCCGCATGGCCGCATCATGCGGGAAGTCGATGCACAATCGGCGGCTAATCTGCTGCGGACTCCAGCAGGTGCCCCAACGCCGGTCGGCGCGCTGGCCATGGCGCCGTCCCTTCCACGGCACGTCGGGTCCCAGAATCGGCTTACCCTCGGGATCCGTTACTGCACCGGCGAGCCGGTCTTGAACATACACGCGCAACGGCTCGTTCTCGGCGAGCTTAGCTGACTTGGGACGCTTGGCCATTCGCTCAGCTTTCCACTGTGCGACGGTAGCCCGATACTGAAGCAAGCCACTGCGGGTCGCTGCATTACGGCGCAGTTCGCGCGAGATCGTCGAGGGCGCTCGAGCCAGCCGACGCGCGATCTCGCGAACCCCGTAACATTGGGCTCGCAGCAGCGCAATCTCTTCGCGCTCAACAAACGATAAATAGCGCCCAGAATGCGGGACTAAGCTTATCGGTGAGATCCCGCCTGCCTCACGAAACCATCGTGGGCCTAACGGCTGAGACACGCCACACGCTATCGCAGCGGCCTCATTTTGCATCCCATCGGCAATGCACTTCCAGAACGCCTGTTTCGCCTCCTTCTGGTTGACACTCGGCCGACCGGGCGATGGCATCGGCTCGCGGCCAGTTTGTTCTGTTGTCCAACCTCTTGATCGTCCCATTTGTCACCTCCTATCTAGAGATGTTGCAACAACCACTGGCATCCACCCAATTTACGAGCGCGGACTATCAACAGTTCCTCACCGATCACCACATCTTGAGCAGCATGAGTGCCGTGGGTCATTGCGCTGACAACGCAGCGGCCGAGGGCTTCTTCGGCCTGATCAAGCGGGAACGCGTCCATCGCACACGCTACTTGACCCTAGTTGCCGCACGATCAGACGTATTTGATTACAACGAACGCTTCCACAATCCCTGAATGCAACGCAGAATCGATGCTCGGGACCAGGCCTTTACGGCCTTAACTCAACTGTCCGCGAAATCGGGGTCCACTTTAAGAACCCCACCCGCGCGTTGTTTAGCCAGTTGAGCTACGAAACTTTCTCGTGCATCTTTCACATAGGCACGGCAACCCTTGGGATCTATCAGTGCATTCATGTCGCCTTGCCTGCGCTTTGCCATACGTTCCAAAAATTCACCATTCTAGGATGTGGAGCAAGTGGGATGTCGCAAGTTACAGCTGCGACCACCGCAAAGCTGTGCTCGAAATCCTTGACGACATTCGGATACTTCGGGTTGCCGATCAACTGGAAGCTGGGCGCTGACAGACTGCCGACGTCAACCATATGCAGGCAGTCCTTTCCCGAGCACGACACCCACGTCCAAGTCGTATTGCCCTTGGTTCATTATTGGCGCTTGAGACGTTGTCCCAGCGCCAGCCGTGGCTCGTGCGCGCCGAGGCCAAGCTCCGAATCGCAAGCGATCAAATGATCCTTCGCTTCCCCTGGCCAGCCCCGAACATCGTCGTCCAGCGCCATCCAATCGCTGGGTTGCCGGCGAGATACATCGTGAATGATTTGCTCGTATCGGGTGGCTCGGTGTATCCACCAATCCAACCACGCACCGTCCTGTCGCATCTGGCTATGCCATGTAGCCCCAACGACGCGTTGACGCAGGCTCTTGGGCAGACGATTGCATGAGTAGCTAAATCCCTTGGTCCGGACCCAAGTGGTGGAGAGCACGATCTTCACCTGAGGATAGGGATCAAGCAGTTGTTCGAGCCGGGCATTGTGCTCAAACAGCTCGCCCATGCCACGCAGGTACATGCGGTTGTGGTCATCGCGGTATACGTTGTAGTGGTGCAGCACACCGTCGAAATCCAGATAGAGGATCAAGCAGAGCTCCTTGCGTGGTAGGCCGAGCTTCTGTTTGCTCAGCAATGTCGCAGGCTTCGGGTATCGCTAGGTTAGGAATTGGAATCCGACGACCAGGAAGGTCGGTGCGGAGGCAAGTGATGTTCCCATCGTCAGGGACAGCGGAACGACGAACCTAGGAAGGCATATCGTCGCCGCTGGCGGTTTGTTGCCGCTCATCGGTAACAATGCGCCTGCTTGACCTAGTCGACGAAGATGTCAGTGCCCTATATCCCCCAGAGCGACAGGTACACGGCACGCAGTGCCATGGCATCGGTCAACGCATGGTGGCGGCGCGCGCGACATTCGGGATGTTCGGCCCACCAACGCTCGATGAAGCGGGACAAGTCGCTCATCAGCTGCCAGCGCAGGTCGATCGGCTTCGGGCCATCGGGCTCGCTGATCTCAAAACCGTCCAGCACGTACTGGCACAGCGTGCGGTCGTTCCCGAAGTCGTAGCAGATGCACGGCTCGTCGATTAGTATCATAAATACGCGTAGAGCCCGCGTCATGTCCGCATCGGCCATCGCACGGTCGCCGCGATCTAGCAGGGGGTACACGACATGGGCAACAAACGGCGTCGGATCCGCCGGAAGCACCTTGCGCTCGGCATAGAACACTTGCTTGCCGTTAATGGAAACCAAAGCGATCGAGACCAGTTCGGTACCAAACACGTCAGCCCATTCGCAGTCGAGAAAGAGGTCCGTCATCGCGTCACCTCCGGGATGGTTTTCGACGCCACCTCGGCCGACTCGATCAGCCGTTCGGCCTCCTTGTCAGTGCCATCGTCATAAAAGCGCAGACTCCCCTGCTTTTCCTTGACGTCGGTAACGACCCGTTGCAAACCAGCTTGTCGGGCATGGCCGACCAAGGCACGACTTAACCTGTAGAGCAGATCCGTCCAGCCGTCTCCGCAGCAAAGAGGGAAGTTGGTGCCGTAGTGCTGTGGAAAGTCTTGGCAAAGCTTTTGCGTGTTCTTTGGACTCATGAGGGTCATCCATTCGTTGACAAGGCTGAATTGGCATCGCGCAGCACGCGGACATCCACTCCGGCGTGGTGCCGGCGCTCTTGCAGTGCTGGATCGGGATTGAACTCAAGCCGAAGGCATTCGCGATGACTTTCTGAATGGCGCAGCTCGGCGGTGTATTCCGCTATCGCCGACGCGCAGGCCAGCATCCCGTCAAGGAGAGCGAAGTCGTTTGCGTGCGTCGCGACGATATGGGGGGCGTGGTGCTGTGAGATGAAGTCGGCCATCGAGCGAGCGGTGCAGGGCACCTGCAGTGCGAAGACCGCGCCAAGGAGATGCGGATACAAACCCTTACGGGCAAACGCGTTGCCGCGCGGTAGCGGATCGCACTCCGCGTAGAACTCCGAAGTACCTGCTCCGATGATCGCGATGGAAACGAGCGCCGTTCCATCGGCATCGGCCCATTCCGTGTCCAGGAACAGGTGGGTGGGGTGATCGCGATCAAGTGTGGTGGGGATACTCATACGACGTTTCATGAAGGTTTCGAGTGGAAATTTCGTTCGCCGGAATAACTTGTTTGGCAACAGTCTCGGCCGGGAGAAGGAAGGTCGCTGGGTCGTTGCGTTTGCGCAGATTCCACCGAAGCGCGCTGAGTGCCAAGGGCTTGTGCCCGCTACGCCCCATGGCGATCTGGCCGACTGTGCCACGACTGCAAGAAGGCTTCTTGTGCGGCGGTCTCGATGGCTCCGGGGCGCACTGACCGAACCTGACGCATCGCATCGTCCGGGTTGATCGCTACGCCTGAGTCCAGCAGCAACAGGCACGCCACGGTGCCCGCACGCCCCAGGCCGCCCATGCAATGCACCACGACGCGCGCGCCATCGCTGATGGCTTGCCTTAGTGTCGGTCCGAGAGACTGCCAAGGCACCAGGAACCGCTCATCCGGTGGGGAGCGATCCGTGATGGGTAGTCCGTGCCACCGCAATCCCATGGCGCGAGTGCGCTCAGGCAGGTCGGGAATGCGAAGCGCATCCAGCTCCCACGACTCCAACAGTGTGATCAGATCGGTGGCACCCCATGCCACGATCGCTTCAAGGTCGGTGTCCAGGTCGCGCGCCCAAATACCGGTCATCGCGTGGGAATGATGTTTGCCCGGCGCAAAGGTCACGCCAATGGCGCCGCCCACGGATCCTACGGGCAACGTGGCAATGTGCAACGGATGGGACTGGCTCGTGCGGATCATTGAATTTTTCCTGGGTTTTGCATGAGACGCTGGGTAGAGGAGGTCGGCGATGATCTGGCTGTGGGGCAGAGCAGGGACCTCAGCCGCGACTGGGGGGACCTACCCAAAAGAATTCGCGCTGCTGCCGAGATCACTCGGCTGCTTGTGGGGGGGTAGTAAACAGAGATCGGATTCGGCAGCGATAAGCAAAAGGGCGGAAGGTCACACGCATCTGACCTTCCGCTCTGCCGCCGTAGGAAATCCTGCGGCTTGTCGTGTCTGGATGTGGGGGCGCTCGCGCGAAGGTGTCGCATCGGCTTTGGCGAGTGCGCTTCGCCGTGTGCGGCCTTGCCCGACGTGTTTGTTGTGCCCTTACGAGGCTGGAGGCACATGGGGAAGCACCGATACGGTGTCACAGGCATGTGGAATCACGAAGGCGGTGAATAGTGATCCGTTGCCGTCGTCCGGACGATGGCGGAGGGCGTGAAGCAGTTGCGAATTCACGAAGCCCAATGGCACGGCCGTGCCGCTGATTTGGGCATGAAGGCCATCCTCAAGGTAGCGACCCCATGCCTGACCGCACGCACAGTAACGACCGTCGGGATCAAGTTTGAGCACGTCCTGACAGGTTTTGCAGAGAAGTAATTTCATTCGTTCATTCCTCGGTAAAGTGATGTTGGCCAACAAAAGACAGGTTTGTTGTGTAAGTCGCGCGTCCTGCTTAGCCCACTATCGGCGGCGGGATCGGCCGGCGTATTTCTTGGCGCATTGACCCGACCGGCAGCCGTACGGCCAGAAGTCGCAGTCCCCAGATCCATAGCAAGACACCCAGTCCGCCCAGGACCAGTGCGAACGTGCCGTAAAAAAACAACTGCAACGCGGCGACCTTCTGCTGGGCCAGCAGGCGCTGCGTGCACTCGATAGCATCGGTGATGCGGTCCTGCCGGCGAATCGCGTAAATCACATGGTGCTTCTTGCTGCCGAGCGCGCGTGGCAGCCGAACCTCGGCGAGATAGAAGGTCCGGGCGCCGCCACGTAGCAGCGAGGCCAGTTCGGGCACCACGAAGACGGCCTCGCAGTAGCCACCGTTGCCGTCGTGGGTCTCGAACCGTAAGTAGGTGTAAAGGGCAGCGCCTTGCTGGTTCTCTTCCGAGCAGCCCCAGGCGACGAGCGTTCCGGTGATCGTGCGCAATGCCATAGCGGCTCTCCGTGGTTTGATGAGGGAGTGGTCGTTCAGTGCCGGGTGAAGTGGTGTGTCACTCGGGATCGCCGAAGCCCAGTTCGGCCCAGCACATCGGTGCATCGGTGATGGCCTCCATACGGTGCTGCACCAGCCATGCACTGCGCCGGAGGTGGAGGCGCGCCCAAGCTGCGGCATGACGCTCATCGGTCAGGCCACGCGTCGTCAGGCCGACCAGGGCGATCACCGTCGCGTGGACGGAGATCTGCCTCGGCCCGCCAAAAGCCTGCACCAGACGGTCATGCATCTCGACGTGGCACTGGCGCAGTTCGGCATAGGTGCCCAGTAGTTCCGGCCGGTCGCGGTTGAGCACGAGGTCGTAGCTCACCGGATCGCCCTCGACGTAAGCCATCGACACCGTGCGGCCATCAATCGTGACCAGCTGGGTTTGCGCGATCTTGCGGCCCATGCCGTTGGCGCCAAACGCCAGATCGTCGACCTCAATGAAGGCGCCATCGGGCATGGCGACCGCCTGTGCAATGAGATCGGCGGCGTAGCTGTATTCGCTGTCCAGGGACGCGCTCATGAAGTGACGCCTTGCGGTGGGCGTTTTTCCAAGTGCAAGCCGGGACGCAGCGTCATGCGTTGCCCTGGTGCGCCGCACCGCGCAGATCGATGCGTGATCCGTTCTCGTGTCGTCCGAGACATCGTCATGCCATTCGAACGTGCTTCCAGAGCTGCTACCTCCTCTCGCGGCGTGATCCGATGGCGCCCATCGGAACGCGGGTCGGTGTTTGTGTCCCTGGCCATTTCCATTCGGCTCAGAGGCGCTCGGTCAGAAGGCTTCTCGATCTCGGTGTGCATGGGCGGTGGCTCCGTCTGTAGCTCCATCGTAATACTAACAATACTATCAATACAACTAGTAAATGTTTTACAGCCAAAAAGTCGGCATATGACGGTTCGGATTGGCCTTAGACTCATAAGACTGATAGTGGTGATGAGGTGAGCGATGACACAGTCCGACAAGACGCAGGGCGCCGGGGCGCCGGCTGGACAGGGAGCGTTGGCGCTTCCCGTGCTGGCGCTGCGGCCACGTGACGAGCGCTTCGCGGTGATCGTGTCCGGTCGCCCCTCGCGTGCTGGCCACACGCCGTTCCAGATCGCGATACCTCAGGAGCTCTACCACCGCCTGCGCTATGAAGCGCTGGGTAGCGCCAATCAGGTCATGGTCGCGCTGGTACGGCAGGCCTTGCGCTGGCTGGACGCCGATGTCCTGACTTTGCATGCCCAGGCGCACCCCGGGCCGGCGCCGGCCTCGCTGGAAGCGGCGCGCGCCATCCCCGAGGGACTGGTCGGTACCGAGCGGCAGGCCTTCGAGCGTTCGCTCGATGGGCTGTGGCCGAACGCCTGCCTTGCTGTCCGACCGCGCGAGGACCATTGCGTCGTGATCCAGATAGAGCGGCAGCCGCGGGTCGATGCCCAAGTCACGCAGATCGCCTTGCCGACGGAAGTGCATCAGCGACTGCTGGAAGATGGCGTGGGGGCGGCCAGTCAACTCGTGATATCGCTGGCCCGCTATGCTTTACGGCAGCTGGACCAGGAGAACCTTACGCTAGACGTGATGCCCGCTGACACTCGGACTTCCGGGAGCCAGGCCAAGACGTCGGCCGGCCACGTGGAAACCGGTGAAGCCCCAGCTGCCATTGTCGGCCCGAGTCTAACGGTGGCGCAGCTGATCGATCAGCTGTCAAAACAGCCGCCGGAGGCCTTCGTGGTTTTCGAGGAGCAGACAGACCGCTGGTGGGATCTTCAGGAGATCGAGCTCGACTACTTGAGTCCAGGCAATCCCTACGATGACTTTTCGAACGCCAGCGAACAGCCCGAGACGCCGATCGTCCTGTTGCGAGGTGAAGCGTCGGTGATTAATCAGTTCCCCGAAGGCGCTGACGAGCTCATCGATATCTGAGGAGCTTGCGTGTGTGCTCAAAATGCTCCGTCGACAGCAAAAAGAAGTTCTGTTAGTAGACAAGAAGAGCTGATGGTGTTGGATGTTTTGGCAAAAGCCGAGTTTTGAACCTGACGTCGAGAGGCCTTTCAGGCGACAACGAAATCAGATCTGTTGCCGTAAACAGCTGACGGTGATGGATGTTGTAGAAGAAACGCGGTCAACACTTGTTGGCCTGCATATTAGTTCGGATTCAAGGCGCTGGATCCGTCGTCGATATTGCATGCAAAACGCCCACCACCTACCCACCTTCCACAGCAACTGCCCAGCGTCGCCAGCGAAACTGACCACGGTGGGCAGCCTGCCGCCCATCTCAGGCAGAGCCAGATCACGATCACCAGCGGAGTTGGCGAGACTTGACGGGTACGCTGAGCAGCAGAGTCGATTGGCCGCAACCGGCCATTATGAAAAGATCCCAGTTATGACAAGTTGGACGGAGGCTGGTACCTGACCCCCTCGGTACAGAGGCGGTCCGCGCGCTTGAGCACTTCTCATAATTACAGCCCCTTCAGGAACTCGAGCAGCGAGTCCGATGCGCGGAAGCGCCGGCTGGTGGTGTCGGGATCCTGTATCCGCGCCAGCGCTTTCTCCTTCATCACGAGGTTGGCCTCGATGTACTGATGGGTAGTGGTCGGGCTCTCATGGCCGAGCCACAGAGCGATACCGTCGATGGGCTCGCCCGATTGCAGCAGGTGCATGGCGGTCGTGTGGCGGATGGTGTGCGGTGAGACGTGTCGATCGCGCAGGCTTGGCGTGTCTGCCTTTGCTGCCGCCAGAGCGAGTGCGAGTCGCTGCGCGACGTTGGTTCTCGTCATCTGGTGGCCGTACCGGTTGGGTAGCAGCGACGACTCTGGAAGCAGGTTTGGATTGAACCTCAACCATGCCCGAACGGCCTGCACGGTTGAGCGCCACAGCGGCATCGTCCGCTGCTTGCGCCCCTTGCCCCGCAGGTGCACGCAGGCTGCGCCATCAAGCACGACATCGGCCAACCGCACATCGATGATCTCCGACACCCTGGCGCCGGTGTTGTAGAGCATGTGCAGCAGAAGATGGTCGCGCTGGCGGGTCCAACTGGCTCCCGGCTTGCCGATGATCGCCAGCATCTCCTCGCGCGTCAGGAAGCCGAGCATCGGCCGCTCGAAGCGCTTCATCGGCACGCCCAGTGCCTGTTCGACCACATGCAACGCGTCGACGTCTCGATGTCCTGCGAACTTCAGGAACGCGCGCAGTGCCGCTAGCCGGGCATTGCGGGTGCGCACCGTGTTGCCACGGTCGTGTTCCAGATGATCGAGGAAGGCCAACATCAGCGCCGGTGTGATGTCCTGTAGCTTCATCGTTGTAGGCTGCTGGTGCAGATGCGCTGTCGCAAAGTTCAGGAACAAGACGAAGCCGTCTCGATAGGTCGCTACCGTCCGTGGGCTCATCGCACGTTGCTGTATGAGGTGCTCGGTGAAGAACGACTGCACCAACGCGGCAAAGCTTGGCGGGGTGCGCGCAGTGGCCGGCTTACTCATTGGCGTTCACCTCTGGACTGGCATAGCGCTCGAACGCCTGACCGAGAAGGCCCATCAGTTCCGGCACGCCGGTGAGATACCAGTAAGTATTGGAGACTTTGGCGTGGCCGAGATAGGTCGCCAGCGCCAACATGTGCTGGTCGATGTCCTTGCCCTGCTCGTGCCACAGCACCAACCGGCGCACGGCGAAGCTGTGGCGCAGATCGTGGATGCGTGGCGTGCCATGGCTGCCACGGTCGACCCATCCCAGCTGTCGTCGCAGTGCGTCGAAGATGCGGTGGATTTGACGGTCGCTAACGGGGCGCCCCAGCGACTGCCCTCGGCTACCAACAAAAAACGGCAACTCGGGTGTGGTGCGCACGCGCCGGGCGCGCTGTATGCGGTAGCGCGTCAGGGCCTCGATGGCGCTCGGATGCAGCGGCACCAGTCGGGTCTTGCCAAACTTGCTCTGCCGAATCGTCAGCACGCCGGTCTGCAGATCGACGTCGGCGTCAAGCAAGCCCAACGCCTCAGAGATACGCAGCCCCGTGCAGGCAACCAACCCGAACAGCGTCTCCATCACCGCCGGGCGAAGCCCACCCTCGGGCCCGAGTTGCCTGGCGGCAGCCAGCAGTTCGCCGATCTCACTGTCACGATAGACATGCGGTGCCATCCGCCCTGGTAGACGACCGAAGATGGCTTCGTCGGGCACCTCGGTCGCAGGCTCGAACTGCCGCAACCAGGTCACGAACGGCCGCAGCATCTTCAGTCGGCGCGCCCAGGTGGCGCGGCCACCGCGACCCGCCTTGGCCTGGCGCGCCCAGTCCGCCATCAGATCGACGGTAAGCGGCCCGTGATGGTCGACCCCGGTCACGTAGCGCGCGAAGCTGGGCAGTCCGTGGCCCATCGATCTGAGCTTGAAGCCCAGCTGCCGCCGCTCGTCCAGATACTGCTCGACTCTGGCCTGCAAACTGACCTCAGCGCTCATGCTGCGCTCCCAGGCCACGGCAGCGCGACACCGCACAGCGCGCCATGATCTACCTTGGCGTAAATCATCGCCGTGTTCAGCGACCGGTGCCGCAGCACGTCGGCCACCTCCTTGATCGAGCCGCCTTGGTTGATGATCCGACAAGCCACGGTGTGGCGAAGCGCATGGCAACGGCCATGCTGGATGCCTGCGCGCCGGAAGGCGTCACGGACGATGCGTCGGATGGCGTGCACCCCGATGGGTTCGTCATGCGGTGCCAGGTGGCGCACGAACACGGCGGTGTCGCGGGTCTTGGGTCGCTCGTGTCGCAGGTAGGCCTCCAAGGCTCGGCCTGTTATCACCGGCAAGGGCATCAGGTCTTGGCGTCGCGACTTCGTATGCTTGAGCGTGACGGTGCCTTGGCGCCAGTCGATGTCGGTCAGTTGCAACCGGCTGATCTCGATGCTGCGCAGCCCCAAGTCGAGCGCCAAGCGAATGACTGCATAACCGCGCTTGGGCGAGGGCAGCGTGCCGGTGAACGTGTTCAACAGCTGGGCAACCTCTTCTGGCTTGAGGCCGCGGGGCAGCGACGCCATGCTACAGTGCGCGGGCGATGCGATCACGGCAAGCAGCGGCTGCACCGCATCCCCGCAGGTGGCTCGGTAACGCAGGTACGCACGCAACGCAGATGCGATAGAGATGGCGTTACTGGTTGTGCCCAGCTTCTGAAGTTGATCGCCGATGAACTGGCGCACGTCCTTGGGCTTCAGCGAGCTCACGACGACGGGCTGGCCGGCGAACTGCGACAGCAGCAGCCGCTCAATGATGCGCAGGCGCCCACGTCGGGTGCCGGCAACCAAGCCCCGGGCACTGCACATGTGTGCGTCGTAGCAGCTCAGTTCGTCGACGATCGGGCCTGTCGGCACGGGCGCACGGGCGATAGCGCCTTCGGTGCGCAAGATCTGCAGCACTGGCATCAGTGCGGCGTGTAGATCCCGCGGGCTGCGCAGCACGCCGCCAGGGCAGTCGCAACGCGGCAGGTGGTCACGCAGAAACTGACCAATGCACCCATCGTCGAGCCGGTTCGCCGACAAGTGGCACATCGACATCCAGTGTGCGAAGTGCGCCACACCGTTCAGGCAACGACCGCAAGTCTGCGTGGTGTAGCGCCCGCGCCGCAAGCACTCTACATACGCTGGCACTTGGGCGGACAGCGGGCCTTCGAGCAGCCACGCTCGAAGCAAGGGGCGAGTCGCAGGGATCTTGGGCATGACGGTCTCCGTGGGTGGAACCGTCAGTGCTGCCCGAGTAGCGGATTTATGTCTAGCGCGGGGAACCGCCAAAGCACCATTCGCCAGTGTCTGTGCGGCTTCCCGGCCTATGCCGTGTCGGAACTTGTCATAAGTGGGATCTTTTCATAATGGCCGTTATGGAAAGCTTTTCATAACGGCCAGGAGCGGACATCAACCTAGCCGTGGCATTTTTTGTACTTCTTGCCTGAGCCGCACGGGCAAGCCTCGTTCCGGCCGACCTTCTCTAAGACGTCGGGCCGCTTCGGCGGAACAAACTGGGTGACCGTCTGTTCGTATCGCTGGAGCTGTGGCGTTTCAAAGAAGCGCCAGTCCTGGTTGAGATATTGATAGTGGGATTGAGTCTCATCGCACCACTCGCCACAGGGCATGAGAATGAAGTCTTCGGAATTGGTGTCCCCGGCAAACTTCGGCGCATCCATTCCAATCCCGATCACCTTGTTGAGGTGCGGAAATTTGTTCCTGGCCGCGCCGCAAGCGATCTCAAGCAGCGTTCTTCTCTTGTCGAGATAATCTGGCTGTCTCCGGATCTCCTCCGGGGCGCGCAACTGAAAGAAGACGTAGCTCACATCTGGGTAGAACGACGGCATCAAGGACACGTGGCGCGTGAGTCCCGACGTGTCGGGGAAGTTGATGATGTTGTCTCGCATCTTGCTAGACAGTGCGCGGCGAGCAAAACGCGGCTCCCTCGCCATCTCGACGATAGCGCTTTGGCCTCGCAGCAGGTTCGAGTTTCCGCCCAGTGTGCCATCTAGCGCGTTCTGGCAGGTCCGCTGGATCAGCTCGTCCCAGAAATAGGAGACCTCATCCTCGCGCTTGGTGTTCTTGTAGAGATCAGATTGCACAAACCCGTGCCACTCGCCTTCGCCAATCATCACGCCATTAAGCACCTCACTGGTCCCGATCACGTGCTCGTTCATCTTCTTGTCGAAGTTGAGAAAATAGTGTCCGAGTAGGTCTTCCTCGCCGCAGTATGACAAGACGTCGAATCGCTGAATCGCTCGGACTTTCTCGTCGAGGTAGCGCGAGAGGTCGCTGATCGTATCGAGCTCGCCTAAGATGATGGGAAGGTTGTGGCTGTCGAACAAATGCACTGGCTCTTTTCGGTCCATCGCCACGTGAAACGGCCAAGGCTCGTTGCCCTTGTCGGGATCGCAGTAAGTGACGGCTAGGCTTCCGTAGACGTTTTGGTCCGAACTGCGCTTGCAGGCGTCCTTGGCGCCGTGGGCTACTACGACCTTGTGGACGGTGGCCGTCGACGCATTGACCGCCAACGGGAACGGGACCGTCCGCTTGGCATCCAAGAAGATGCCGCGCCCACTGCGGATATAACGCTCGGCGCCGCGAGCCGTGATGACTTGGCGGTCAATGGTACGGCGCTTCCAACGATCCCAAACGATCATGGGATCGCTTTCTGGCGTGTCCATGAACGCCTTTTCTCGATCGAAGAAGACGAAGACGTGATCGCCAAACACCGCTAACACGTCGCAAAGCTCCTTGCCGTCATCCTTGTAGGGATTCGGGTAGGTCCACAGCTTCAGGAAGGATCGCTCGCAGAAGTCGGCGAGCATCCGTTCTGTTTCGGTGACGCCGATAGATTTTTTGGTAGCGTCCATACACCGTGCTCCTGAGGGTCTTCGGAGACAGGATGCCAGAGACGACCCCCTTGACCGAGCGATGCTGTTGGTTGCGACTGAATTAACAATCGAAGCCGGTGTCGCTGTGGAGGGTGTTGCCGCTGGTCGAACCTGGCGTGCGAACAACGTTCGCTTCCGAACAGAGGACTAAACCGCTATCGCGGTAGGGGTTCGCGGCACCGATGAGTGTCGCTACAAGTCTGGTGGTTGCTCTGCGATGTTGTGAGTCGAGGCATATGCCTCGATCCCGACAGGAGCACAGCCATGAGCCTTCCTACTCAAACCATCAGCCCGTTGCGCCAACGCATGCTCGAAGACATGACGTTGCGCAAGCTATCCGACAAGACCCAGTCCGCGTACGTTCGCGCTGTGCGCGGATTCGCCGGCTACTTGCACCGCCGTCCCGACACAGCGACCGCCGAGGACTTGCGGCGCTATCAGCTTCATCTGGTCGAGACCGGCGTCTCGCCGATGTCGGTCAACGCGGCGATCACCGGATTGAAGTTTTTCTTCGAGGTGACCGTGGAGCGTGCCGATGCCCTTGCCAAGATGAGCCCGGTGCGCGTCCCCCACAGGTTGCCGGTCATATTGAGCCGCGAAGAGGTCGCCCGGTTGATCGAGTGCGCCGGCAACGACAAGTACCGGGCGGCGCTGTCGGTGGCCTACGGTGCCGGGCTGCGCGCCAGCGAAGTCGTCGGCCTGAAGATCGGCGACATCGATAGCCAACGCATGGTCTTGCGCGTGGACCAGGGCAAGGGTCACAGGGATCGTTACGCGATGCTCTCGCCGGTGCTGCTGCAGACGCTGCGCATCGGGTGGCGCACGGCACACGCCCAAGGCAAGCTGCTCGATGGCGGCTGGCTGTTCCCCGGCATGAACCGAGTTAATCCGTTGACCCCGCGCCAGCTCAACCGCGCCATCAGCGCCGCGGCTCAGGCGGCCGGCATCGACAAGCGCGTGTCGATGCACACGCTACGGCACAGCTTTGCTACTCACCTGCTGGAGCAGAAGGTGGACATCCGGGTGATCCAGGTACTGCTTGGTCACCGGAAGCTGGAGACGACAGCGCTATACACGCAGGTCGCTACCGAGATTCTGCGCCAGGTGATCAGTCCACTGGAGGGGTTGCCATCCGGATAGGCCCGTGGCACGCCTCGCCCTGGAGGTCGCGGACATCTTCCGCACCCACGGGCCGCACTGGCGTCGGGAACAGCACGGCCATTTGAGCTTGGGTCAGCTCAAGGTGATGTCGGCCATCGAGCAGTGCCGCAGTGCGGCGCTGGGTGGCCATAGCCTGCGGTGCCAGGCCTGCGAGCACGCCCAGATCGCGTACAACTCCTGCCGCAACCGGCACTGCCCCAAGTGCCAGGGCAGTCTTGCCCAACGCTGGATGGAAGCGCGGCAGACCGAGCTGCTGCCGGTGGATTACTACCACGTGGTGTTCACGCTACCGGCACCGATCAGCGCTTTGGCCTACACCAACAAAGCGGTGATCTACGGCCTGCTGTTTCAGGTCACGGCCCAGACCTTGCTCACCATCGCCGCCGATCCCAAACATCTGGGGGCCCGCATCGGCATGCTGTTGGTGCTGCACACCTGGGGCTCGGCGATGACCCATCATCCGCATGTGCACGGGATCGTGCCCGGCGGTGGCATTTCGCCGGATGGTCAACGCTGGATCGCCTGCAAGCCTGGCTTCTTCCTCCCGGTGCGGGTGCTGTCGCGGTTGTTTCGGCGGCTCTTCCTCGAACGCCTGGCCCAGGCACACGTCAACGGTCAACTGCAGTTCTTCGGTGAGTTCGCGCCCTTGGCCCACGCCGACGCCTTCGCCCAGTGGCTCGAACCGATGCGCCGCAGTGAATGGGTGGTCTACGCCAAACGGCCCTTCGCCGGTCCGGCCGTCGTGCTGGCCTACCTGTCCCGTTACACCCACCGCGTCGCCATCTCCAACCAGCGGCTGGTCACCATGGATCAGCACGACGTCATCTTCCGCTGGAAGGATTACCGCGCCAAGGGACGCACGCGCCACAAGACCATGACGCTGGACGCCGGTGAATTCATGCGGCGTTTCCTGCTCCATGTACTGCCCCGCGGTTTTCATCGCATCCGCCACTACGGACTCATGGCCAATGCCGATCGCAAGGACAAACTCGCTACCGCACGCGCACTACTCGCCCAGCCCGCGCCGCCCGTCGCACCCGCACCGTCGCCGACCGCAACGGCGGCGCCTGTCAGTCCGCGCCCAGCCACTTTCTTCTGCCCGCACTGCGGCGCACCGATGATCGTCATCGCCATCCTGGCTCGCCAGCACCCGCCACGGGCACCCCCATGACCACCGCATCCGTCATCTGTGCGGACACTCGCCCATCCTGCTGTCATCGGTTCCTGCCGATGCGGGCCCCTTTGGTTCTGCGCCACCGACCGCTGGCTTTTCACCGCCATCATGGGCTACTTCACCATGATCAGGCCGAGTTCACCGCATCACCGATGCTTCAACCGACCACACCGGCACCCACCATCGGATCCGTCACACTGCCATTTCCTCTCATGACCGCTCCGGGATTATTCAAATCCCCATAGAGCAGCAGCGCGCCATGACGACCCTCGTGGCGTAATCCCCGCGGTTTCCTCCCTTGAGGGTTGTCCAACGCCTGCCCGGCAAAATTTCGGCAGACTTGGCGCTTCAGCGCGTGGGCAGGCGTCGGACAACCCTTAACAAAAGCGGAAGTTAATCCCCACCGGATAGCGGTCTCTTGGTCGGCCGAGCGAAAGCAGTCGCTACGGCAGTTAGGATAGATTCTGCATGGATTAGGATTTTAGCAAGATCAGACGTAGGTAGTTATGAGCGAGAAAGAACGAAACGAGGCTGCCGCTTCCTTGTTGAAGGAAATGGAAACAACTGCCGGTCGCATGCGTGAGCTTATTGTCGCCATGCCGCCGCATGATCTGCTTGGCTACATCTACGCCCAGCACATGATGAAATCGATGGCAGACCAAAGCGTTACTGAAGAGCAACACGAAGCCACCGGTCCGGATGATCTGATCAACGAAAATCAGTTCCTGCTGGAGTACGTGCACGCGGTTCTCGCGTCAGATGCCGCTCCTGCGGACGTGGCATTCGACGAAGCCAAATGCGCCGAGCTGTTTGAGCTTGGCCGAAAACTGCGAGAGCAAGCCATGTTTTTCGCCATGGTCTCGTCTGCCAATACCAAAGACGGCGTCTTCGGTCCCGACACGGCCGACATTGAATTCCGCGCGAAATCCACTTGGGTCATGCTACGCGGGAACCGCTACCAAGTCTTGGAAGGCGAGTTCTACAGCTATGTTCTGGCGCCTCACAATGATGCCCTAAAAGAGGTGTATGGCGTCGGTGCCACCGATATCGCAGAAGGCTTCCAGGCCATGGCCGACGCAACACGTTCCGGGCACGCCAACGCAATGATGGAGATGATGACCCAGCTTGAGGCGGCTCAAGCTTTCGCTACGGCACAGAACAAGCCTCTTGAGGACGTTATGGAGGCGTGGGTGGCGGCAAATGCGGAACAATCGAAAGCCGCCGGCCGGGCGATGGATGACATGCTTCGGGGCGGCATCGCCAACGTGAGCCGTCACACCAAGCTGCCGCCGACGCTATTGGCGGACCTCACGTACCGGCGCGGAGAAGAAACTGAGTTCTTCTCAGCGGGCGATTTTTCGGGGACACCCTACCGGACACTACCTGCCCGGAAGAAACCCCTAATCCAGCTTGGATCGGACTACTACGCTATCGACCCGTGCTTCACCCGCGATGCTGGGTATCGTGCGCTTCTTTACAACCTCCTTCAGCGAAGGCCGGACTACAAGAGGACCTTTGAAGATCGGCAGAAGACGATGAGCGAAGCTGCCTTCGTCGACATTTTGGCCGCTCAGCTTCCCGGCGCCACAGTTTTCCAGGAGGTCTACTACAAGGACCCTGCCAGCAAGCAGTGGTCCGAAAACGACACGCTCATCCTAGTCGATGACGTGCTGTTCCTGGTTGAAGCCAAGGCCGGCGCGGCCGCCACCATCGCATCGCCGGCGCTTGATTTCGCCCGGTACGCGCAGTCCGTACAGGACTTGGTACTCAAGGCATACAAGCAATGTGAGCG
>JBBQQL010000035.1:0-29358 GCA_038215995.1 Lysobacterales bacterium
GGCGGCCCCGCCAGCCACACCCCGGCACCCGAATCATTCGCTACCGTTGCTTCCTTCCGGACCTGGCGGAGTTTGCGAACTATCGTCGCGGGGGGACCGACGGGGCCACCATAGACGTGGGCTTGGAAGCCCTGTGCTTCACGGGCGAACCCGCATGAAGCCTTGAAAGTTGGCGGAGAGAGAGGGATTCGAACCCTCGATAGGTTTTACCCTATACACACTTTCCAGGCGTGCTCCTTCAACCACTCGGACACCTCTCCGTTTGCAACTTCTCTCGGTCGGACACTCAGGCCCGGCAAAGAAGCGGAATCATAAGCGACCACACCCATGCAGGCAAGCGCGGTCGCGCTGACTCAGCCCGCGTCGGGCCGTGGCGCGGATGGCGCAGGCAGCGCCACCCGCTCGCCGGTGACCGCAATGCGGCAGCCACGCGCGACCAGCGCGGCACCATCGGCAGCGCTGCCGTAGTGGTACAGCACGAAGCGGTCGCGCAGGGCTGCGTCGTATTCCCGCTCGATGTCCTCGATACCGCTATGCGAAGGATTGCCGACCAGGCTGCAGTCATGCGCGATCAACTCGTGACCCGCCGCGTAACGGGCCAGCCACTCGGGAATCGGACGGGTATCGCCGGTGTAGACGAAGCTGCCGTCCAGCGCCAGGCCGTACGACGTACCGGGAACATGATGACGCGTGCCAAATACGTCGAACCACAGGCCATCCAGCCAGAAGCCACGCGTGCAGGGCACCAGCCGGAACGCCTCCCAGAAGTTGACACCGCCCTCGGCCAGCGCACCGGGGTAATCGGCCACCCGCGCCTGCAACCACGGGATCAGTCCCGCATGCGCGAACAAGCGCGTGCTGCCGCGCCGCGCGGGATCGAACCACAGCTTGAAGAACAACTGCTCCAGGCCGGCCACATGGTCCATGTGGGTATGGGTGATGTACACGGCCGTCGGCAGGCTGCCATAGGCCGCGTGATAGCGATCCAGCGTGTCGGGGCCGCAGTCGATCAGCAACTGCGGCTCACCATCACGTTCGAGCACTACCGACGACGAGCCCAGGGCCGTGGCATGCGCCGCGCCCACGCCGAGAAAATGCAGATGCCAGTTCATGGATTCAGGGTACGCCCATAGCCAGTCAGCAGGGGTTGCCAGATATTGGCCTCGAATATCGCCTCGCCAGCCTGTGCCGCGCCGAGCTTGAGCAGCGAACGGCGCAGACGCACCAGATTAGCCTGCTGCCAGCGCTGCGCCGGCGCACGGAGTCGGCCGCGATCAAGATCGATCAGGTACAGGCCATGCGCGGTGACCAGCACATTGTGGGCATTGAGATCCGCATGCCAGATGCCCGCACGATGAAACCGCGCGACCAACTTACCCGTCGCTGCTGCCAACCCGGCATCCAGCCGCCCCGCCGCCAGGCACTCGGCCAGGGTTTGCGCCCCCGCAATGCGGCGGGTGATCAGGTCGGCCCGATAAAACAGGCCTTGCCTGACATAGCGCGCCGCGACCACGACCGGACCGGGCAAACCCAGTCTGGCGATCTCGGCGAGCAGGCGAAATTCCATGAAGGGGCGCGTACGCTTCGCACCAACCCACAGATAGCGATCCCTGATCAAGGTGGCGATCAGGCCGCCGCGACGATAATGTCGCAACACGCATTCACCAGCCGGGGTTTCGATGATGGCCACGCCGCCGCGACCACCCGCCTGCATGCGCAATGCTCCGCGTTCGCGCCAGTAGTCCGGCACAAACCAGTCATGCCCGACTTGTGACGACACCTCGGCGTCGAACAGAATCGCGCCTCTGGTGTCTTCGTGCATCCGTTCCTGCATCATCATGCCTTGTGATCCCCCTCGATTCTAACCCAGGCCCATGACCCCAAGCCCGATGCACGCTCCCTCCTCGCTGTGCCTGCTGCGCACCTCGGCCATCGGCGACGTGACCCATGTGGTACCGCTGGTGCACACGCTGCAACAGGCGTGGCCGCAGGCATCACTGACATGGGTTGTCGGCAAGCTGGAACGCAAGCTGGTCGGTGACCTGCCCGGCGTCGAGTTCATCACCTTCGACAAGGCGGCTGGCTGGGCCGGCATGCGTGCAGTCCATGCCGAACTGCGCGACCGGCGTTTCGACGCGCTGCTGCAGATGCAGGTGGCGCTGCGCTCCAACCTGCTCAGCCTTGGCATCAAGGCCGAGCAGCGCATCGGCTACGACCGGGCGCGCTCGAAGGATCTGCACGGGCTGGTCATCAACCAACGCATTCCCACGCGCAGCGGTGAACACGTGCTGGACGCGATCGGCAGCTTCTGCGAACCGCTGGGCCTGGAACAGAGCCAGGTGCGCTGGAACATTCCGATCACCGACGAGGCCCTGAGCTGGGCGGCCGAGCAACTACCCGGCGACACGCCGACCCTGCTGGTCAGCCCCACCTCAAGTCATGCGCTGCGCAACTGGCGCGCTGAACGCTACGCCGCCGTGATCGATCATGCTGCCGCTCGCGGCTGGCGCGTGGCACTGGTCGGCGGGCCCTCCGCGGGCGAGCGTGCGATGGCCGACGCGGTACTGGCCAGTTGCAGCCACCAGCCGCTGGATCTGACCGGCAAAGACACGCTAAAGAAACTGATGGCCATGCTCGGTCGCGCGCAGATGCTGCTGACCCCCGACTCCGGCCCGATGCACATGGCCAACGCCGTCGGCACGCGCGTGCTTGGCCTGCATGCGGCCAGCAATCCGGAGCGCTCCGGGCCCTATTCCGATCGACGCTGGTGCGTGAACAAATACGACGAGGCCGCGCACAAATACCTCGGCAAATCGGCCAGCGAGATCGCCTGGGGCCGCAAGATCGAGCAGCCCGGCGTAATGGACCTGATCAGCGTCGATGACGTCATCGAGCGCTTCGAGGCCGCCGCGCGCGACATGTCCCTCACGTAGGAGCGCACTTGTGCGCGATGCTCTTGGCCACGTGACCGAAAGCCATCGCGCACAAGTGCGCTCCTACGCGAACATCACACCGCGCGGTAATCCTGGTACGACTTCTCCTCGACCAGCTGCGAGCCGAGCTTGAGGTTGATGTTGCGCTTGAATGCGGCGCGTTCGTCGTTGCGGAAATACACGGCGCGGGCCAGTTCAATGAATTCCTGATCGAACTCCTGCGCGCGCTCCTTCAACCGAATGTGATCCTCGATATCCCACAGCAGCTCGTTCACCGCGAACAACTGCGCGCGCTCGCCGTTGATGTCGGTCTGTGATGCACTGTCATTCGCCCAGGTGGCGTTGAGCATGTCCAGCTCATTGCGCACATTGGCCAACTTGGCCTCATCGGTGATACGACGCGACTTGATTTCGAGAATGGTGATCTTGTCGATCAGCTCACCATAGGACACGGGGGTTTGAATCAGGCTCATCGTGGTTTCCGTCTATCGGTGGGTTCAGGGTGACGGCTGAAAAACGCGCTGCCGTACCAATTCGCATACTGTGTTGACGTCGCCATCCATGGCCCGATCGCGATGCATGAAACCGATATGCCGGCGCAGGGTCGCATGCGCATCCTGCACCCTGGCGCCCGCATGGAAATCACCGGTGCCGGCCAGCGTATCGGCGAGCTGCCGCAACTCGGCCACAAACTGCGCATGGTGTGGATGATCCTCACGCGGCGCGTTGGCAATCTTGCCAGCAAGCGCCTGCCAGCCACCGCGAGTCGCCAGCCGGCGTGCGGCGTTCAGCATTTCCTGGCGATAGTCCAGCGCCTGCGCGGCGGTATACAGCTCCAGCGCCAGCACATGGCTGAGGTCCTCGGTCATCTCCAGCACGTGACGCGCCTCGTTGGCACCCATTGAGACGTGATCCTCGGCATTGGCGCTGGTGGGCACCGAGTACACGCTGGCCGGATGCGCGCGCGTCGCCAGATCGTTGACCAGCGCGGCGGCGGTGTACTGCACGATCATGAAGCCCGAGTCGGTGCCGTCCTCGTTGCCGGTGAGGAAGGCCGGCAGGCCGTCGTTCGTCGCCGAATCCACCAGCTTGTTCAGGCGCCGCTCCGAGATCGACGCCAGTACCGGAATCGCCGCCTTCACATAGCTCATCGCCAGTGCCAGCGGCATGCCATGGAAGTGGCCGGCCGAGATCACCTGATCTTCAATGAACGGTGACTCGTCGTTGTCCGGAAAGATCAGCGGGTTGTCGGTCACCGAGTTCAACTCGATCTCGAACACCCGGCACGCCTGCGCCCAGGCGTCACGCACCGCGCCATGCACCTGCGGCATGCAGCGCAGGCTGTAAGCGTCCTGCGGCTGATGTTTCTTGCCGCCCTTGAACGGCAGGAAGCGGCTGTAGAAAGCCTCGCGCCCATGGCGCTGGTTGGCTGGCACCCAGTCCCAGCTGATGTCGAAGCTCAGCGCCTGATCGTCCGCTTCGGTCCAGGCCTCGGCGCTCCACGGCTTGAAGCGCGGCACCAGGTGATACGGGATGTCCAGCAGGGTGGAGCCGGCAAGCAAGCCGCGCACGCGCTCGGCCGTCTCGACCTGTCCCGGATGAGGACGCAGCGCATGCACTTCAGGCCGCAAGGCACCACTGCGCCCGGCGAACGCGTCCAGCGTCATCGCGGCAGCGAGGTCGGCGGTATCCAGCAAATGCTCCAGCGCATCCAATGCCAGCACGCCAGTGGCCAGCATCTGCGCGGTACCGTTGTTGAGCGCCAGACCCTCCTTGAACGACAGCCGGATCGGGGTCAACCCGGCGCGCTCAAGCGCCGCAGCGCCGGGCATCCGCTCGCCCTGATAAAACGCCTCACCGCCACCCAGCAGCACGATTGCCAGATGCGACAGTGGCGCCAGGTCACCGCTGGCGCCGACCGAGCCCTTTTCTGGCACCACCGGCACCACGCCCGCATTGAGCATCGCGGTCAGGGCCTCGAGCGTGCTCACCCGGATACCGGAGTGACCGCGCATCAGCGTATTGATGCGGATCACCAGCATCGCTCGCACCACCTCATCACCAAACGGCTTACCCACGCAGACGGCATGGGTGATGATCAGGTTGTGCTGCAATTCGTCCAGCAGGCTGCCTTCGGGCTTGTGCGGATTGCCGCCGGGCAACTCGTCGCGCAGCCGATGCGCGCCGAGCAGCTTGTCCGCATTGCTGCCAAAGCCGGTGGTGACGCCATAGGTCGGCTCGCCGCAACTGACCTTGGCCGCCAGAAATTCGGCAGCGCGCTGCACGCGCTGCAAGCCCGCCGGCGCCAGGGTCACCTTGCAGCCGTGACGGGCCACCGCCACCAGCTGCGCACGGGTGAGGCTATTGCCGTCGAGAACGATGGTTTGGGTTGTGCTCACTTGCTGCCTCACTGATGAAAGGAATACCCGGCTACCGAGGCACTGATATCGATCAGCCCATCGCGGCGGCCTGCTCCAGCTCCACCCGCAAAGTCTTCACCAGTTCGCCGCGCGCCACCTCGAACTGATCTTCGCGGCGCAGATCCTTCACCGTCACCACGCCCTTGGCGATCTCGTCCTCGCCCAGCACGATCACGAAGCGGATGCCCGCGCGATCGGCGTATTTGAACTGCTTGCCCAGCTTGCCACCTTCCAGTACCACCTCGGTGGCGATGCCCGCGCCACGCAGCTCGCTGGCCAGGGCCAGGTACGCCGGCAGCTGCGCTTCGTCCATCTGGGTCACCAGCACATCGACCGTACTGGTGGCGGTGTTGATCAGGCCGGCGTCGCGCAATTGCCAGTACAGCCGGGTCAGCCCGATCGAGATGCCCACCCCGGGCAGCTTCGACTTGGTGTACTGGCTGGCCAGGTTCTCGTAGCGGCCGCCGGAGCAGATCGAGCCGATCTGCGGATGCTCGTTGAGCGTGGTCTCGTAGACCGTGCCGGTGTAGTAGTCGAGTCCGCGGGCGATCGACAGGTTCAGCACGTAGTGCGTCTCCGGCACGCCGAACGCATGGATCAGACCGAGCACTTCCTTCAACTCGTTGCGACCCTGCTCCATCGCCTCCGGGCCGGCGCCCAGCGCATCGAGTTTGTCCAGCGCATCCTGCAGCGAGGTCGAGCGGACCTGCACGAAGGCGAGAATTTTTGCGGCGACTTCAGCGCTGAGTCCGAACGACTCGCCCGTCAGCGTATCGCGCACGTAGTCGGCGCCGCGCTTGTCCAGCTTGTCCACCTCACGCAGCACCAGCATCTGCTGCTCGCCGTCGACGATGCCCAGGCTCTCGAAATAACCGCGCATCAGCTTGCGGTTGTTGAGCTGGATGGTGAACGGGCCGATCGCCAGCTCACGGAACACGCTGTAGATCACCGCCGGAATCTCGGCGTCATAGCGCACCGACAGCGCATCCTTGCCGATCACGTCGATGTCGCACTGGTAGAACTCACGAAAGCGCCCACGCTGCGCGCGTTCGCCGCGGTACACCTTCTGCATCTGATAGCGCCGGAACGGGAAGCTCAGATCACGCTCATGCTCGGCGACGTAGCGCGCCAGCGGTACCGTGAGGTCGAAGCGCAGCGCCAGCTCCGGCATGCCCTCATCGGCCTTGCTGGCCGCGCTCAAGGCGCCGGTCGACTGCACGAAGTAGACCTGTCGCTCGGTCTCGCCGCCGGTCTTGGTCAGCAGCACGTCGGAGTACTCGATAACAGGGGTTTCAATCGGCAGGAAGCCAAAACGCTCGTAGTTTCGACGAATCACGTCGAGCATGCGCTGAAACGCGATCTGGTCGAGCGGCAACAGCTCGAGCACGCCGGGCATGGTGCGGGCCGGGGTAAGCGCCATGGAATCCTCTACTGGTACTGACAATGGGAACAATCCGAGCCACGGCGTACCGCGCAACGGCAGCCGTGAAGATTACCAGAACGCCATCCGCCCCCCGCACCCTGCGCTGCAACCCGCTGCATCGAAACTGTTGCCAAGCCCCCGCCTGACGATTAAGATACGCGGCTTCCCACGGGGTGTAGCTCAGCCTGGTAGAGCGCTACGTTCGGGACGTAGAAGTCGCAGGTTCGAATCCTGTCTCCCCGACCAACATTCGACAAGAAGGCCGCCTCTCGGGCGGCCTTTTTTGTGCTCTCGGCTGGATCGCCGCCCATGGGAAATCCGGGTCCCTGGTCAGCGTGCGAATCGAAGTGCTGAACGACTGCGGGGCGTCGCACTATCCCGCGACGATCAACTCACCTTCTCGTCGCAGGCTTTCGCCAGGTGGCTGCCGCACATCTCGGCCAGCAGATCCGGCCGCAGAATGCGCACCGACTTGCGGCTCACCGCGAGCACGCCGGCGGCTTCCATGCGGCTGAACAGCCGGCTGACCGTCTCCACCACCAGCCCCAGGTAGTTGGCGATGTCGTAACGAGACATCGACAGCACCAGCGCATGTGGGTCTCGGGACAGACGCGCGTAGCGCCCGGAAAGGCTGTGCAGGAAGATCGCCAGCCGCTCCTGCGCCTGCTGCTTGCCCATTATCACCATGTGACCGTGCTCGGCCACCATCTCGCGGCTGATCACGCGCATAAGCTGGCGCTGCAGGGCCGGCACTTCGCTGGCTACCTTTTGCAACTTTGCGTAAGGCAGTTCGCAAATACTGGTCCGCTCAAGCGCCTCGGTACTGCACCGGTAGTGGTCGTTGGTGAGTCCATCCAGGCCGACCAGCTCGCCCGGCAGATGAAAGCCAAGCACCTGCATGTCTCCGCCGGGGCTTTCCACGAACGTCTTCAGCGAGCCGGAGCGGACCACAAACAGCGCGTTGAACGCTTCTCCCTGGCGAAACAAGGTATTGCCACGATCGAGCACACGCATGTCGCGCACCGTGGCGTCCAGTTGCTCGAGATCACCACTGCCGATGCCCGCAGGCAGACACACTTCCTGCAGCGCGCAGGAGCCGCAACTGCGACGCAGTGCGTCGATATCGAGAAGACTCGTCGTGGTTTCCGTCATCTTGAGCGTCATCCCGTCCACCCTTGAGGTCGATATAGCGTAGGCGACGGGAACGGCCGCAGTAATTTGCGGCACTCTACATCACGGACAGTATCGTCAAGTGAAGAGATGACGACTAGCGATCGTCCAGATGCTGGTAAAGCTCGTCTTCCTGCGAAAAGTGCAGGCTCAAGACGGTATCCAGCCGCTGCAGCAGGCGTTGCATGTCGGCTAGCGGAGCCGGCTCTTCGGCGCTGCCCGACGTTCCGCCCGCCATCCGGGTCAGCAAGGCGGTCAGCCGGAATATCTCCCGATGAGTGAGACTCATGGCAGCCAGCGGGTCGTCACCATGCAGGCGCGAGGCCAGGTCCGGATACAGCTCCACTTCATCGGCCTGCTCGTGCGGGATCAGCTGGCGATTCAACAGCTCGACCAGGCTTGCCAACTGCTTGCGGGCCGCCGCCGGCGAACGGTTCGCCAGCCCTTCGGCCGCCGCACGTACGCGCTCCAGCACAGGTTCCAGGTCAGCGTGTTCGCGGCGCAGGCGATCGGCCTGCTCCATCGCCATCGGCCGAACAGCATGCGCACCACGCCCTCCCCCCAGCGCACGCAGTGCATTGAGGATCACCGCCACATCGATCACCTCCTGCACGACAGCGCCGACCAGTGGGGGCAGCAGGCCGATGGCCGCCAGCAACATCGCCAGCACCGACAGGCCCATGCCTGCCTGCACGCCGTGCAAGGCGATGCGGCGGGTGCGCGAGGCGATCCGCATGGCTTCGGCGACCCGGTCAAGCCGATCGACCAGCAGGACCACGCCTGCCGCCTCCGACGATGCCGTGGCACCGCGCGCTCCCAACGCCACGCCGACGCCCGCCGCCGCCAGGGCAGGGGCGTCGTTGATGCCATCGCCCACCATCAGACTGACGCCATCGGCACGGGCCTGCTCGATCGCTTTCAACTTGCCGTCCGGGGTCAGCTCGGCACGCACCTCATCCACACCGGCAGCCAGGCCAATGGATTCGGCCACGTCGGCACGATCGCCGGTAAGCATCACGATGCGCCGGATGCCGGCCTGACGGAATGCTCGCAGCGCTCGCGGCGCCTCGATCCGCAGCCGGTCCGCAAACAGCACCACACCAGCCATCGCGCCGTCCACCGCGATGAAACTGCCGCTGATGTCCTCATACGCCATACGGCGCAGCACCGCATCGGTCCACGCCAACGCAGGCGTGGCGGCCGTCACGTAGTGGTGTCCTCCCAGCATCACGGCATGGCCTTCGACCATGCCGCTGAGCCCCGCCCCCGGTACCTCGGCCACCTTTTCCGGCGCTTGCAGCACCACCCCCTGGGCAAGCGCGGACTGCACCAGCGCCTGTGACACCACATGCGGGGACGCCTGCGCCAGGGATGCGGCAAATCGCAACAGCTGCTCGGGGCCATGGCCCCCGGCGCTCTCCACCGAAAGTACGCTCAACCGCCCGGCGGTGAGTGTGCCGGTCTTGTCGAGAAAAAGAGTGCGGGCTCGCGCCAGCGCCTCGAGCGTGGCTCCATCCTTGACCAGGATCCCGCGCTGCGCACAACGCGATGTGCCGGCCACCATGGCCACCGGAACAGCCAGGATCAGCGGACACGGCGTGGCCACCACCAGCACCGCCAACGCGCGAATCGGATCACCACTCAGCCACCACGCCAGGCCGGCAATGAGCAAGGTCAGCGGGATCAAGGCCAGCGCATAACGGTCAGCCATCCGCACGAAGGGCGCACGCGAACCGCGCGCCGACTCGATCATCCGCACGATGCCCGCATAGGTGCTCTGCGCCGACGGGCGGCTGGCGCTCATGTCGAAGGGCGCCCCCGCGTTCACCACGCCGCTCAGCACGGGCTCGCCAGCCCGACGGCGTACCGGAAGCGACTCGCCGGTAAGCGCCGACTCGTCCAGCGTCACCGTCGAATCAAGCACCAGGCCATCGACCGGAACCACCTCGCCCATGCGCAACAGCAAGCGATCACCCGGCCTCACACTTTCCACTGGAACCTGCTCCAGCGCCGTCCCTTGATAGCGCCATGCCGAGCGTGGCGCACGATCCACCAGCCGGCGCAGCTCCCGCTCTGCCCGACGACCGGTGTACTCCTCCAGCGCACGCCCGCCAGCGAGCATCGTGGCAATCACCGCCGCCACCAGCGCCTGCGAAAAAAACACCGCAGCGACAATCGCCAACAGGGCGATCAGATCCACACCCATTTCACGGTGGCGCAAGCGGCTGATGATCTCCGCCACCAGCAACGCAGCCACCAGCAACGCGCTGGCGCTCCACACCATGCTTGCCGCCAGAGGTCGATCAAGCCCGTAGAACGCCGCGCCGGCCAGCAGAGCGAGAATGGTTACGGCCAGCAGCGCCCGATTCAACCAGCGCTGCAAACCAGTCAATGACATACCAACACCGGCACGTCGCCATTGACCAGCACCTTCTGTGTCTCGCTGCCCAACAGCAGGCGGTCCACGCCGCGCCATCCATGCGATGCCATCACGATCAAGTCGCATTGCTGCTTGGTGGCCGTCGCAATGATCGCCGTGTAGGGCCGACCGTCGATCTCGTGGCCCGTCTTGCACGGTACGCCAGCGGCCTTGGCGCGTTGCATGACCTCATTCAGATAGGCCTCGCCGCGTTCAATTGATTCCTTCAGGTAGAACTCCTGGTTGGCCTGAACAATGTCGACAAAATAGGTCAGCGAGGGAAACGGAGGCACGACATGGAATGCATAAACACTCGCGCCAAGCTTCGCTGCCAAGGCCAAGCCCGTATCTACCGCGCGCAAGGAGAGGTCGGAACCATCGGTGGGTAAAAGAATGTGTTTGAACATGATTGAACTCCATTGCCTGGAAACAGCAGCAACGGGGTCTCATCAGCGATACCCCACTTGCCACCAACAAAAAACACACCGCATTGGAGCCACCAGGGCAGCAGCCACCGACACTGCCGCGTACCGGCTGCCGTGTCATCCCAGCGCATGGCGGCAATACGACTATTCGTTCACCTTGCCGGCTGATGAAAAAACCGTGCGCCTGCGGCGGCATCAGCATGCCCGCACCCGCCATGACTCATGTTGACCACGATCAAGTGCCCGCCCTGCCGCGTGAGCTCAGTATCTTGCGGCACCCCGCCCACCGAACGCAGCGGTCTCCACCCGAATTGACCCTGATCAACTGGCCGAAGATGCACCTGCGCCACGATGACAAAAGGCAATGGCTATGGGAGCGCGATCATGCTGGACCTTGTCGTGAATATTGGAGAGGTCGAGGCCGACGCCGCCCTGATCAGGAACGCGCTGGCGCTGGCCAACCGACAGCAAGCCTTTCTTACTGGCCTGCAGTTGGTTGCCAACTACTCCCCGTTGATGGAAGCGGCAGCCCCTCTGGACGATCTCGAAGCAAGGAAAATGGCCGCGCTGGCAAGGCACGCGTGGTGGATACAACAGTGCAGCCATGCCGGCGTCGCCGGCGAATGGGAAGTTCGATTCGGACTGCATGTCGATGCGCTGGCCAAACGTTCGCAACTGGCCGATTTCGTGATCAGCCGCCTGCACGTCAGCAACCCCGACGCTCCCGCTGGATTCGACGAGGTCACCCGCGCGCTATTCGCACCCTCCTCGCCGATGCTGCTGGTTCCCGACACCTGGCAAGGCGAGTTGAACGCACGGCGCATAGCCATCGCGTGGAACGGCTCCGGAACTGCCGCGCGTGCGGTGAAAGCCGCCCTCCCCTTGCTGCAGATGGCCTCGGCCGTACATGTGCTCGACGGCGAGCGCAGCGGTCTTCCCGGCATCAGCGTGCCGCCGCTCCCGCTACGCGGGTGGTTGCAACGTCATGACGTGGATGCCCAGTGGGAGAGCTTCGAGGGCGAACCCGATGCCGGCCGGAATTTGCAGCACAGAGCCAGTCAACTGGATGCCGACCTGCTGGTGGTCGGCGCATGGGGACGCTCGCGCATTACCGAACTGATTCTGGGCGGCGCCACGCGATGGCTGCTGGAGCACGCCTCCATACCGTTGTTTGTTGCCCGCTGAGCCAACAGGCCTGAAGTTGTCCACTGCCCCTGGTCGCGCGATGAGATAGACGGCTGCGTGGATGCAGATCGTTCCGCGCCGGCACCAAGCGAACTGATGCCGCTGCCGAGATGCACAAGCACATGGCAGCGGATACCGCATCGCGCCGACGTGCCGTTGGCGCGGCGTATTTCATCGCCTTGGCCGGTATCGGCATGACCGTGCTCGGTGCACGCTTGCTGGTCGATGAGAGGGTGGCATCCAGCTGACGGGTTACGCGGCCTATCTCGGCCACCTGGTCCTGCATGCCTGGTGACTGCATCGGCGAGCTCAGCCCTTGCCCACCCCGGCGACATGCGACATGTCCGGCACGATCAGCTGCCGCAGCAGCGGATTGGGGAAACGCCGTGACAAGGTGACCGCGACAAAGGTCTCGCTGAGCTGCGGCAGGCGGGCCACCTCGATCAGCGTGCCGCTGGCCAGTTCGTCGCGCACCACGATCGGCGGCACCACCGCCAGCCCGATATCCTCGCGGGCGAGCAGGCGCATCATGGCCATGTCGTCCACTTCCGCGGCAATCCGCGGGCGGATACCCAACCTGTCCAGCCAGGCATCGAAGCCGGTGCGGATGCTGCTCTCCAGCGTGGGCAGCACCAGCGGCTCGCGCGCCAGCAGCGTCTCCAGCGTCGCGCCACGCCCCACCCGCGCGGCCGTGCCCACCAGGCTTACCGGCTGCTCCGCAATCGGGTGGGATATCCACGGCGTGGAGGCATCGCGCGGCGGCGGCAGATTCAGCAGCACGACATCGAGATGGTGTGCTTCCAGACTCTTCAGCAGATCCGCCGTCACGCCTGAGCGGATGACGACCTCCACATCCTCGCGCCCCAGCAGGGGCCGCAGGAACCCGATCTGGAAATTGCGCGACAAGGTAGCCAGCGCACCGACTCGCAGCACCTGACGTTGTTCGCCGGGCTGCTGCTTGAGGGTGCCGAGCAGTTCCGCCCCGGCGGCAAAGATCACCTCGGCGTGATCCAGTGCGATACGACCGGCCTCAGTCAAGTGAAGCTGTCTTCCGTTGCGTTCGAACAGCGCATGCCCGATCTGGTCTTCGAGCTTCCTGATCTGGATCGACAAGGCCGATTGCGACACGTGGAGCTTCTCGGCGGTGCGAGTCAGATTGCCCTCCCGCGCCACAGCCCAGAAGTAGCGCAGATGGTTGTAGTTCAAGGCAGCCATTTATCGTTCTTTTTTTAATATTGATTGTCTTCATTCTATGAATTTTATGAAATGATTTCCATCCGCTACCTTTCCGGCACCTCAGCCCATGTCCGTCGGAGAGTCCATGCCCACCCCGCTTGCCACGCTCGCCCTGGCCGCACCCGCGGCCCTCGTCGCCGTCGCCCTGCTTGCACTCGGGCAACCGGGGTTGCGACCTCGTCGCGTGCTGCAGGCCAGTCGCCTGGCCACGGTGCTGGCGCTGATGCTGGCCGTCGCCGCGTCCGGCATGGTCGCGTGGTGCGGCGCGCTATCCAGCCCGCTGATCGGCTGGCACGGTGTCGGCCTGTCGGTGCGACTGGATGCGCTGAGCTGCTGCATGTTCCTGCTGATCGCCTTTGTCGGACTGATCGTGGTGCAGTACAGCCGCAACTATCTGGATGGCGACCCGCGCCAGGGTGACTTCCTCGGCGGCCTCTGCCTGACGCTGGCGGCAGTGACCGCCCTGGTGCTGGCCGGCAACCTGTTTCAGCTGGTTGCCGCCTGGATCGGCACCAGCCTGTCGCTGCATCGCTTGCTGGTGTTCTATCGCGATCGACGTGCCGCCGTGGTCGCAGCACGCAAGAAATTCATCATCGCCCGGCTCAGCGATGTCTGCCTGATCGGCGCCGCACTGGCGCTGGCATCGGCCTTCGGCAGTGCCGACATGGCAACCCTTCTCGAGCGTGCGCGCCAGCTCACCGCAGCGCCCGCCTCGGTGGCCATTGCAGCCTTGCTGCTCGCCGTCGCAGCCCTGCTGAAATCGGCCCAGTTCCCCACCCACGGCTGGCTGCCGGAGGTGATGGAGACACCCACGCCGGTATCGGCCCTGCTGCACGCGGGGATCATCAACGCCGGCGGATTTCTGGTGATCCGCTTCGCCGACGTGATGCTGCTGTTCGGCCCGGCCTTGCATCTGCTGGCAATCATCGGCGGCTTCACCGCGCTGTTCGGCGCGGTGGTGATGCTGACCCAGCCCAGCGTGAAAGGCTCGCTGGCCTGGTCCACCGTCGGCCAGATGGGTTTCATGCTGCTGGAGTGCGGCTTCGGCGCGTTCGCGTTCGCGCTGGTGCACCTGGTCACCCATTCGCTGTACAAGGCACACGCGTTCCTGGCCTCCGGCAGCGTGGTGGAGCTTGCCAGGACCCGCTGGCAACCGGACCTGAAACATGCGCCCAGGGTCCGCAGCATGATGGCGAACGTGGCCATGGCCCTGGGTATCTATGTCGCCGCGAGCTGGCTGTTCGGCTTGCTTGGCCACGAGTCGGCCGCGGTGCTGTCGCTGGGCGTCATCCTGATCATGGGCCTGAGCCTGCTGCTGGCCGGGGCCTCGCGTGGTCAGGCCCATGCGGCGGTGCTGGCGCGCACGGCTGCGCTTGCGGTGGGCGCCACGGCGATGTACTTCCTGCTGCAGGGATCAGCAGCCTGGTTGCTGGCCTCGACCTTGCCGCCAATCCCTGCGCCGGATGCGGCCGGGTGGCTGATCATGCTGCTGGCGGTCGCTTCCTTCGGCATCGTCACGGTGCTGCAGATCCTCGCCCCGGTCTGGCTGGCCAGTGAAGCCTGGTGCGCCGCCCGCGTCCATCTCGCCAACGGCCTCTACGCGAACACCTTGTTCAACCGACTGATCGGCGCGCTGCGGACGCCGGGCACGACGGCGCGATAACGGAGAGCACACCCATGACGAACGCCACCCTCACCGCACCGCCGGTGCGTCCACTCGCGGGCGCAGCGAAACCAGCCGCTGCGCCGACTGACGCCGACCTCACGCTTGCCGCAGCACAACAGGCCTGCCGCCGCATCGCGCCACTGTGGCCGCTGAAGCATTTCGTGGCCGTCAATCCTTTTCTGGGACTGGTGGACCAGCGTTTTGCCGAGGCGGCCGGGCTGATGTCGAAAGCGGCCGGTGCGCACATGACGATGCCGCGCGAGTTCTATGCCGAGGCGATCGCCAGCGGGCGCATCACCGATGCCGATCTCGCCGCAGCCATCGCGCGTGCCGAGCCCGCGACGGCGTGCTCGATCAATCTGCAAGCGCTGAAGCTAGCCGCCAGCAAGGATTCGCTGCGACACCAGCCGCTGAGCAGCGTGGTCGATGCCGCGTCGCTCGCGACCGGCAAGGACTGGTCGAGCTTCACCACCGACCGCCTCTCGACCTGGGCTGCGGGCTATTTTGACGATGGCCAGGCGGCCTGGACTTCGCCCTGGCGCGAGCTTGCGCCATATGCTGCCTGGCGCAGGCAGGCGATGATCGACCGCACGCCCGAGCTGCTTGGCTTGGCCGGGTTTCGCCAGGCGATCAAGACACTACCCGACGACGCCGAAGCGATGCTCATCGAAGGCGTCGCCCGGCTGGGCCTGCGCGCAGGCGATCGACTGGCCTACTTCCATCGCCTGCTGATGAGCATCGGCGGCTGGTCCAGTTATGCCCGCTACCGCGTATGGCAAAGCGAACTGCACGGCGACACTGACCGCTGTCTGATCGAGTGGCTGGCCGTGCGCGTGGCCTGGGACGTGGCGATGCTGCAGGTGCTTGCTACGAATCCGGCCGTGGCCAGTGCCTGGCATGAGGCCCGTCAGGCGCTCGGCGCAACGCCTCCCGCCGATAGCGCATTCGTCATCGACGAGCTGCTGCAGTGCGCCTGCGAAAACGCCTGGCAACGCGATTTTCTGGGCAGGCTGTGCGCGCCTCACGAGGCATCGCCGGTGGTGCAAACGACAATCCAGGCAGCGTTCTGCATCGACGTGCGCTCGGAGGTGTTCCGGCGCGCGCTGGAGAGCATATCGGCGCAGGTCGAGACGATCGGATTTGCCGGCTTCTTCGGCTTTCCCATCGAGTACGTACCGCTGGGTCAGAGCCGCGGCAACGCGCAATGCCCGGCCTTGCTGACACCCGGATTCACCGTGCGCGAAACCGTGCACGCTGCAAGTGCGGCGCAACGTTCGGCCCTGCTTGGAAGGCGAAAGTGGCGAAAGCGCACGGCACAGGCCTGGCGATCATTCAAGCTGGCTGCCGTGTCCTCGTTTGCCTTTGTCGAAACGATGGGCTGGACCTACCTGGTCAAGCTGGCCACCGACGGCTTCGGCCTGACCCGGGTGGTGCCACACCCGGCCACCGATGGCCTGAGCCAGGCCGAGCAAAAACAGTTGCGGCCGGATATCGAGCCGGGCGAAGTGGCGGGCCGCCTGACCGGATTCACGCCAGGCCAACGCCTGCAGATGGCCGAAGCCGTGCTCAAGGCGATGTCGCTGACCAGCGGATTCGCGCGGCTGGTTCTGCTGGCCGGACACGGTGCCAGCACGGTCAACAATCCGCATGCCAGCGGACTGGATTGCGGCGCCTGCGGCGGCCACACCGGCGAGGCGAATGCGCGCGTGGCCGCGGCGATCATGAATGACCCGGCGGTGCGTGCGGGGCTGCTCGCGCGGCAGATCGTGATCCCGGCGGATACGGTCTTCCTTGCCGGCCTGCACGACACCACCACGGATGAAGTGACCCTGTTCGACCTCGACAGCGTGCCGCCGGGGCATGCCGACGATCTGGCGCAGCTGCGCTCGTGGCTCAGCCAGGCGGGCCAGCGCACCCGTGCCGAACGCGCCAGGCGGTTGCCCGTCGACGCCAGCCGCCCGATCGATGCGCAGGTGATCTCACGCAGCCGCGACTGGAGCCAGCCCCGACCGGAATGGGGTCTGGCCGGCTACGCGGCCTTCATCGCCGCACCGCGCAACGAAACCCGCGGCATGGACCTGCAGGGCAAGGTGTTCCTGCATAGCTACGACTGGCGCCAGGACCCCGACGGGCGCGTACTCGAGTTGATCATGACCGCGCCGATGGTGGTCGCCAGCTGGATCAACCTGCAGTACTACGGATCAAGCGTGGACAACCGCGTCTTCGGCAGCGGCAACAAGGTGCTGCATAACGTGGTCGGCACGCTCGGCGTGCTGGAAGGCAACGGCGGTGACCTGCGCAGCGGCCTGCCCTGGCAGTCCGTGCATGACGGCGAGCGGCTGGTGCACGAACCGCTGCGTCTGTCGGTGCTGCTGGCTGCTCCGGTGGAGGCGATCAACCAGGTGATTTCGCGCCACGAGGCGGTACGTCAACTGGTCGACAACGGCTGGCTGCACCTGTTTGCGAGGCCGACGGCGGCGGCGCCGATCCAGCGCTACCGTGGCCAGCTGACATGGGAAAACGCCGCATGACATCGACGCCGCAAGACGAACAGGTCCACCAGGCCGCCGACGTATTGCGCCATGGTGGCCTGGTCGCCCTGCCTACCGAAACCGTCTACGGCCTCGCCGCCGATGCGCACAACCCGTCCGCCGTGGCGAGGATTTTTTCCGCCAAGGGCCGGCCCGTGGACCATCCGCTGATCGTGCATCTGGGCGATGCCTCGCAACTGGCGGCGTGGGCACAGGACATACCGGAAGCGGCACGGCGACTGGCCGATGCCTTCTGGCCCGGCCCGCTCACCCTGGTCCTGCGGCGCCGGCCCGAAGTGCTCGATGCCGTGACCGGGGGACTGCCGACTGTGGCGCTGCGCGTGCCGGATCACCCGCTGGCATTGCGCGTACTGGCGCTTTTCGATGGCGGCATCGCAGCGCCCTCGGCCAACCGCTATGGCAATGTCAGCCCCACCACCGCGGCGCATGTGCGCGAAGAACTCGGCGAGGCGGTCGACCTGATTCTCGACGGCGGCCCGTGCAGCGTCGGCATCGAATCCACCATCGTCGACCTCTCGAGCGGCGGCGCCTGCATTTTGCGCCCGGGCATGATCACCGCCGCGCAGGTGCAGCAGGTATCGCGGCTGCCGGTAACCACCCAGCCCGTCGCCGGCACCCGCAGTCCCGGCTTGAAGGACTCGCACTACGCGCCGCGGGCGCGGGTCGTGCTGGTGTCGAACGACCATGCAGCCGTTGAAGTGGAACGCTGGCAGGCGAGCGGCCAGTGCGTCGGCCTGCTGTCGGTGCAGCGACCCGATGCCCTGCCCGAGACCGTGCCCTGGCTGAGCCTGCAACCCGACGCGAGCGAGCAGGCACGCCAGCTCTACCAGCGACTGCGTCAGGCGGACCATCTCGGACTGCAGGTACTGGTGGCCGTGCCACCCAGCGAGGACGGGATGGGAAAGGCGCTGTGTGACCGGCTACGCCGCGCGGCGGGCCTGGGCAGCGGCCCTGGCTCGCCTACTCCATTCGCAGGTACGCCGTGAGCACGGCTCTCGATTCGCATCTGGCGGCACTGGAGAACGAGGCCATCTTCATTCTCCGCGAGGGCGTGGCCGAGGCACGCCACCCCGTGCTGCTGTTTTCGGCTGGCAAGGACTCGACGGTACTGGCCCACCTGGCCGTACTCGCCTTCTATCCGGCCCCTCCCCCCATGCCCTTGCTGCATGTCGATTCCACCTGGGAATTTCGCGACGTCATCGCCTTCCGCGACGCATTCGCCCGCAGACATGGCTGGTCACTGCGTGTGCATGCCAACGAAGAGGGCCGCGCCGCTGGACTGAATCCCTTCGAACACGGCGATGCCTACACCCGTGCCATGCGTACCGACGCCCTCCGGCAGGCACTCGACCTCGGTGGCTACGACGTGGTGTTTGGGGGCGCACGGCGCGACGAGGAAAAATCGCGGGCCAAGGAGCGTGTTTTTTCCGTTCGCGACAAAGGCCATGCATGGAATCCACGCCAGCAGCGTCCCGAACCGTGGCAGCTGTACAACACGCGCCTGGGCAGGGGGCAGTCGCTGCGCGTGTTCCCGCTGTCGAACTGGACCGAGATGGATATCTGGCGTTATGTCCAGCAGCGCGGCATGGCGCTGGCTCCGCTGTATTTCTCCGCGCCACGACCCGTGATCGAGCGGGACGGGATGTTGCTGGTGATCGACGAGCCACAGCGCATGCCGCTGCGTTCGGGTGAAGTCGTGGTCGAAAAGCGCGTCCGCTTTCGCACACTCGGCTGCTGGCCAGTGACTGCCGCCATCGCGTCGAACGCGATCGACGTGGCGTCGGTGATCGATGAAACAGCCAACGCGGCTGGCTCGGAGCGACAGGGCCGCCTCGGCGACCGGGAGGGCGCCGGCAGCCTCGAAAAGCACAAGCGCGAAGGCTATTTCTGATGCCGCCGACCAGCGATTTCCAGTTGAGACAAGCTGTCGCCGTGCTGGCCACGATGCATGGCAAGGAACAGGTCATCGCGCCCCTGCTGCACCGCTCGCTCGGTCTTCAAATCAACGTGCCGCAGGATTTCGATACCGATCGCTTCGGCAGTTTCAGCCGCGATGTCACCCGCAACGGCTCCGCGCTGGACGCTGCCCGCGCCAAGATCGCCGCAGCGTTCGAACGCGTGCCGCAGGCGCGCGTCGGCCTCGCCAGCGAGGGCAGCTTTGGCCCCCACCCGCAGATACCCTTCCTGCCCGTGGGCAGCGAGATCGTGCTGTTGATCGATCGCCAGAGCGGCCTTGAGCTGAGCGGCCACCACCTCAGTCCCGCGACCAACTTTTCCCATCAGGTGGTGCACGATACCGCTGCCGCCCTGGCTTTCGCACAGCGCGTCGGGTTTCCACGCCATGGCGTGATCGTGATGGGAACGACGGCAGGCAAACCATCGCCTCAATCCACCCTGTTCAAGCAGATCGACGACCTGGCTCAGCTGGAAATGGCCGCTGATATCGCCATCCGCCGGCATGGTGCCGCGGCGGTGGAAAGCGATATGCGCGCGCACCGCAACCCGACCCGGATGCGGGCCATCAAGCGGGCCACGATCGACCTGCTGCGTGCATGGCACAATCGCTGCCCGATCTGTGGCACACCGGGATTCGTCGTCAGCGAACATATCAGCGGCCTGCCGTGTGCCTGCTGTGGCGCAGCCACCCAGGTCACCATGGCGCATGTCAGGTACTGCAACTGCTGCAGCCATGTGCTGCAACAACCGGTCGACAAACCGCAGGCAGATCCCTCCCGTTGTGACCAGTGCAACCCCTGACGGCGACCGACACGAGTCAGCTGCTCAGGCCTGGGTTTCAGCAAGCAAGGCCCAGGGTACTGGTGAAGGAGCACGCTGGCCTCAAGCCAGGCAGTTCCCGCCGGCGCTTGCCACCCGACCCGGGAAAAGCAGGCGATAATAAGCGTCTGAACAGCGAACAGACCCGACTTGCCCGTCGCGAGCGGCAGGCAACACGGCTTCTTCCGCATTCAAAAGTCACGCTTCGAGGAACCACGCATGCCCTCTCACCCTGAACAGTCCGAACCATCGCGGCGTCATCGATCCACTCGCCCGTGCACCAGGGGATTCCACCCATGACCTCCACCCGCCTTGACATCACCCGCCCCGACGACTGGCACCTGCACCTGCGCGATGGTGCGGCACTGGCCTCGGTGGTCCCCCATACCGCACGCCGGTTTGCCCGCGCGATCGTGATGCCCAACCTCAAGCCACCGGTGACCACGGTGGCGCAGGCCGAAGACTACCGGCGACGCATCGTGGCGAGCCTGCCGTCGGGCGCGCGCTTCGAACCGCTGATGACGCTGTATCTCACCGAAGCGACCCCGGCCGAAGAGATCGAGCGCGCCAAGGCCAGCGGCAGCGTGTTTGCGGTCAAGTACTATCCGGCCGGCGCCACCACCAATTCGCAGGATGGCGTGCGTGACCTGTCGCGGGTTTACCCCGTGCTCGAGGCGATGGAGAAGCACGACCTGCCCCTGCTGCTGCATGGCGAGGTCACCGATCCGGCGGTCGACATTTTCGACCGCGAACGCGTTTTCATCGAGCGTCACCTGATCCCGCTGCAAGCCCGCTTTCCCGGCCTGCGCATGGTGCTGGAACACATCACCACCCGCGACGCCGTGGACTTCGTCAGCCAGGCTCCGGCCCAGGTGGCCGCCACGATCACCGTCCACCACCTGCTGCTCAATCGCAACGCGCTGTTCGAGGGTGGGGTGAATCCGCATTACTACTGCGCGCCGATCCTCAAGCGCGAAACCCACCGCACCGCGCTGCTGCAGGCGGCCAGCAGTGGCAATCCGCACTTTTTCCTCGGCACCGACAGCGCGCCGCATGTGCGCGAGTCGAAGGAATCGGCCTGCGGCTGCGCCGGCGTCTACACCGCCCATGCGGCGATCGAACTGTATGCCGAAGCCTTCGAACAGGTGGGCAAGCTGGATCAACTCGAAGCCTTCGCCAGCTTCCACGGTGCCGACTTCTATCGGCTGCCACGCAATAGCGAACGCCTCGTTCTCGAACGCACGCCATGGACCGTGCCCGACGAGTTTCCGCTGGCACAGAGCAGCTGCGTACCGATGCGCGCGGGCAAGTCCATTCCCTGGTCGATCGTGGATGGTTGAACGTCCTCAGTTCCGCTGAAACAGAAACGGCGACTCAGCAGGTGAGTCGCCGTTTTTTTGCCCTTTGGACGGACGTCACCCTTGGCGCAAGGCCACGATCAGGCCTGCTCCCGCCCTGGGATGTGCCGCCCGCCATCGCGTGCCAGCCACGCGTAGTAAAGCAGCGGAATCACCAGCAGGGTCAGCACGGTCGACACCAGCACGCCGAACACCAGCGACACCGCCAGGCCCTGGAAGATCGGGTCATCGAGAATGAAAAAGGCGCCCATCATCGCGGCGAGGCCCGTCAGCGCGATCGGTTGGGCGCGCACCGCAGCCGACTGCACAACCGCCTGCGCAAACGGCACGCCGCGCGCGGTTTCCAGCTCGATGAAGTCCACCAGCAGGATCGAGTTGCGCACGATGATGCCAGCCAGCGCGATCATGCCGATCATCGAGGTAGCGGTGAACTGCGCACCGAACAGCCAGTGTCCGGGCATCACGCCGATCACGGTCAACGGGATTGGCGCCATGATGATCAACGGCACCACGTAGCTCTTGAACTGCCCAACCACCAGCAGGTAGATCAGCAACAGGCCCATCGAATAGGCGATACCCATGTCGCGGAAGGTCTCGTAGGTGATCTCCCACTCACCGCTCCAGCGCACCGAGTAGTCGGAATCGCTGGTCGGTGGCGCGGTGAATTCCTGGGTCAGGTGATGACCGTCGATACGCATGTCGCTGATCTTGCTGGCCAGCCGGAACATGCCGTAGACAGGGCTGTCCTCGCTGCCGGCATCATCGCCGGTCACGAAGGTATAGGGCAGCAGGTCCTTGTGGTAGATCGCGTCCGCCCATGGCTTCTCGACCACCTTCACCACTTCGGAGATCGGCACCAGCTGACCGGCGCTGGAGCGCACGCGCAGACTCAGTATCTGATCCATCGATCCCAGCGCTGCCCTTGGCAGCCGCAGCACGATCGGCACCGCGTACTTGGCATTGTCGTCCGCGACATAGCTGGCGGCATCGCCACCCGCACCCGCGCGCAAGGCGTCGACGATCTCGGCCTGGCTGACGCCCAGCACCGCGGCACGGGGTCGATCGACCTCGATCACCTGGCGCGTGGCCTGCGGGTTTTCAACACTGAGGTTGACGTCGGCAATGCCAGGCGTCTTGTCGAACAGTTTCTCCAGCGACAACGCCACCGCACGCTGACCCTTGTAATCGGGCCCGTAGATCTCGGCCACGATCGGCGCCATCACCGGCGGACCGGGCGGCACCTCGGCCACGACCAGATGCGCGTGAAAACGCTGCGCCACGGCAGCCAGCGCCGGACGCACCGCCATGGCGATCTGGTGGCTTTGCCGCTTGCGTTCGTTCTTGTCGACCAGGTTGATCTGGATGTCACCTTGATAAGGCTGGTTGCGCAGGTAGTACTGGCGTACCAGGCCATTGAAGTTCATCGGCGCCGAGGTGCCGGCGTAGAGCTGGAAATTCTTCACCTCGGGCACGGTGTCCAGCACCCGGCTCATGTCGACCAGGGCGCGGTTGGTCTGCTCCAAGGTCGAGCCCTCGGGCATGTTCAGCACCACCTGGAATTCGGATTTGTTGTCGAACGGCAGCATCTTCAGAATCACCAGCTTGACCCCGGCCAGACCAGCCGCCAGCAGTACCAGCATGCCCATGCCGAGGAACAGCCGGCGCCGGTTGCGCGCTGCCTTGGGGTTGCCCAGGAAGGGCGTCATCAGGCGAGTGAACAGGCGCTGCAGGAAACCGTCGATCTTCGATTCTTCCGCCACGCGCGCATGCGATACCGCGCCCACCGGGCTGGGCATGTGGTTGCGCAGCAGCCGATAGGCCAGCCACGGCGTGATGACGAAGGCCACCGCCAGCGAGATCAGCATGCCGACCGAGGCATTGATCGGGATCGGCCGCATGTACGGCCCCATCAGACCGCCGACGAAGGCCATCGGCAGCAGGGCGGCGATCACGGTAAACGTGGCAAGGATGGTCGGCCCACCCACTTCATCCACCGCAGCAGGTATCGCCTCGAGCAGGCCCTTGTCACCGCGGGCCATGTGCCGGTGGATGTTCTCCACCACCACGATCGCATCGTCGACCAGGATGCCGATCGAGAAAATCAGCGCAAACAGGGATACCCGGTTGATGGTGAAACCGATCGCCCACGAGGCGAACAGCGTCACCGCCAGCGTCACCACCACGGCAGTACCCACCACCACGGCCTCACGCCAACCCAGCGCAAACAACATCAGCAGCACCACCGCAAACGCGGCCAGCCCCAGATGCAGCATCAGCTCGTCGGCCTTGTCGTTGGCGGTTTGCCCGTAGTCGCGGGTCACCGTCGCGTGCACGCCGTCAGGGATGTCCACCCCACGCAAGGCATCGAGCCGGGTGCGGATGCTGGTGGCGATGGTATGGGCGTTGCTGCCGGCCTTCTTGGCAATCGCCAGCGTGACCGCGGGGGTCAGCCCGCTGAGCGGACCGGCATGACCCGGCGTCGTGCCGAAGGAGGCCAGCCGCGTCGGGTAGTTCGTGCCCGAAACCACACGTGCCACATCCGACAGGTAGACCGGGTGACCATTGGCCAGTCCGATCACCAGTTGCGAGACCTCGCCTGCATTCATCAGCAGCGTGCCGGCCTTCACCGGCTGGTCGCGGTTGTCCTTGATCTCGCTGCCCACGTCGGCGGCCACGTTCGCCGCCTTCAGCGCCTGCGCCAGATCGCCCACGCTGAGATGGTAGGTCGCCAGCTTGGCCGGATCGATCTCGACCATCACCGCACGATCGGGCGTACCGATGGTGTAGACGTCGCGGGTGCCGGACACCCGCTTGAGATCGGTCTCCAGTGTGTGCGCCACCTTGGCCAGTTGCTCGGGGCCGATCTCCGGCCGATCGGACCACAAGGTCACCGCCATCATCGGCACATCATCGATGCCGTAAGGCTTCACCAGCGGCTGGCCGACACCCAGCCCGGCCGGCACCCAGTCGCCATTGGAATAGATCTTGTTGTACAGGTTGACCAACGCTTCCTGCCGCGGCACGCCGACGTCGAACTCCACCGTCACCACGGACATGCCCGCGCGACTCATCGAGTACACGTGCTTGACGCCCTTGATCTCGGACAGCTTCTGCTCCAGCGGGAAACTCACCAGATTTTCGACGCTGTTGACGCTGGCGCCCGGATACGGCACCAACACGTTGGCCATGGTCACTTCGATCTGGGGGTCTTCCTCCTTGGGCGTGATGATCGCCGCGGCGATACCGAGCAACAGCCCGGCGATCGCCAGCAGGGGGGTGATCTGCGACACCTGAAACGCACGCGCGATGCGCCCGGAGATACCCAGCTTGGCCGGCTGCTCACTCATGGGTTGCTGCACCTTCGGCGTGCTGCTTTTCCAGCCAGGCCCGCGCGGCCTGCGGGTCGCTTGCCACGCGCTCGCCATCGTCCAGGCCAGCCAGTACCTCGACCTGATCGCCGTCACGGTTGCCAGTACGCACCTGACGCAGCACCACGCCGTGATTGTCGACCACGTAGACGCCGACCAGCTCGCCGCGCTGCACCAGGGTCGCGGCCGGCACCCGCAGGCGCTTCGCCTCACCCATGGCGAACGCCACTTTCACCGTCATGCCCGGATACAGGCCGATCTTGCCAGCGGGCAAGGTCAGCCGCACGTTGAACGAGTGTGTGTCCGGGTCGGCATAGGGAAACACCTCGACGCTGGTCGCGGTGACACTGTGCACAGCCGCGTCACCCCACCGCACTTCGGCGGAATGGTGGGTGCGGATCGCGTCCACCACGCTCTGCGGTACCTGCACGTTGACCCGCAGGTCTTCCAGCGCCTGCAACTGGATCAGCGGCTGTGGCGATGGCGGGCCGGCCTGCACGGCCTCGCCCACGCGCACCAGGCGACGGGTGATGATGCCGGCAAAAGGCGCGCGCAAGACGGTGTAATCCAGGGCCTGTCCGACCGCGCTCAACTGCGCCCGCGCCGCCTCCAGTGCCGCCTTCGCGGCATCCCGCGCGGCGCGCTGCTGATCCATCTGTGCGGTGGAGACATAGCCCTTCGCATACACCGCCGCGATGCGCTCGAACGAGGCCTGCGCGTCCTTGTAGGTGGCCTGGGCCGCAGCGATCTGCGCTTGCGCGGCGTTGCGCGCGGACTTCTGCTCCACGTCACTGAAGCGCACCAGCACCGCACCCTTGGCCACCACGGCACCGACCTCGTACGGCAACTCGGTCACCCGCGCATTGGTCTGCGCGGTGATGGTGACCTGATTGACCGCCTCGACCACGCCATCCCAGACCTGTTCGCTGCTGGCTTGCTGCGCATGCACCACGCTGCTCGCCAAGGGCGGCGGCGCCGAAGCGCTGCCGCTGGCGGGTTGCTTGCCTCCGCATGCCGCGAGTGCGGACACGGCGACGGACAGCGCGAGGAGGCGCAGGTTGAACTTCATGACATGGACTCGCTTCGAACGTGGATGTTTCAGGATCGGAATGCGCAACCGGGCTTCATTCCCACCCAGCTGAGGACCTTCGCCAGAGGACAGAATCCCGTAAACGCGGACTGCAGCAGGTTGGCACCGACGAACAGGGTCAGCAACAACCACCACGGCGACCCGAAGTGGGCCAGTATCACGCTGAGCAGCACCACGCTGCCGGCGAACGCGAGGACAAAACGATCGATATTCATGGAAGTACTCCTTCGGTAGCGTAAGGATCAGAGACGGTCTTTCAGGCGCACGATGCCGAGCGCCTTCATCACATATTTTTCGTATACCGGCTCGGTGTTGCCCACCCGCATCTTGCGCAGGTAGTACTTCTCGAACGCGACCTTGGCCAGATGCACCCACTTGCCGGCCTTGGCCCAGGTGACATTGCGCGGGGGGATCTGCGGCAACGCCACGAAGGCCACGCCGGTGTCGCCCATGTCGGCCAGGCAAACCGCATTCCAGGTCGCCTGTTCGACCGGCTCCTTGCCCGCAATCACGTCACGCAGGTTGTGCGCAATGGCAGTCACCATCGACTCGATCATGAAGCCGGTCTTCGGCGCACCCGTGGGCACCGGGGTAACCTCCACCGGCGGAATCGCCACGCAGACACCAGCGGAAAAGATGTTGGGGTACTTCGGATTGCGCTGATGCTTGTCGATCAGGATGAACCCGCGCGGGTTGGTCAGGCCTTCCACGCCGCGCACGGCCGGCACGCCGGTGAATGCGGGCAGCAACATCGAATAGGCAAACGGCAATTCGTGCGACTGCACCAGCGCACCCTTCGCATCAACCTCATCGACCTTCATCTTGTCCGGCTCGATGCCAGTGACTTTGGCGTTGGTGATCCACTTGATGTGCCGCTGGCGCATCTCGCCTTCCATCAGACCCTTGGAGTCACCGACGCCACCCAGGCCCATGTGGCCGATATAGGGCTCGGAGGTGACGAAGGTGATCGGCACGCGGTCGCGCAGCTTGCGCTTGCGCAGGTCCGCATCGAGGATCATCGCGAATTCATAGGCAGGGCCGAAGCAGCTGGCGCCCTGCACCGCACCCACCACGATCGGGCCGGGGTTGGTGAGAAACGCCTGATAACGCTCCCACGCCGATTGCGCATGCGGCGCCGTGCAAATCGACTCGGTATGACCGTCGACGGGCCCGAGGCCGGGCACTTCGTCAAAAGCCAGCCGCGGCCCGGTGGTGATCACCAGATAGTCATAGTCGAGCAGGCGCCCGTCGGTGAGGCGCACCCGGTTTTCATCGGCCAGCACCGCTTCGGCCGCCATGTCGATGAAGTCGATGCCCTTGCGCTTCAACGGCTCGACCACGTCCAGACTAATCTCCTCCGGCTTGCGCCAACCGACTGCCACCCACGGGTTTGATGGTGTGAAGTTGAAGCGTGTGCCCTCACCAACCACGCTTACGCTGTGGCCGTCACCCAGCACCGCCTTGATTTCGTAGGCCGCCGCCATGCCGCCCAGCCCGGCACCAAGAATGATGATCTTCGCCATGATTCGACTCTCCAGCAGGTATTTCATTCAGGATGCGCATCCGCACCGGATGACGCGTTGACTCAGGTCAACAATCGCCCTTGAAACAATATTTACTAAATTAGTAATAGCTTATTTAGAAGAGGGTGGTAAAGTCAACCAACTGAAAATCCGCTGGAACGACAGCCTTCGGAGTCGTCACGATGTCCCCACCACTCAAACTCGACCTGGCTGCCATGCAGGCAAGTGCTGAAGACGCCTCACGCCTGCTCAAGGCGCTCGGCAACGCCCAGCGGCTGCGCATCCTGTGCCTGCTGGTCGAGCGGCAGATGTCGGTGGGCCAGATCAACGAGCAACTGCCCGACCTCAGCCAGTCGGCACTGTCACAGCATCTGGCCAAGCTGCGCGAAGAAGGCCTGGTGCAAACGCGCCGCGAAGCGCAAACCATCTGGTACACGCTCGAGCACGGCCCCACCGAGCAGATCATCAATACGCTTTACGGCATCTACTGCACTCCGCCCCACGACGTGCTGTGCGCCAGGACGCCGGCCAGGCGCAAGCCGAGGAAAGCGCCCGAACGCTAGCCGGCAGCAACCGCGTCAGTGCCTGAACGCGAGCGAAGGTCGAAGCCTATGTTCGCGTCAAATGGCAATAACCAGCCATGGCCGTTTTCCCGGTTGGCGATGCCTCTGTTGCAGTGGAGCGTGGCTTGAGCCTTTTGCCTTCAACCGGTGATTTTGCAGCGTGCAGAGAGAGCCGCGATCAGGTCGTGACTGCTGTCCAGATGGCTGCAGACCGAACACTCGGTGTAGTCACGGAGCAACGACCAGACGATGGCAGGCCCGGGCGCAACCCCTGCTCGATGAGTTGCCTCAGACGAGGTACTGGCCGCCATTGACCGAGAGGGTGGCACCGGTGATGAAACCGGAATCGTCATGCACCAGGAAAGCGACCGAGTGCGCAATTTCCTCAACACTTGCCAGGCGGCCCACCGGAATCTGCGCCACGATGCCCTCGAGCACGTCGGCATCGACCTTGGCGACCATGTCGGTAGCGGTGTAACCCGGTGCCACGGCGTTGACGGTAATGCCCTTGCGCGCCGACTCCAGCGCCAATGACTTGGTGAAACCGATCATGCCGGCCTTGGCAGCGGCATAGTTGGACTGCCCGAGCTGGCCCTTCTGACCATTGATCGAAGACACATTGACGATGCGCCCCCAACCCCGCGCGCGCATGCCGTCGATCACGGCGTGAGTCATGTTGAAGCAGGAGCCGAGGTCGTCATCGAGTACGCTGCGCCACTGCTCGAGAGTCATCTTGTGCAGGGTGGCATCACGGGTCACGCCGGCGTTGTTGATCAGGATATCAACTGCCTGACCAACTTCTTCCTCGACCTTCCTCACGCCCGCCTGGCAGGCATTGAAGTCAGCGACATCCCACTTGTAGACCGGTATGCCGGAGCCAGTCATGAAGGAGCGGGCTACCGCATCATCACCATGATAGGTGACGGCAACACGGTATCCATCACGTTTCAGGCGATGCGCGATGGCCGCGCCGATGCCACGCGTGCCGCCGGTGATCAGGGCCAACTTGCTCATCTGCCTTTCTCCAGGATTCAAGGGGTTGGGATGGCTGGTGAAACGGGGCGCTGCCTTACGCCACTGCGTCGGCTTGGGCCAATGGCCGCTCGTGCTCCAGCATCAACGAAACTCGACAGCACGAGACCAGCTCGTCGGCCACGCTGCCACGGGGCAAACTCGTTCGCGATCCGGTGCCATGCGCACCACAAACGATGAGGTCAGCCGCCACGGCATCGGCAGCGCACAGAATCTGCTG
>JBBQQL010000036.1:0-28947 GCA_038215995.1 Lysobacterales bacterium
CTCGCCAACGGCCACAAGGTGCGTACCGGGGTCACCGCGATCCTGCCGCGCGGACACGACACGTACGACATCCCGGTGTTCGGCGCCTGGTTCGCGCTCAATGGCAACGGCGAGATGACCGGCACCGCCTGGCTGCAGGAATCCGGCCAGCTGGAAGGCCCGGTGATGCTGACCAATACGCACAGCGTGGGCGTGGTGCGCGATGCGGTGATTGCCGAGCGGGTGCGTGCCGGCGGCGCGGATTCGTCCGGCTACTGGTGGTCGCTGCCGGTGGTGGCCGAAACCTGGGACGGCGAGCTCAACGACATCAACGGTTTTCATGTGCATGCCGAGGACGCGGCGCGGGCGCTGCACGAGGCCAGGGGCGGCCCGGTCGCCGAGGGCAACGTCGGTGGCGGCACCGGCATGATCTGCCATGAGTTCAAGTGCGGCATCGGCACCTCCTCGCGCCGGGTCAGCATGGACGGTCACGCCTACACCGTCGGTGCACTGGTGCAGGCCAACTACGGCTTGCGCGACAGCCTGCGCATCGCCGGCGTGCCGGTCGGCCAGTACCTGCGCAACGACCGCATCTACAGCGACCCCAACCCGCATGCGTCCGACACCGGCTCGATCATCATCGTGGTGGCGACCGACGCACCGCTGCGGCCGGACCAGCTCAAGCGCCTCGCCAAGCGCGCCGGCATGGGCCTGGCGCGGATGGGCAGTTACGCCGGCAACGGCTCGGGCGACATCTTCCTGGCCTTCTCCACCGCCAACGCCCAGGCGCTGCACGACAAGCCGGTGCAGCAGATGAGCTTCATCGGCAACGACCACATCGACCCGCTGTTCGAGGCCACCGCGCAGGCGGCCGAGGAATCGATCGTCAATGCGATGATCGCCGCGCGCGACATGCAGGGCGACGACGGGCACTACGCCAAGGCGATCTCGCACCCGGCGCTGATCAAGCTGCTGAAGCGCTTCAACCGCTACCAGCCGCCACGCTGAGGCCAGCCGCTTCATGGGCCCGCTGCGGCTGGCTGCAGGAAGCGGCTGTACCAGTCCAGGTTGCGCTGCATCCGGTCGCGCACATAGCTCGGCAGCGTCGGTTCGTGGTGCTGGCCGGGATAGACCACCAGCTGCGTCGGCACGTTCAGCGAACGCAGCGCCTGGTACATCTGTTCGGCACCGATGCAGGGCACGTTGAAATCACGTTCGCCGCACTGGAACAGGGTCGGCGTGGTGATCCGGTCGGCATGCAGGAACGGGTAGCTGACCCGGTCCCAGGTCGCACGATTCGCCCATGGCATGCCCAGTTCCAGTTCGTACTCGCGCGCGTACTCGTCGTCGCCGTACATGGCATACATGTTGCCGGTGCCGGCGCCGCTGATCGCGGCCTTGAAGCGGGTGTCGCGGGCGATGATCTGGTCGGTGAGGATCGCGCCGTAACTCCAGCCGCCGATGGCCAGGCGGGCGGGATCGGCCACGCCCATCGCCACCAGGTGGTCGACACCGGCGAGCACGTCCCGGCTGTCCTTGTTGCCCCAGTCGGCATAGATCGCCCTGGCGAAATCGAAGCCGCGGCCGGAGCTGCCGCGTGGATTCACCGCCAGCACGGCGAAGCCTTGGGCGGCGTAGACCTGCCAGTCGGGCATGAACTCGCGACTGAACTGGTATACCGGGCCGCCGTGCACGCGCACGATGGTCGGGTAGCGCTTGCCGGGCACGTAGTCGAGCGGCTTGACCAGCAGTGCGTCCAGCGCGGTACCGTCCGGACCCTTGAAATGCAGGATCTCGCTCGGCGCCAGCTGCATGTTGCGCAGCCAGGCATTCTGGTCATCCAGCGGGCGCAGCCGACCGTGGTCCAGCGCCGCCAGATCGTAGGGATGCGTATCGTCGCCGCCGAGCACCACGATGCGACCGTTGGCCGACACATCGAGGTCGACATCGAAGCGGTTGCCATGGGTCAGCTCGGTGACCTTGCCGCCGGGCAGGTCGATGCGCGCCAGGTGCGTCACCTCGGGCTGCTCGATCAGCGCCAGGATGCTCTTGCCATCCGGCGACCAGTGCAGCTTGGTGACGCAGCGGTCGATCGGTGCCGGCAGGGTGGCCTTGCCGCTGGCCACGTCGATCAGCGCCAGCTGCCACGGTGCGTAGTAGATCCACTTGTCCTCGCCGCTTTGCAGATAGGCGATGCGCCGGCTGTCGGGACTCCACGCGGGGCGGGTGCCCCAGTACGGATCGAGATCGGAACCGGGAAAGGTGGTGAGCTGGCGTTCGCTGGCGCCGGCGTGCGGCGCGATCACGTAGATGTCGTAGTCGAGGGTACGATCCGGGTCGGCACCGCGCTTGGTGACGTAGGCGATCAGCGTGCCATCGGGCGACCACGACGGCAGCTGCTCGTCGTGCGCGCCGCGGGTGAGCTGGGTGGCCTTGCCGCTGGCGACGTCAACGATATAAAGGTGCTGGTGCCGGCTGCCGAGCCAGCCGCTGTCGTCGTCCTTGAACTGGAAGCGGTCGGTGACGAACGGCGGCGGGTTTTTCGGTTTGCTCACGCCCGGCGGGAACTCCGGATCGAACGCGATCACCGCCAGCTGCTTGCCGTCCGGCGACCACACGAAATCCCTGACCCCGCTGGGGAGATTCGTGACCGGCCGCGCCTCCCCACCATCGGCGGGCATCAGCCAGACCTGGGTGCTCGCCTCGCTTGCATCGGCATCGCGTTTGCGGTCGGACAGGAACGCGATGAACTTGCCATCGGCTGACCACTGCGGCAGCGACTCGTCGCTGTCCGGCGTATGGGTCAGCGGGGTGCGTTCGCTGCCGTCGTAACGCACGCGCCACAGATCCGATTGCGGTTGGTCGGTTTTCAGGTTGGCGCTGCTGACGGTGTAGACGACGGCACTGCCGTCGGGCGAAAGCGCCGGTTCGCTGACATCGGCCAGACGGTTGAGGTCGGCGACGGAGAAGCGTGATTCGTCGGCGCGGGCCAGTGCCGTGCCGGTAAGGAGTACCAGCAGCGGGAGCCACAGCGTCAGGCCGCTGCACGGCCGGCGGACTTGCTTCATCGGACACCTCGTGACAGTTCGGAAGACGGCGCCGCGCCGCTGGCCAGCGCCAGATACGCATCACGCGCCTGGGCAAGGTAGTCGAGCGTGGCGCGCTTCTCCGCGGCGGTGTTGTAGTCGTCGCGCGCGGAGACGGTCCCGATTACTCGCTTCACCCACAACGCGAACCACGCCGCATCGTCGCGCGCGCTGGGTGCCAGTACGTGATTGCCGAGCCAGACTGGATTGGTGGTGGCGTAGGGATACAGATCGAGCAGCAGCGGGTCGGCGCCATCGTTCCAGGCGCGCAGCAACACCCAGCCGCCGGCGAGGTCGATGTCGCCCTCGCCATCGAAACGGTGGTGGTCGCCGCTCAGGCTGAAGGTTTTCACCACCTTGCCGTTCTGCACGAGCTCCAGATGATCGACCGCCACCGGCGAGCGCAGCGCGACGTGGTAGTGGTGCTTGCCGGCTGCGGCCAGCGTGTCGCCGGGTTTCGCACCGTCAAGCAGCAGCCCGAGCAGCGGGCCGTTGCTGGCGAAACCGTGACCGGCCTTGAGCGCGGCCAGCGCATCGGTCTTGTCGAGCTTGCCGCCGGTATCCAGGAACACGCGATTGAGACCGACCGGGCCGCGGAGCGAGGCGTAGTTCGCCATCGCATCGGTGCCGGCGCCGGTGGGCAGGTGGAAGCCGAGATTCAACAGCCGGTACCACACCTGCGCGGTGGCCTTGTGGTCGGAGAAGCCCATCACCTCGATGTAGTCGACCTTGCCGTGGATCACGTCCGCCGGCAGTTCGTCGGTGAGCAGGGCGTCATGCACCGGATCGGGCAGGGTGTCGAACGGATGCACATAACCGACCACGCCACCCTCGGCATGGGCCAGGTCGGCAATCGCGCCATTGGTCGGGTACGGGCTCGCCATCGCCGTGTGTCGGTACGAGGCGAAGCCGGGCATCAGCAGGTGATCATCAAGGCCGAGCAGGCCCAGGTGACCCCACAGGCTGCTGTGGTACTCCTGCCCGTGCAGCACCAGGGTGCGCGTGGTGCTGGCCGGGTCGGCGTCAGTGCGGAAGCTGGCGATGTCGGGGAAGCGTTCCTCCTTGTTGACGACCAGATCCCAGGCCAGGTCGAGGTCTTCGGCGCGCGCCTGCTGCGCGAGGTGGGCCGGGGTGTTGTGGTAGTGGCCGCCGTAGTTCATGTGGATATGCAGGTCGGCGCTGATCCAGTCGCCGAAGGCCGCGGGCAGACGCCGCGGCTGCAGCTGCGCGCGCAGCGACGCGGCGCTGCCTGCCGCGGCGTTCACCGTCTGCTGCCAGGGCGCATAGGCGAAGCCGTGCTGCACCAGGATGCGGGTGCGCCCGGCGGGCACATCCATCGCGCACGGCGGCGTGCATTCGAAGTAATGCGTTTCGGTCTTCTGCACGGCGCGATCGAAACTGTCGTCGGCCTGCATCCAGGCCGTAGCGGGTGCATAGGCACGTCCGTCGCTGCCGAGCACGGCGACGCGTACCGGCGTGCGCGCGCCGTGTTCGTCGACGATGTCCAGCACGAGATGCGCCTGCGGCTTGCGGTAGATGCGCTTCGTCGCGACGACGCTGCGGGTGGCACCGCCGAGCGCCTCGACCACGCGTAGCTCGGTGTTGCCGTCGCGGTTGTCGATGGTGGCGATGCGCTTGCCGTCGGGCGACCAGCGCGCGTTGCGGCGATCGAAGTCGCCGAAGGTCAGCGGCAGCGGCGGCGCGCCCTCGGGCGTGGTCAGCCACAGCTGCTGCCACTGCCGCCCGTGGTAACTCGAATAGAGCAGTCGCTTGCCGTCCGGCGATAGTTCCGGCCGCGCGCTCCAGCTGGTTTCCTCGCGGAGGATGTGCTGGCGATGGCCCGGATCGCTGACCGGCACCGACCACAGGTCGCCGGTGCCCAGGGTGATCTCGGGATTGCTGACGTAGTAGATCGTCTTGCCGTCCGGCGACCACGACGGGTTGATCGCGTGATCGAACGCGGAGTAGTAGTAGCGGTCGGTGGTGCTCTTGCGCTCGCCCAGAAGCATGCGCGCGTGGTGCAGACCGCTGGCATCGAGGTCGGCGATGAACAGGTTGAAGTGACCGCTGCCCTGGGTCGACACCCAGGCGATCTGCCTGCCGTCCGGCGACAGCCGCGGCTCAACATTGACTGCACCGCCGGAGGTCAGCGCCTGCTCGCGCCCGCTGGCCAGGTCCAGCCGCCACAGCTCGATCGCGTCGCCGTTGTAGCGGGCGAACACCACGCTGCGCCCGTCATGTGACACATCGGGCTGGTAGTCGTAGGCGCTGGCTGCGTGGGTGAGTTCGGTGGCCGTATCACCGTCGATGCGCTGGCGCCACAGCGAGCCTTGCATGCTGTACACCAGCGTGTCGCTGTCGGGCAGAAAGCTGGCCGCTGACGGTCCGGTGGTGAGTTGTGGCAGATACAACTCGCGCCAGTAGTAGCTGTGCGGCAGGTCGACCTGCTTCAGCACGGGGTCGCGCGCGGCCTGCGCCGCGCCTGCACACAACAACAGGGTGAACAGGACGGGCAGGCGCCAGCGCATGGTGTCAGGCTCCCGCCAGTGCTTGTTCGAGGCTCAGCCGCAGCAGCGCGACCGCCTCGTCGATCTGCTCGGCGCTGGTGTTCAGCGGCGGCATGAAGCGCACCGTGCTGGTGCCGCAGGAGAGCAGCAGCAGGCCGTTGTGGAACGCGCGGGTGATCACCGTATCGCAGAGTGTCGTGGCCGGCGTCTTCTTGCCGTCGTTCTCGATCAGCTCCATGCCGATCCACAGACCCTTGCCGCGTACCTCGCCGATGCAGGGGAAGTCTTTCTGCAGTTCGCGCAGGCGCGCCATGAAGTGCGCGCCGACGCTGGCGGCGTTGTCCATCATGCCGTCGCGCACCAGGTCGATGGTGGCGTTGGCAGCGGCGCAGGTGATCGGATTGCCGCCGTAGGTGTTGCCGTGCGCGCCGCGCTGCCACTGCGACATGATCGATTTCTTCGCGATCACCGCGCCGATCGGCAGGCCCGAACCGAGCCCCTTGGCCGAGGTGAGGATGTCCGGCTGCACGCCCCAGTGTTCGCAGGCGAACATCTTGCCGGTGCGGCCGATGCCCGACTGCACTTCGTCGAAGATCAGCAGGATGCCGTGCTCGTCGCACAGCGCGCGCAGGCCGGCGAGGAAGCCCTCCGGCGGCGTGAGGTAGCCGCCCTCGCCCTGCATCGGCTCGATCAGGAACGCGGCCACTTCGCTTGGCGGCACGCTGCGCTGGAACAGCATGCGGATGTAGTCCAGCACCGCCGCGCCCTGGTCATCGCCGGCAAACAGAGGGCGGTACGGGTTGGGATACGGCACGTGGGTGACGCCCGCCAGGGTGGTGGCGAAACCCTTCTGCTGGGTGTACTTGCTCGAGGTGAACGACAGCGAGCCGAAGGTGCGGCCGTGGAAGCCGCCGAGAAAACCGATGAAGCGCGGGCGCCCGGTGACATAGCGCGCCAGCTTGAGCGCGCCTTCCACCGCCTCGGTGCCGGACTGGCACAGAAAGCTCATCGCCGGCTCGCCCAGCGGGGCGATGGCGGCGAGGCGTTCCCCCAGGCCGACCATTTCCTCGTGCCAGTAGTCGCTGGAGATGTGCAGGAAGTTTTCCGCCGCACCCTGCACGGCCTTCACGACTTTGGGATGCGCGTGGCCGGTGGCGCATACCGCGATGCCGGCGGCGAAATCGAGGAAGCGGTTGCCATCGACGTCCCAGACTTCGGTGCCGCGGCCATGCGACATCACGAACGGGTAGTCGCGCGGGTAGGACGGCGAGATCACCTCGGCATCGCGCGCGATCATCGCCTGCGCCTTCGGGCCGGGCAGGGTGGTCTTGATGTGGGCGGCGTTGGGCATGGTGTTCATGGCAGTCCTTCGGTTCAGAGCGGGATATGCACGGGACGCGCATGCGCCTCGCGGGTGCGTGCGTTGAGCGCACGCAGGGTGTCCAGTTCGTGTGCACTGGGTGCGGCGATGGTGTCGAGCTGGTCGGCCACCTGCAGCGGCCAGCCGACCGCGGCGCGGGCTTCGTCGACGCTGGCACCGGCGAACAGCGCCACCAGTTGCAGCTCCTCGCTTTGCGGGTGGGGTGCCAGCATGCCGAAGTCGGTGATCACCGCGCGCGGGCCGCCGCCGGTGGCGCCGCTGCGTGCGCGCGCGCCATGGCCTTCGAGGTAACCGGCGCTGCTGTGGAAGTCGAGCTGTTCGACGAAGCTGCGTCTGGAGGCCTTCAGCATCACGAACACCTGCTTGGCATGCAGCGCGATTTCCGGTGCACCACCCGCGCCCGGCAGGCGCGTCGTCGGCGCCTCGTAAGGGCCGATCACGGTGCTGTTGAGGTTGCCGTGACGATCGATCTGGGCCGCGCCGAGAAAGCCAATGTCGACGCGTCCGGCCTGCAGGTAGTAGCTGAACACCTCCGGCAGCGGGATCACGCAGGCCGCGGTTTCGGCCAGCTCGCCGTCGCCGATCGACAGTGGCAGCACCTCCGGGCGGGTACCGATGGTGCCCGATTCGTAGATCAGTACGATCTCCGGCGCATGCGTGAGCCGGGCCAGATTGCAGGCCGCGCTGGGCAGGCCGATGCCGACGAAGCAGACACAGCGATCGTGCAGCAGGCGGGCGGCGGCGATCGCCATCCATTCGTCGCGCGTGCACGCGCTCATGCGGCCTCCTGCTGAAGGCCGGCGAGGAATTCGCTGTGGTTGCGGGTGCCGAGTACGTGCTGGTCCATCCAGGCGAGGAAGCTCGAACGCTCGCGCCCGATCGCGTCCCAGCGCTGGTAGAAGGCGTTGTCGCGCGCGTAATGGCCCTGCGCGTACGACGGGTAGGCGCCGCCACGGCAGAGCACCACGGCGTTGACGACCCAGTACGGCAGCACGATGGCGTTCATCGCCCGCGGCAGCTCGTCGACGATCTCCTCCACGGTGACGATCAGGGTCTTCGCTGCGAGCCCGGCCTCGCGTGCGGCGCCGACGATGCCTTCGATCGCCACATTGCCGGCCAGGTCGGCGCGCTGCGCGTGCAGGATCGTGACATCGGGGTTGATCGCGGGTACCGCGGCCAGGGTCTCGCCGGTGAACGGGCAGGACACACTGCGGATGTTCGGATTGTGCGCCGGCAGGTCGGTGCCGACGTAGCCGCGCAGGATGCCGAACGGCAGGCGCGCGGCACCGGCACAGAACGCCGCGGCCATGCCGGCATGGCTGTGTTCGTCCAGCTCGAGTCGATGTGGCCATTGCTTCTCGACCGCGTCGCGCAGGCGATACAGCGAGCCGACGCCGGGGTTGCCGCCCCAGGAGAAGGTGAGCTTGCGCGCGCAACCCATGCCGATCATCTGGTCGTAGACCAGATCCGGCGTCATCCGGATCAGGTGCAGATCCTGGCGACGCTGGCGGATGATTTCGTGGCCGGCGGCGAACGGGATCAGGTGGGTGAAGCCTTCCAGCGCGACACTGGCACCATCGACCACGTAGCGCTCGATCGCCTCTTCAAGCGAAAGCATCATCGACTTACTCCACCACCGTGCGTGATTGCTCGCGCAGGTATTGGGCGAGGTAATAGAACGAGGCGATCGCCTTGCCGGTGGAGCCCGAGCCCTTCCAGCCACCGAATGGCTGGTAGCCGGGCCAGGCGCCGGTGGTCGCGCCGACCGCGCGGTTGGCATAGGTCACGCCGGCCTCGATGTGGTCGTGGAACCAGGTCACGTCGTCGCTGCTGCCATAGATGCCCGCGGTGAGGCCCATCGGGGTGTCGTTGGCCAGTCGCATCGCCTCGTCGCGATCGCGGTAGCGATGCAGCATCAGGATCGGCAGGAACATCTCGTGCTGCCACAGTGGATGTGTCAGCGGTGCCTCGGCCAGCAGCGGCTCGACGTAGTAGCCGTGGGCGAGTTCTGCGTTGCCACCGCTGTCCTGGCCGATCCGCCGACCGCCGGCGAGCACGCGGGCACCATCGCACAACTGCTCGGCATGGCGCTGGTAGTTGTCGTAGGCGGCGTAGTTGATGACGGTGCCCAGCCAGTGTTCGCGCTGGCGCGGATCACCGATCGAGATGGCGGCGATGCGCGTCTGCAGGCGCTCGATCAGCGCATCGGCGACGCTCTCGTGCACATACAGGCGCGACAGCGCTGAGCATTTCTCGCCACCCAGGCCATAGGCGGAGCGGACGATGCCGGTGGCGGCATCGTCGAGGTTGGCGTGCTCGGTGACGATGCATGGATTCTTGCCGCCCATCTCGGCGATGCACGGTCGCGGATACGCGCCGCCGGCCATGTGCCGCATGATCTGCCGGCCCACCGGCACCGAGCCGGTGAAGGTGATGCCCGCGGTGAGCGGATGCTGCACCAGTGCCTCGCCGACCTCGCGCCCGGCACCGGACAGGTAGTTGAAGACGCCGGCGGGCAGCCCGGCATCGCGCACGCAGTCGGCCAGCAGCCGGCCGGCCCAGGGCGTGTCACTGGAGCCCTTCACCACCACCGTGTTGCCGGTGACCAGGGCAGCAGCGGCGGGTCCACCGGCCAGCGCCAGCGGGAAGTTGAATGGCGCGATGACCACCCATACGCCGTAGGGCCGCATCACGCTGGCGTTGTGCGAGACGATGCCATCGATCGGGTCGTCGGGCAGCGTGTGCACGTAGCCAGCGTGACTCTCGAAGTCGTCTGCATAGTGGCGGAAGAAGTCGACCGTTTCCTGCGCTTCGCCCAGCGCCTCCATGCGGTTCTTGCCGACTTCCAGCACCATCGCCGCGGCGATGTCGTAGACGCGCTCTTCCATGATGTCGGCGACCCGGCGCAGCAGTTGAGCGCGCATGGCCACTGGCGTTGCGCGCCACGCGGGGAACGCGGCGCGGGCGGCGGCCATCGCGCTGTCGACGTCGCGGTGATCGGCCAGGGCGAACTCGCCCAGCGTCAGATGGCGGTCGATCGGGCTGCGCAATTCGACGTGCTGTGCCGCTTCGCGGTCGCGGCCGTCGATGAACAGCGGGTGGCGCGCACCGAGGGCGGCCTGGACGCGTGCCATCGACGCCTCGAATTGTTCATGCATCGCGTCCGGCGGGTTGTACATGGTGGCGTAAGTGAGGCGGAAGCTCATCGGCGGATCCCTCAGGCAGCAGTCGGAAAGAAGCGCGCCAGCAGGCGGTCGAGCAGGGCCAGCGCATCGGCCAGCGCATGGCTTTCGATCACCAGTGGCGGCGCCAGCAGCAGCAGGTTGCCGCGACAGGCGAAGGACACGCCTTCGGCCATCGCAGCGTCGACCAGTGCCTTCAATGCCGGTGGCGTCTGCGGCCACGGCGCCAGCGGCTCACGGGTGCCGCGGTCGGCCACCAGCTCGAGCACGGCGAACAGGCCGTGGCCACCACGTACATCGCCGATCACGGGGTGGCGTGTCTGCAAGGTGCGCAGTTCGGCGAGCATCCATCCGCCGAGAATGCGCGAGCGCGAGATCAGGCCCTCGTGCTCGTAGGCGCGCAGCGCCGCCAGGCCGGCCGCGCAGGCCAGCGGATGACCGCAGTAGGTCAGCCCGGTGTAAAGCATCTCGTCCTGCAGTCGCTCGGCGATGCCGGCCGACAGCACCACCGCGCCCAGGGGCAGGTGCGCGCCGGTGAGGCCTTTCGCCAGCGTCATCAGATCGGGCTTGCCGGCGTCGCCGTAGCGTTGCCACGCGAACCACTCGCCGCAGCGGCCGAAGCCGCTCATCACTTCATCGGCAATCAGGCAGACGCCACGCTCGCGGGTCACTTCGCGCAGGCCGGGCCAGTAGTTGTCCGGGGCGACGATGCCGTTGCTGCCGGCATTGGGCTCCATCAATACGGCCGCGACCGATTCCGTACCCTGTTCATCGATGACTTGCTCGACGGCGCGGACCGCGCGTTCGCCGCACTCCTCCGCATCGTGGCTGCCGTAAGCGCCCTGATAGGCGTACGGCGGCGGCACATGCAGCACGCCGAAGGCTTCGGCATCGACCTGCTGGCGCGTGCGCGCATCGCCGGACAGCGCCATGCACGCGTAGCTGGCGCCATGGTAGGAACGGTCACGAGCGATGATGTGCCCGCGTGGCTTGCCGCTGGCCTGGCGCGCGAACTTGACCGCGTTCTCGTTGGCATCCGCACCGGCCAGGGTGAAGAACACGCGGCCGCCGTCGAAACCGGCTTTTTCGAGCAGCGCCTCAGCCAGTTGAGCCCGTGGCTGTGCACCCCAGGACGCGGTGACGAAGCACAGTTTTTCCGCCTGGCGCTGGATCGCCTTGACTACTGCCGGATGCTGGTGGCCGAGGTTGCTGCACTCGGCCAGGCTGCTCATGTCGAGGATGCGCCGACCGTCCTCCAGTTCGAGGTACGCGCCGTGGCCGCCGACCACGGTGGGTGCATGCCATTGCGACTGCACGCACCAGCTATGCAAGACACTGTTGGATTCGTTTGCCAAGCCTGGTCCCCTGCGGCTCACGTGTGCGGTAATCGCACAACAATTCGTATTGCGAACTCATTGGAAACCTTCTACGCTCGGCCTGTCAATGGACCTGTGTGACGTATGGCATCGAAACCCTTCGAAGACAGCGCGGACTATGTGCAATCGCTGGCGCGCGGTCTGCAGGTGCTGCGCGCCTTCGATCGCGAGCTGTCCAGCCCGAGCCTGTCGCAGGTGGCTGAACGCACCGGCCTGTCGCGCGCGGTGGTGCGCCGCTCGCTACTGACCTTGCAGCATCTGGGCTACGTCGGCAGCCGTGGGCGCAGTTTTTTCCTGACGCCGCGCGTGCTCGAGCTGGGCTACAGCTATCTGTCCTCGCTGGACCTGACCGAGCTGGCGCAGCAGTGCCTGGAACAGCTTTCGCAGAAGGTGGGGGAGTCCTGCTCAATGGCGGTGCTGGACGGCAGCGATATCGTCTACGTGCTGCGTGTGCCGGTGCGCCGGGTGATGAGCGTGGCGCTGGGGGTGGGCGCACGCCTGCCGGCTTTTGCGGCCTCGATGGGGCGGGTGATTCTGGCCGACCTGCCCGATGCCGAGCTGACCGTCTGGCTGAAAGCGCAGAAATTTCGCGTCTACACGCCGCAGACGATCCACACCGCCAGCGCGCTGAAGGCCGAACTCCTTCGCGTGCGCAAGCAAGGTTATGCATTGACCTCGCGCGAGCTGGAGCCCGGGCTGTGCTCGATTGCGGTGCCGATCCGCACGGCTGAAGGCCAGGTCGTGGCGGCGCTGAACATCGGCATGCCTTACAGCGACGACGCGCCCGAGCGTGCGGTGAAGCAGATGCTGCCGGCGCTGCAGGATGCCCAGGTCGCCGTCGAGCAGGCGATCCGGCGTGGTGGCTGGCTGCCACACATGGGGATGCGCCATGCCTATGGCTAGCGCGTGGCTGGTCGACGCGACACGCACGCCGTTCGGACGGCTGGGTGGCGCATTGGCTGGCGTACGCGCCGACGATCTCGCCGCGCTGCCGATGGCCGCGTTGATGGCGCGGCATCCGACGCTGGACTGGGGCGCACTGGACGAGGTGATCCTCGGCTGCGCCAACCAGGCCGGCGAGGACAATCGCAACGTGGCGCGGATGGCTACGCTGCTGGCCGGCCTGCCTGAAAGTGTTCCCGCGGTCACGGTCAACCGCCTGTGCGCCTCTGGCCTCGAAGCGGTTGGACAGGCTGCGCGTGCGATCGCCTGCGGCGAGGCCGATCTGATCGTTGCCGGTGGCGTCGAGAGCATGACGCGCGCACCGTATGTGATGGCGAAGGCCGGCGGTGCCTGGGCGCGTGAACAGAAGCTCGAGGACACCACCCTCGGCTGGCGCCTGGTCAATCCCCGGATGCAGGCTGGCTACGGTATCGATTCGATGACCCAGACGGCCGAGAACCTGGCGCGCGAGCACAACATCGATCGCGACAGCCAGGACGCCTATGCGCTGCGCAGCCAGCAGCGCACCGCGAATGCCCGGCAGCGCGGCTGGCTGGCGCAGGAGATTACCGAGGTGCATGTGCCGGGCGGGCGGGAGTCGGTGATCGTGCAGTTCGACGAGCATCCGCGCCCTGATGCCACGGCAATGCAACTGGCCGCGCTGAAGCCCTTGCTGGGCGCCGGCACCAGCATCACTGCCGGCAATGCGTCCGGCCTCAACGACGGCGCCGCGGCGCTATTGATCGCATCGGACGTGGCGATCGAGCGCCACGGTCTGCAGCCGTTGGCACGCATCATCGGCATGGCCTCGGCGGCCGTCGCGCCACGGGTGATGGGCATCGGCCCGGTTCCCGCGATTCACAAGCTGCTGGCCCGCACCGGCCTGCGCCTGGCTGACGTCGACCGCATCGAAATCAATGAAGCGTTTGCCGCACAGGTGCTGGCGTGCACGAGGGCGCTCGGCTTCGCCGACGCCGCCGGGCACGTCAACGCCAACGGCGGCGCGATCGCACTTGGCCATCCGCTCGGCGCCAGTGGCGCGCGCCTCGTGCTGACGGCCGCGCTTGCCCTGCAGCGGCACCAGCAGCGGTACGCGTTGGTCAGTCTTTGCGTCGGGGTCGGCCAGGGGCTGGCGCTGGCGCTGGAGCGAGCATGAAGCAGGTCAGGACCTCAGAGGCAGGGCCCGCACATGCGCTCCGCCGCGCGGCACGGTTACGGTGCAGAGTGGGTCGCGCGCAAGTTGCAAGGTCGAGTGAGACATCAGCAACATTTGTATTTCACGCTGTGCATATTGCGCAAATAGCTTTGCTTCATGAGCAGAATCATGTAATTCCTATCTTCGCTATTTGTTGCGACACTGTTCAAATCAGTCGATGTTGGGAATGTTCCGACTGATCGCTTCCGGTAGCTGGATCCTGGCGTTGCCAGCACGTTCCAAGACCATGAGGAGTTGCTCCCGACCGATGCCAAGCACCATGCCCTCGTTGCGGTACCAGCCATCTGCTTCGGCGTGCCCGCCGCCGCTGTCACGGGCGGTCCTGCCGTGAACGGCGAGGCTGCCAGCGGCACGCTCGAACAGGCGTTGACGCATGCCGGGCGTCTGCTCGAGCGCGATCCGGTGATGGCGTGCGAACAGGTATCGGAGATTCTCAAGGCGGTGCCCGATCACCCGTTGGCAATGCAACTGCTGGCAGCGGCCAGGCTCGCCCAGGGCGATGCGCCTGGCGCGGTGGAGACGCTTGCGCGGCTGACCCGGTTGCAGCCGAACTGGGCGGTGGCGCAGCTCGAGCTAGGCGTGGCGCTGGGGCGCAGCGGTCGCGGCGACGAGGCGATCGCGGCACTGCGCAGGGCGGTGGCGCTCAAGCCCGACATGCCACAGGCCTGGCGCGCGTTGGGTGACCAGTGGCTGGCGGCCGGCGAGTTTGATGCGGCCGATGCCGCCTATGCCAACCATGTGAGCCATTCCACCCGGGACCCACGCCTGCTGCAGGCGGCGCTGGCCCTGGTCGAGGAACGCATTCCGCAGGCCGAGGCGTTGCTGCGCGAGCACCTGAAACAGATGCCCACCGATGTCGCCGCGATCCGCATGTTTGCCGAGGTGGCGATGCGCGTGGGGCGCAACGAGGAGGCGCTCAACCTGCTTGCGCGTTGCCTCGAACTGGCGCCCAGCTTCCAGGCCGCACGCCAGAACTATGCGCTGGCCTTGCATCGCAGCAACCAGCCGGAGCAGGCGCTGACCGAAATCGAACGCCTGCTGGCGGTGACGCCGGATCATCCGGCCTACCGCAACCTCAAGGCGGTGGTGTTGTGCCGCACTGGCGATTACGCGCCGGCGATCGACATCTACGATGAGCTGCTGCAGCAGTATCCGGACAACCCCAAAATCTGGATGAGTTACGGTCATGCGCTGAAGACTGCCGGCCACGCCGCACGCGCCATCGATGCGTACCGGCGCAGCCTGGCGCTGGCGACGTCCTTCGGCGAAGTCTGGTGGAGCCTGGCCAACCTCAAGACCTTCCGTTTCAGCGACGACGACCTCGCCGTGATGCGCGCGCAACTGGCGCGCGCCGACCTCGCCGACGAGGATCGCCTGCATCTGCAATTCGCGGTGGGCAAGGCGCTGGAGGACGGCGGCGACTACGCCGACTCGTTCCGCCATTACGCCGACGGCAATGCGCTGCGCCGCACCCAGTTGCACTACAGCGCGGACGACACGCACGCCCGCGTGCAGCACATTCGCGAGCACTACACGGCGGACTTCTTTGCACGTCGGGCCGGCATGGGCAGTACCGCACGCGATCCGATCTTCATCGTCGGCCTGCCGCGTTCGGGTTCCACCCTGATCGAGCAGATCCTGTCCAGCCACAGTCAGGTGGAAGGCACGATGGAGCTGCCCGAGGTCACCTCGATCACGCGCGTGTTGCGTGCGCAGGCTGATGGCGACAGCGCGATGCCGTATCACGACGTACTCGCCTCGCTCGACGGTGCTGCCCTGCGCGAGCTTGGTGAGCGCTACCTCGCGCACACCCGTATCCAGCGCAAGACCGACGCACCGTTGTTCATCGACAAGATGCCGAACAACTTCATGCACGTCGGCCTGATCCACCTGATGCTGCCCAATGCCACCATCATCGACGCGCGGCGGCATCCGATGGCCTGTTGCTTCTCCGGCTTCAAGCAGCATTTTGCGCGTGGCCAGAGCTTCAGCTACAGCCTCGACGACATGGCGCGCTACTACCGCGACTACGTGGCGCTGATGGCGCATTTCGACAGCGTGCTGCCCGGACGTATCCATCGGGTGGTGTACGAGCGCATGGTCGATGACACCGAGGCCGAGGTGCGTCGCCTGCTGGAGCATTGCGGTTTGCCTTATGAGGCGTCATGCCTGCGTTTTTTCGAAAACGCGCGGCCGGTACGCACAGCGAGTTCCGAACAGGTGCGCCAGCCGATCTACCGGGAAGGGGTGGATCACTGGCTGCACTTCGCGCCATGGCTGGTGCCGTTGCAACTGGGGCTTGGGGAGGTGCTGGACAGCTACCCCGATGTGCCGCCGTTGGAGTCGATGTAGCGACTGCCGATTGATCGTCATCAAAAAGAGAGAGGGGACAACACAATGAACGGGAAAGGCTCCAGACCAGCAAGCAGCTCGCCACGGGTGAGGTTGACCCGCGTGCCGCTCGCGGTGGCGATCTGCTTTGCGATGACCGCGCCGGCGATGGCACAGGACACCAGCCAGGCCGCTGCGCCTGCCGCCGGTGCGACGACCACGAGCAAGCCCAAGGTGGCGACCCTGGGCTCGGTCACGGTCACCGCGCAGAAGCGCACCGAAGATATCCAGAAAGTGCCGATCAGCATGCAGGTGCTGGGTAGTGAAAGAATCGAACAGCTGCACATCAACAGTTTCGATGACTACGTGAAGTACCTGCCCAGCGTGTCCTACCAGAGTGCCGGCCCGGGCTTCTCGCAGATCTACATGCGCGGCGTGGCCAGCGGTGGTGATGGCAACCATTCCGGCTCGCGGCCCAGCGTGGGCGTGTATCTGGATGAGCAGCCGGTCACCACGGTGACCGGCCCGCTCGATATCCACATGTACGACATCGCCCGCGTCGAGGCCCTGGCCGGTCCGCAGGGTTCGCTGTATGGCGCCAGTGCGGAATCCGGTGCCCTGCGCATCATCACCAACAAGCCCGATCCCAGCGGCTTCGCGGCCAATTACAGCGTCGGCATGGATACGGTACAGAGCGGTGGTATCGGCCATGTCGTCGAGGGCATGCTCAATATCCCCCTCTCCAAGACCGCCGCGATCCGCCTGGTCGGCTGGCACGAGCACGATGCCGGCTACATCGACAACAAGCCGGGCACGCGGACCTACCCGGTCTCCGGCATCACCGTCAGCAACGAGTCGAGTTGTACCTCGACGAGCACCCTGGTGTGCACCCATGCGGCCAAGAAGAATTACAACGACAACGACATCAACGGTGCGCGCGCGGCGTTGAAAGTCGATCTGAATGACGATTGGTCGATCAATGGCACCTTCATGGGTCAGAACACGGTTGCCCACGGCAATATCGCCACGGATCCGGCCATCGGCGATCTCGCGGTCACCCACTTCTATCCCGAGAAAACGTCGGATCGCTGGTGGCAGGCGGCATTGACGGTGACCGGCAAGATCGGCAATTTCGACGTGACCTATGCCTATGCGCATCTCAACCGCAACCAGGTGGAGCACAACGACTACAGCGACTACTCGTTCTGGTATGACCAGCTTCCGTACGCCTACGGCAGCTACATCTATGACAACAGCGGCGCGTTGATCAATCCTTCCCAATACATCATCGGCAAGGACCACTACAACGTGAACAGCCACGAGCTGCGTTTCGCCTCGCCGAGCGACGAGCGGCTGCGCGCAGTGGGCGGCTTGTTCTGGGAGAAGTCGGTACACGACATCGAGCAGCGCTACATGATCAATGGCCTGGCCGATTCGCTGTCGGTGCCGGGCTGGCCCAGCACCATCTGGCTGACCGAGCAGGTGCGCACCGATCAGGACGAGGCCGTGTTCGGCGAGGTTTCCTACGATCTGATCCCCGATACCCTCACGGCCACGCTCGGCGGGCGCTACTTCCGCGCCAACAACAGCCTGGGCGGCTTCTATGGTTTCAGCAGCGGCTTCTCGCCCAGCTCCAGCTATGGCGAGGCCGGCTGCATTTCGCCGCAGCCGTACCGCGGCGCACCGTGTCTGGACTTCAACAAGAACGTCAAGGAAACCGGCTCGCTGGGCAAGATCAACCTGACCTGGAATATCACGCCCACGAAGATGATCTACCTGACCCGTTCCGAAGGCTATCGCCCGGGCGGCATCAATCGCCGCGGTTCGTTGCCGCCGTACAAGTCCGACTACCTGACCAATCTGGAGCTGGGCTGGAAAACCACCTGGATGAATAACCGGTTGTCGTTCAACGGCTCGGTATTCCAGCAGGACTGGAAGGATTTCCAGTTCAGCATCCTGGGTGCCAATGGACTGACCGAGATCAAGAACGCCAACCAGGCGCAAATCCGGGGTATCGAGACGGACCTGAACTGGGCTGTCACCTACAACTTGCAGCTCAGTGCCGGCTTTGCTCTGTACGACGCCAAGCTCAGTGCCAACTATTGCGGCTTCACTGACGCCAGCGGCAACCCGATCACCAACTGCCCGGCGGGTTCCATCAACCCGCAAACCGGCGATCCGGTGGACGGGCCGGAGGCACCCAAGGGCACCCAGTTGCCGGTGACACCGAAGTTCAAGGGCAACCTGGTCGCCCGCTACACCTTCGATGTCGGCAGCGACGAGGCCTTTGTGCAGGGCGCCGTGGTGCATGTGGGTCAGCGCAAATCAGACCTGCGCGTGCTGGAAAACGGGCTGGTCGGTGACCTTTCCGCCTACACCACCATGGACCTGTCCGCCGGTTTCAACCACAACAGTTGGTCGGTGAGCCTCTACGTCAACAACCTGTTCGACAAGCGCGCGCAGTTGTACAAGTACGCCGAATGTGCCGAGGCGGTCTGCGCCGCACACGGCGTGGTGGCGCAGTATCCCAACGGACAGGTCTACACCGTCACCAACCAGCCGCGCACCGTGGGCATCACGTTCAAGCAGGATTTCTAGCCGACTCATGCTGTTTGCGGAAAAGTCCGAAGCCCCGGCGCAAGCCGGGGCTTTTTCATGTGCGGGGTTTGGCACAGATGCTGCAGAGTCCCCGGTATCGATTGGATTCCATGCTGTATGCCGGGGGTGCCTCCATGAACAATCAAAGTCATCGCGTCGCCAGCGAGACCCTGTTGCCCGAGCCCGCCAGCCGGTTCCGGTTTCGCTATGAAGCGTGCCGGGAGGCCCTGTTGAATCGCGAACATGAGCCGGCTCGGCTGACACTTGCCTCGATCAATGGGCTGTCGGCGCAGGGCACCAAGGGCTCGCGCTCCGAATCGCCTGCCGGGAACGCCGTGAAGATGTTGTCCGCACTCGCTGATGTACCTGCAGCGTCACTTTTTTCTCATGCGGCTGACCCAACGCGTCAGCCCCGGTCTCACGCCATGCTGATTCGCCAGGCGTTGGGCGGGTTGCGCTAACGCCCCGAGCGGCGCTTCGAGTGTCGGGCCGCACGCCGCTCTGATACCAAGGGCGCCACCGCAGGGGTCTCCCGGCCGGCCTGCTCCAGAACAGCGGATCTCGAGCAAGCTCAGCGAGTTGGTTGTCCATGCGTTGAAGTATGGAGAGCCGTCACAGCGCGCGGCATGGGTACTTCGACTCTTTCTGATTCGTGGAGGTGCATCGCCCGGCCTATACTCGCGGCCTGGCATTTGCCCAGAGGCCGCGCAGGGGGGCGCTCCATGAACAAGCACAGCAGGCAGCGCTATGCGCGTGCCAAACCCATTGCCCTGGCGGCATTGGACCTGGAGTGTTCGCGGCGGACCGCCTACATCGAGACCGCCTGTGGCGGTGACGAGGAGCTGCGCGACGAGGTCTACTGGATGCTGCATGCGGCCGAAAGCACCTCCGAATTGCCGCTGGTGTTCCCGCTGCTCAGTGAGCTGGACGATATTTCCGGATCCAGCGTGGCCGGTTCACGACAAAGCCGGTATCGCCTCGTGCGGCAGCTGGGCGAGGGTGGCATGGGCGTGGTTTATCTGGCTGAGCGGCTGCTGGATGAGGGCGGCGCGGGCGAGATCCGGCAGCGGGTGGCGTTGAAGTTCATCAATACCGGTCACGTAATGCAGCAGGGTGTGCTGAAGCGGTTTGTCGAGGAGCGGCGCATTCTCGCCACGCTCAATCATCCGGGCATCGCCAACCTGATCGATGCGGGCAGCACCGGTGATGGCCGCCCGTTTCTCGCCCTGGAGTACGTCGAGGGCGAACGCATCGACGAGTGGTGCGAGCGGCACAGCCTTTCACTGCGCAGGCGGGTCGTACTTTTTCTCAAGGTGTGTGCCGCCGTGCGCCACGCGCATGAGCGGCTGGTGATTCATCGCGATATCAAGCCGGCCAATATTCTGGTCACCGCCGATGGTGAGCCGAAACTGCTTGATTTCGGCATTGCCCGTCTGCTCGATCAGGTCGGTGGCCAGGCCTCGGCGCAGACGGTGACCATGCAGCGGGCGCTCACCCTGGCTTACGCCAGCCCCGAGCAGGTTCGTGGCGAGCCATTGGGCACGCGCGCGGATGTGTGGTCGCTGGGCGTCGTGCTGTACCAGCTTGTTTGCGGCGAGCGGCCTTTCAGCGCCGGCAATACGGATTCCCCGCTGGATCTTTCCAATGCGATCGTCGGTGGTCCGATCTTGCCGCCGAGTCGGCGCCTGCGCCGCGACAAGCCGACGCCGGATGCGCCGGTCCGTGAGGTGCCGGCGGATATCGATGCCATCGTGATGAAGGCGCTGCGGCGCCATCCCGTCGAACGCTATGCCAACGTGGGCGAACTCAGCGCCGACCTGCGGCGATTCCTGGATCTGCGTCCGGTGCGCGCGCGCCGTGGTCATCGCTGGTACCGTGCCGGCCTCTTCCTGCGCCGACATCGGGTAGGCATGGGGCTGACGGCGGTGATCCTGGCGATGTTTCTCGGTTTCCTGTTCGAACGTGAATCGCAACTGCGCCGGGTCGAAATTGAGCGTGACAAGACCCAGGCCATTGCCGGCTTCATGCAGGATCTGTTCGAAAACGCCGATCCGACCCATGCTGGTGGCAGCCACGTCACCGTGCGCCAGGTGCTGGATCGCGGTGCTGCCACGCTGGCCAGCCGCACCGACATTGCGCCGGAGGTGCGTGCAAGCCTGTTGCTGTCCATGGCGCGCTCTTACAACCAGCTCAGTCTCGGAGCGCCCGCACTGACCCTGTTGAAGGAGGCGCGTCGGTTGCAGGCCACCTATGATGCCGGCCTGCTTGAGCGGGGCGAGGTTCTGGCTGCGCTGGGTCGCGCTTACTCCACGGTGCTGGATCTGCCCTCGGCGATCGTTGCCAACGACGAGGCAGTCAAGCTGCTGGCCCAGGCGTCTGGCGATCATGCCAAGGCGATCATGCGGGTCGATATCAACCAGCTCTACAACCACCTGGGTGTGCTGGACCTGCCCTTGGCCGAGGTGCGCCGGCAGATCCTGATCATCCTCACGCGGCTGGAGGCAGATCCGGTGCACGATCGCGAACTGCACGTGCAAGCACTGGCCGTGCTGGCCATGACCGATGCCTCGATGGATGACGACCAGTCCGCGCAGCGGCAGGCGACGCGCGCGCTGGACGAAGCCAAAGGGATCTATGTTGCCGATGATCCGACCCTGGTCTATTACCGCTTCGTGCAAGCGCTGGTGTCGATGCGGGCCGACCCCGCCGATGCGGTGGACAGATTCCGTCAGGCCATTGCTGACTATGACAGGGTCATCGTTACGCCCGGACCCAGTCTGGCTGTGCTGCTCAGCTACTTTGGTGGCGCACTCGCCCAGATGGGGCGCACCAGCGACGCGGTGAGCGCATTGGAACGCGCCACTCGCGTAGCCGGTGACTATGCCGACGCCTCGCCGGACTTCTATTTCAGCACCCTCAACGCGCTCGCCGCGCAATACCTCGAGCTGGGTCGCGATGCCGACGCACAGGCGTTGCTGTTGCCGCACCTTGCCCAGTTGCGGGCGCGCAGCAAGACGGGCTCGGTGCGGGCGATCGTCAACCTGGCGCAGAGTCTCAACGTGCTCGCTTCGGTTTCGCTGCATGCCGGGCGAGCCGACCAGGCCACCTGGCAGTTTCTCTCGGCGCGCGAGCTGCTGGGCGCGCGCGAACAGCGGTTGGCATCAGCTACCTATGCGGCCAGTCTGGCGGGGCTGGGCGAGGCAGCGCTGAAGCAAGGCAAGATCAGTCAGGCTGATAGCTGGCTACAGGCCGTGCGTGGGTTCAACGCCCGCAGCAAGACCGCCCCGGAAAGCTACCGGGCTCTGGACGCCGATCTGTTGCAGGTCAGGATCGAGGCAGCGCGTGGCAACATGCTGGAGGCGGCGAGCCTGGCGGCGACCAGTGAGGCGGTCGCCGACACGCGCTGGGGGCCGTGCAGTCGCAACTCGATCGACTTTCGGAAACTTGCGGCGGTTCGGCCGGGTCGAACGGCGGCAACTTCCGCTGCCGAAGCTGGTACCTGTCCCTTGCCCAACGCCGTCATCCCACATTGATCAGACTTGTCCAAATGAATCTCATCGACAAACAAGCCGACGTGACCCGCCTGCTGCATTCGGCGCAGGCAGGTGATCCCGACGCATTGGACGCGGCCATGCGGCAAATGTACGCCGCATTACATCGCCTGGCGGGTGCGCAGCTGCGTCAAAACAGCAGCGAGCGCACGCTCAGTGCCACCGCCCTGGTCAACGAGGCGTATCTGAAAGTATTCGGTGGCAACGCACCGGCCTGGGAGAATCGCGGCCATCTTCTTGGCGTGGCGGCGCGCGCCATGCGCGAAGTGCTGATCGATGCGGCACGGCGGCGCAAGGCCGCCAAGCGTCCGCAGCAACACGACCGGGTGGAGTTGTCGGAAATCTCCGGTGCCTTCAGTGGTGAGGTCGACTATGCCGCCCTGAGCGAGTGCATGGAGGCGCTCGAGCAGATCGATCCGCGGCAGGCGAATATCGTCTCACTGCGCTTCTTCGTCGGTTTGACGGCCGACCAGATCGGCGCAGCCATGGGCATCTCTCCGGCCACGGTGCAGCGCGAGTGGCGCCTGGCCCGCGCCTGGTTGCAGCGCGAATTGCTGGGTTGACGGTACGCCCGTCTGTCTGATCGCCAGTGCTGAATCATCGGCCCGACCTCGCCAGGGGCAACTGCACTTGGTGAGACGCCTGGTTTAATGAATATTTCCTGAACAGCGCTTTGGTCGATCTGACCAGTTTGGCTGCGGGCACGCGCACTAACCCAATGGAAAGGCTTGCAACTGTCTGGTGGTGAATCCGCCCGGGCAGTGTCACGCACGCCGCGGCCGTCACTGGCGGCCGGTTCCGTATCTGTAGGGGGTTGCGAATGAAATTTTGCATGGCGTATGCGGCGGCTTTTCGCGGCTCGCACCCTGCTGTTCCGTTCACGCCTCCAGCCCGTCCTCATCACCGGTAGACCCTCGTCCAGGAGACATCGCATGGCAAAGCAAAGCAGTCAGAAATTCATCGCGCGAAACCGGGCGCCACGCGTACAGATCGAGTACGACGTCGAGGTCTACGGTGCCCAGAAAAAGGTTCAGGTGCCCTTCGTCATGGGCGTGATGTCGGACCTTTCCGGTGCCAACAACGCCGAACTTCCAGGGGTCGAGGACCGCAAGGCGATGGAAATCGACGTGGACAACTTCGATCAGCGTCTGCAGTCGATGAAACCGCGCGTCGCGTTCGCCGTGCCCAACACGCTTACCGGTGAAGGCAACCTCAGCGTCGACGTCACCTTCGAAAGCATGGACGACTTCTCGCCGGCGGCGGTTGCCCGCAAGGTCGGCGCGGTCGCCAAGTTGCTGGAGGCGCGCACGCAGCTGGCCAACCTGGGCACCTACATGGACGGCAAGGCCGGTGCGGAAAAGCTGATCGCCCAGGCGATCAACGATCCGGCACTACTGCAATCACTGGTGTCGGCGCCCAAGCCCGACGACGCCGGCAAGGACGGGGAGTAAGCACATGGCAACCGAGAAACTGGCCGAACAGGGCGGCGCTACCGAAACCATCGAAGCGGGTGACTTCGCTGCGCTGCTGAACAAGGAGTTCAAGCCGAAGAGCGACCGCGCCAAGGGCGAGGTCGAATCCGCGGTACGCACGCTCGCCGAGCAGGTGCTGAGCAAATCCGACATCGTCTCCGACGACGTCACCCAGACCATCAACGCCTATGTCGCCGAGCTTGATCGCAAGATCAGCGAACAGCTCAACCTGGTCATGCATCACGAGGATTTCCAGAAGCTGGAAAGTGCGTGGCGTGGCCTGCATCACCTGGTGAGCAACACCGAGACGGATCAGCAATTGAAGATCCGCGTGATGAACATCTCCAAGAAGGAGCTGGGCAAGACCCTCAAGCGCTACAAGGGCACCGCCTGGGACCAGAGCCCGATCTTCAAGAAGATGTATGAAGAGGAATATGGTCAGCTCGGTGGCGAACCCTATGGCTGCCTGGTCGGCGACTACTACTTCGATCACAGCCCGCCGGATGTGGAACTGCTCGGCGGTATCGCCCAGGTGGCAGCCGCGTCGCATGCGCCGTTCATTGCGGCAGCCAACTCCGGCCTGATGGGCATGGACAGCTGGAATGAGTTGTCCAACCCGCGTGACCTGGCCAAGATTTTCTCCACCCCGGATTACGCCGCGTGGCGTTCGCTGCGCGAGTCCGACGATGCCAAGTATCTTGCCCTGACCATGCCGCGGACCTTGGCCCGGTTGCCGTATGGTGCCACCACCAACCCGGTGGAGGAGTTCAATTTCGAGGAAGACACCGCCGGTGCCGATTCCTCCAAGTACACCTGGCAGAACGCCGCCTATGCGATGGCGGTGAACATCAACCGCTCGTTCAAGGAGTACGGCTGGTGCTCGCGCATCCGCGGTATTGAATCCGGCGGCGCGGTGGAAGGCCTGCCCACGCATACCTTCCCCAGCGACGATGGCGGCGTGGACATGAAGTGCCCCACCGAGATCGCGATCACCGATCGCCGTTCGGCCGAGCTGGACAAGATGGGCCTGATGCCGCTGGTTCATCGCAAGAACTCGGACATGGCTGCCTTCATCAGTGCGCAGTCGCTGGCCAAGCCGGAGGAATACGACGACCCGGACGCCACCGCCAACGCGGCGCTCAGTTGCCGCCTGCCGTATCTGTTCGCGGCCAGCCGCTTCGCGCATTACCTGAAGTGCATCGTGCGCGACAAGATCGGCTCGTTCAGTAGCCGCGAACAGATGCAGAGCTGGCTCACCAACTGGGTCATGAACTACGTCGATGGCGATCCGGCCAACTCCAGCGAAGAGACCAAGGCACGCAAGCCGCTGTCGGCCGCCGAGGTGGTGGTGGAGGAAGTGGAGGGTGCACCGGGTTACTACACCTCGAAGTTCTTCCTCAAGCCGCATTACCAGCTCGAGGGCCTCACCGTATCGCTGCGACTGGTCTCGCGTCTGCCGTCGGCAGCCAAGGCCTGATCACAGAGGGTTGGCAACAGCGGCCAGGCGCCGCTGTTGCGCCGGGGGCTAAGTTCACGGAGCGGCAAGAAACCAGCAATAAAACGGCTCAAAGGTCATGTTCGACGGTGTGGTCGCCGCTCGATGACCGGCGATGTTCCGCAGAGCGAGCGTGACAACAGCGGATCGATCGCCTGCACGGGGGCGTCCCCAGGCAGCGTCATCCATCAATCATCAGGCAATCAAGGAGAGGTTTCATGGCATTCGACATGCATATCAAGTTCGGCTCCGGCAAAGTAAAAGTCGAGGGCTCGTCCAAGCACGCCAAGCACACCGGTGAGGTTCCGATCCTTGCCTGGTCCTGGGGCGCCAGCAACACCGGTGACCTGCACGGTGGTTCCGGTGCCAGCGGTGGCAAGGCCAACGTGCAGGATATTTCCATTACCAAGTACGTCGACAGCTGCTCCAACGCGCTGCTCAACGCTGTCTGCACTGGCGGTCGCATCGATACGGCGTGGCTGTATGTCACCAACGCCACCGGCGCGCAGACCGACTTCCTGACCATCGAGCTCAGCGAAGGCATTTTGGTCACCTCGTACTCCACCGGCGGGAGCGGTGGCGAGGATCGTCTGACCGAGAACATCACCCTGCACTTCGGCAAGTTCAAATACTCGTTCCAGCCGCAGGACGACAAGGGTGCAGCGCAAGGTGGCGCGAAAGACTTCACCTACGACATGCAAAAGGTTGCTGCGGCCTAAGCACCTCGGCACAGCGTTCTCGTCCCTCCAGTCAACCAAGGCGTTCGCGTGGATACCACCCCCGAAAACATGCTCAAGGAAGGCCGGCTGGACGAGGCGCTGCAAGCCCTTACCGTGCAGGTACGCAGCCACCCGGCAGATGCCAGGCGGCGAGTCTTCATGTTCCAGTTGCTGTCCCTGTTGGGGCAGTGGCAGCGGGCGCAGAACCAGCTCAAGGTGGCGGGCGAGCTCGATCCGCTCAACGCCTTGATGGTGGGTGCCTACGATGTGGCCCTGGCCGGGGAGCTGGTGCGGGCCGAGGTGCTGGCTGGCCAGCGCGCGCCGGTGATCATCGGCGAACCGGCGCAGTGGCTGGCGTTGTTGCTGCAGGCATTCAAGCTCCATGCCGAGGGTCATTACGGCCAGGCGGCAGGCTTGCGTGAGCAGGCTTTCGAGCAGGCACCGGCATTAAGCGGCAGCATCGATGGCAACCCGTTCGAATGGATCGGCGATGCCGATCCGCGCTTCGGACCCTGCCTGGAAATCATTACCAAGGGTGGCTACGCCTGGGTACCGTTCGCGCGCATTCGCGAGCTCGTCTTCGAGGCACCCAGTGACCTGCGCGACAAGGTCTGGGCGCCGGTCCAGATCACCTGGGCCAACGGCGGCCAGGCGGTAGGCTTCGTGCCGTGCCGCTACCCGGCGGCGCAAGGCTCCAGCGACGGCGACATCGTGCTGGCGCGCAAGACCGATTGGGTCGAACTGGCCGACGGGCTGCAGGTGGGCGAAGGTCAGCGCATGCTGGCCACCGATGCCGGTGACTACCCGTTGCTGGACGTTCGCTCCATCACTTTCAACGTCGACTGAGTGGGGCGAGCCGCGCCATGGCCGAGCTGACCACCCAGGAACGACTGCAGCCCTCGCTGCTCGACCGGCTCACCGATGACGAGCCGACCAAGCACGAGGAAAGCCGCGAGAAGCGCGTGATCTCGGCCAATCGACTGCGCGAGTGCGTTACCCGCGACATGTCCTGGCTGCTCAACTGCGTCAATCTTTGCGCGGACGATGAGCTGGCCGACTATCCGGAAGTGGCCCGCTCGGTGCTCAACTTCGGTATTCCCGACTTGACCGGCACAGCCTTGTCCGGTGTGGATGCGAGCATGCTGCAGCGACAACTGCGCGCTGCCATCGTCGCGTTCGAGCCGCGGCTTACCGCCAGCACCCTGCGCGTCACCGTCAATGCCGACAGCGCACGGATGGACCGTCAGTCGCTGGTGTTCAACATCGAATCGGAAATGTGGGCACAGCCGATTCCGATGAACCTGTTCCTGAAGACCGAGGTCGATCTCGAAACCGGTACCTTCAAAGTCAGCGAGGGCTTCGGCTGAACCCCATGGACCCACGCCTGATCCGCTATTACAACCGCGAGTTGCAGCACGTGCGCGAAATGGGCGGCGAATTCGCCCGCGAATACCCCAAGATTGCCGGCCGCCTCGGGCTGGAGGGCTTCGAGTGTGCCGACCCGTATGTCGAGCGGCTGCTGGAAGGCTTCGCCTTTCTGGCCGCCCGGGTGCAGCTCAAGCTCGATGCGCAGTACCCGGTGTTCACCCAGCATTTGCTGGAAATGATCTACCCGCATTACCTCACGCCGCTGCCATCGATGGCGGTGGTGCAACTGCAGCCGGACCTGAAAGAGGCCGCGCTGGTTACCGGACATGTGGTGAAACGGCAGGCGGCGCTGCGCAGCCAGACCGGGCGCGATGACCGCACGGCGTGCGAATACCGTACCGCGCACGATGTCACCTTGTGGCCGCTGGAATTGACCGAGGCGAAATACTTCGAGACGCCCGCTGCGGTGGCCGCCGCCGGTGTGCCGATTCCTGAGGGCAAGACGGTACGTGCCGGCCTGCGGCTGAAGTTCCGGGTAACCGCCGGTGCGCCGGCCCATGCGCTGGCGCTGGACGAGTTGCCAGTTTTTCTGGCCGGTGCTGATGAGTTGCCCAAGCGTCTGTACGAACAACTGCTCGGCAATGCCGTGAGCTACCTCGTGCGCGCACCAGGCGCCGGCGGTGCGATGGTCAGCGCCAGCTTCCCGGCCGACTCGATTCAGGCCAAGGGCTTCCATGAAGACGAGGCGCTGATTCCCTACACCGCGCGCTCGTTCAGCGGCTACCGGCTGCTGCAGGAATATTTCGCCTGCCCCGAGCGCTTTCTGTTCACGGTGTTCACTGGCCTGCGCTCGGTACTCTCGCGCTCCCAGGGCAGCGAGTTCGAGATCGTGGTGCTGTTCGACCGCAGCGTGGCACGTCTGCACAACGCGGTGGACGCAGGCAACTTCCGCCTGTTCTGCACGCCGGCGATCAACCTGTTTCCGCGTCGCGCCGACCGCATCCATCTGCAGCCGGGCAAGACCGAATACCACGTGCTGGCCGATCGCACCCGGCCGATGGATTTCGAGGTGCACTCGATCAGCGACGTGGAAGGCTTCGGTGACCGACAGGAGCCCGACCTGCGCTTCCAGCCGTTCTACGGTTGCGACGAACGCAGCTGGCACAGCGGCACCGCCGCCTTCTACACGGTGCGGCGCGAGCCGCGTCTGCTGTCGTCCAAGCAGCAGGTGAACGGCGCCCGTTCCAGCTACATCGGCAACGAGATGTTCATCTCGCTGGTGGACGCGCGTGACGCGCCGTTCTCCACCAGTCTGCGCCAGATCGGCATGCAGCTGCTTTGCACCAACCGTGACCTGCCACTGCAGATGCCGGTGGGCAAGGGCGCCACCGATTTCACGATGGAAGCCGGCGCGCCGGTGCAGGCTGTCCGTTGCGTTGCCGGCCCGACCAAGCCGCGCGCACCCACCGCCACCGGCGAGACCGCGTGGCGTCTGCTCAGCCACCTTCAACTCAACTACGCCTCACTGCTCGGCGATGGCGGCGAGCACGGCGCCGGTGCGCTGCGCGAGATGCTGACGCTGTATTGCGACGAGTTCGACTCCGGCGCGCGGCGGCAGATCGAGGGCATCAAATCGGTCGCCTCCGCACCCATCGTGCGGCGCATACCGGTACCCGGCCCGATCAGTTTCGGCCGCGGGCTGGAGATCACGCTTACCTGTGACGACGGCGCCTTTGAAGGTACC